>JBBQTP010000001.1:0-72873 GCA_038213205.1 Caulobacterales bacterium
GGGTTGAGCCTCCGGTCGGGCTACGCCCTCCCTACGCCCCAACCCCCGCGAACGGTGCGCTCGTCACTGCAATCCTGAACCCCACGAGGGGGTCCCTATTGCACGCCGATAGGGGGTCCCTTTTGGACGCCGATTGACACAACAATCACAGCCTCTCTTGCGAGCGGAGCAGAACTCCTTGCAGAATCACTTAGCTATTCGGCTTTCCCTTGCGCTTGCACCATGCGGCCCAATCCTCCATGAGCTCGCGCCGCTTTTCTAAGAGGTCCCCTCGGCGATAGGCGGCCTCGACCTTGTTGGCGATCGTATGCGCCAGCGCGAACTCGACCAGGTCCGGGTGGTGAAGCGTGGTCTCCGCAGCCCAATCGCGAAAGGCCGATCGGAACCCGTGAACAGTGATGTCCTTGCGTCCCATTCGGCGAAGAACTGCCGATAGGCTCATGTCGGAAAGAGGCCTTCCGGAGCGCGGGCCAGGGAAGACCAGGTGCTCTCCCTCCAGGGTGGGCAACTTCTTGAGGAGCGCCACAGCTGACGCCGAGAGAGGCACCCTGTGTTCCCTTTGAGCCTTCATCCGCGCAGCCGGCACGGTCCACACACGGTTCCTGAGATCCAATTCGCTCCAGGTAGCGCCGCGCACCTCGCCCGAGCGCGCCGCGGTCAGGATTGTGAACTCGAGCGCGCGGGCGCTAATCCCCTCCATAGCGCGAAGTTTGGCTACGAACTCTCCCATCTTTGCCCATGGCTGCGCCGCATGGTGCTTGACGCGCTTGACCTTGGACGATGGGGCCAGCAGCGCCGCGAGATGTCCGCGCCAGACGGCCGGGTTCTCGCCCACGAACCAACCGCGCGCTTTGGCGTAGCTGATGATCAGCTCGATCCTGGACCTAAGGCGCGAAGCCGTTTCCGCTTTCGTCGTCCAGATCGGGTTCAGGATGTCCAAGACGTGCTGGGTCGTGACCGCGCTGACCGGAAGATCACCGATATTGGGATAGACGTAGGTCTTGAGCGTGTTCTTCCATTGCTGCCTGTGCTTGGCGTTCTTCCAACCCGCTTCGTGCGCGCCAATGTAGTCGGCCCCGACTTCACGGACCGTGGCCTTTGCGAGGGTTTCCTCCTTTACCCGGGCCTCTTCCTCAACCGCCTTGTGCTCGGCTTCCTGTCTCTTTTCCTCAAGGGGGTCGCGTCCCTTCCTAGTTCGATCCTTCAGTTCTTCGGCCTGCGCGCGCGCCTTGGCGACGCTCAGGTCTGCCAGCGAGCCCAATCCCATTGCCCGCCTGCGGCCGTTCACCTGGTAGCGGAAGATCCAGCTCTTGGCGCCGCCCTTTCCGACTTGGAGATACAATCCGTCACCGTCAGGATGCAGTCCCTCCTTGGCGTGTTTGATCTCTAGCGTCGAAAGTCCCATCGCGTCCTCGTCGGTTCTACCCACCACTCAACTCACCACTTTTGGTGTGGCTTTTAGGGAGTGGTCGTAAACGACGGTGATCGATGGATCTGGAAATGGCAATAGAATCAGATTGCTAAGTGCAGAAAAGTGAGTGCCTGTGAATGTCGAAAATAGCTATTCCCGCGGACACCCTCTCCGCCATCGGTTGTTGAAATCACAGGGATTTCTTCAACTCGATAAGTTCCACGCATCAACCAACCCAACAAACGCTGGAATGCCCGCGACCCGAATTATTTTCGGACCGCTGTGATCTCTGGCAGGCCGTTGCCTTGATTGGCGTCGAAGCCGATCTTCTGGCCGACCTTCAGGCCCTTGAGCAGCGCCGGGGCCTTGGCGTGGAAGCCCATGGTCATTGCCGGCCAACCGAGCGAGGGGATCGGGTCGTGCTTGATGGTCACCGTCGACCGCGCCGCATCAATCTCCGTGATCACGCCGACGCCCTTGCCGGTCTTGGTGGCCGAGGCGGGCAGGGACATGCCCTTCATGTCGGCCATGGGCTTCTCCGGTGCGGCGATGGCCGCCCCGGCGGCGGCCATCGCCAGGATGGCGGCCACAGCCGTCAGGACTTGGGGTCTCATGTTCAGCTCCTTGGGGGTTGAGACTTGGAAACGGTGGCTGGGCGCCGGCGACGCAACAGCAGGTAGCCGGCGGGGATCACCAGCATCGAGAGCAGGGGCGCGGTCAGCATGCCGCCGATCATCGGGGCGGCGATGCGGCTCATCACCTCCGAGCCGGCTCCATGACCGATCAGGATGGGGGCCAGGCCCGCCAGAATTACAGCGACGGTCATGGCCTTGGGCCGCACCCGCAAGAGCGCACCCTCGCGCACGGCGGCGGCGAGGTCGTCACCGCTCGGGTCTGGTCCGCACTCGGCCAGGGCCTGCTTGAGGTAGATCAACATCACCACGCCGAACTCCGCCGAGACCCCGGCCAGCGCGATGAACCCGACGCCGGTGGCGACCGACTGATGGTAGCCCAGCAGGTAGAGCGCCCAGATGCCGCCGGTCAGCGCGAAGGGCAGGGTCGCCATGATCAGGGCGGCTTCGTCCAGGCGGCGGAACGTGGCGTAGAGTAGCAGGAAGATGATCGCGAGCGTGGCGGGCACCACCAACTTCAGCCGCTCGGCCGCGCGCTGGAGATATTCGAACTGGCCGGAGTAGGCGATGGAAACCCCGGGCGGCGGCTTCACGTCACGGGCGACAGCGCGTTGGAGGTCGCCCACCACCGAGCTGAGGTCGCGCCCCCGCACATCGACATAGACCCAGGTGGAAGGCCGCGCGTTCTCGGTCTTCAACATCGGCGGTCCGTCGGCGACCTCGATCCTGGCGACCGCGCCCAGGGTGATCTGCTGGCCGGCTGGGGTCAGGACCGGCAGCGCGCGCAGGCCCTCCAGGCTGTCGCGTAGCTCGCGCGGGTAGCGGACATTGATCGGGTAGCGCGCGACGCCCTCCACAGTCTCGCCAATGGTCTCCCCGCCGATGGCGCCGGAGACGATCTGTTGAACATCGGCAACGTTGAGGCCGAAACGAGCCGCCGCTGCGCGGTCGATGTCGACATTCACATACCGCCCGCCCGTGAGCCGTTCCGCGAGCGCGGAGGAGACGCCGGGCGTGCGCTTGGCGACTGCCTCGACGGCGGCGGCCGTGCGGTCGAGATCGGCTAGGTTGGAACCGGAGACCTTCACGCCGATGGGGCTCTTGATGCCGGTCGCCAGCATGTCGATCCGGTTGCGGATTGGTGGGACCCAGACGTTGGCGAGGCCGGGGATCTTCACCGTCCGGTCCAGCTCGTCCACCAGCTTCTCCGGCGTCATGCCGGGCCGCCACTGGTCGCGGGGCTTGAACTGGATGGTGGTCTCGAACATCTCCAGTGGCGCGGGATCGGTGGCGCTCTCAGCGCGCCCGGCCTTGCCGAATACGGTCTTCACCTCGGGCACGGTGCGGATCAGGCGGTCGGTCTGCTGGAGCAGGTCCGACGCCTTGGCCACCGAAATCCCCGGCAGGGCGGACGGCATGTAGAGCAGGTCACCCTCGTCCATGGGCGGGATGAACTCGCCGCCCAGCCGCGTGAGCGGAAAGGCGGTGGTGGCGAAGGCCAGCAGCGCCAGGATCAGCACCGTCCGAGGCCGGCGCAGGGTCCAGTCGATGGCCGGGCGGTAGGCCGACGTGAGCCAGCGGTTGAGCGGGTTCTCGTGCTCGGCCGGGATGCGCCCACGGATCAGGTAGCCCATCAGCACTGGGACCAGGGTCACCGACAGGATCGCCGCACCGGCCATGGCGTAGCTCTTGGTGAACGCCAGCGGCGAGAACAGCCGCCCCTCCTGCGCCTGGAGTGCAAACACCGGAACGAACGACAAGGTGATGATGACGAGACTGAGGAACAGGGCCGGGCCGACCTCGACCGCCGCATCGGTGACCACCCGCCAGCGCGTGTCGACGTCGAGGGTTGCGCCGGGGTGCTCGTGGCCCCATCGCTCCAGTCGCTTATGGGCGTTCTCGATCATCACCACCGCCGCATCGACCATCGCGCCGATGGCGATGGCGATGCCGCCCAGCGACATGATGTTGGCGTTGACGGCTTGGAACCGCATGACGATGAAGGCGAACAGTACGCCCAGCGGCAAAGTCAGGATCGCCACCAGCGCCGAGCGCCCGTGCCAGAGGAAGAGGCCGCAGACCAGCGCCACGATCACGAACTCCTCGACCAGCTTCTGGGTCAGGTTGGAGATCGCCCGGTCGATCAGGCCGGAGCGGTCGTAGGTGGTGACGATCTCGACGCCGGCTGGCAGGCTGCGCTTCAGCTCCTCGACCTTGGTCTTCACGGCCGCCAGCGTGGCCCGCGCGTTCTTGCCGGAGCGCAGCACCACCACGCCGCCCGTCACCTCGCCCTGGCCGTTCAGCTCGGCCACGCCGCGCCGCATCTCGGGGCCGATCTGGAGGGTGGCGATCTGACCGAGGGTGACGGGGACGCCACCGGCGGCTGTGCGCAGCGGGATGGCGCGGACATCGTCCAGGGTCTTCAGGTAGCCCGAGGCGCGGACCATGTATTCGGCCTCGCCCAGCTCCAGCACAGAGCCGCCAGCTTCCTGATTGGCCCGCTGGATGGCCTCGACCGCCTGGCTATGGGTGACGCCATAGGCCGCGAGTTTCGCCGGATCGATCAGCACCTGGTATTCGCGCACCATGCCGCCGATGCTTGCCACCTCGGCGACGCCGGGCAGGGTCTTCAGTTCGTAGCGCAGGAACCAGTCCTGAAGGCCGCGGAGCTGCGACAGGTCGTGACGGCCGGTGCGGTCCACCAGCGCGTACTCGTATATCCAGCCGACCCCGGTGGCGTCGGGACCGAGCGAGGGTTTGGCGGCGGCCGGGAGGCGGCCTTGGGTCTGGTTCAGATATTCCAGCACCCGCGAGCGCGCCCAGTAGAGGTCGGTCCCATCCTCGAAGATCACGTAGACGAAGCTGTCGCCAAAGAACGAATAGCCGCGCACGGTCTTCGCGCCCGGCACCGAGAGCATGGTGGTAGTCAGCGGATAGGTGACCTGGTTCTCCACGATCTGCGGCGCCTGACCGGCGAAGCTGGTGCGGATCACGACCTGCACGTCCGACAGGTCCGGCAGGGCGTCCACCGGCGTCGAGCGCACCGCCATCACCCCCGCCACAAGCAGGGCCAGCGCCGCGATCAGCACAAGCACGCGTCCACGCACGGACGCCCGGATGAGAGCGGCGATCATTGCGCAGCCGCCGGGCCGATTCGGCGCACCGTCGGCGTAGCGGTGGGCTGGTCGAAGGCGAACGCCACGCGGTCCCCGGCCTTCAGCCCTCGGGCCAACGCCGGGTTGGCGAGCCGGAAGGTCATGGTCATGGCCGGCCAGGGCACCGCGGGGATCGGCTGGTGGGAGATGGTCACGCCGTCCGGCTTGAGCTGCTCGATGACGCCGACGCCCTCGTAGAGGCTGGGTGCAGCCACAGCCGGGCCCGTCCGGGCGACGGGTCGGGCCTCGACGCCGGACAGGCTCGCCTCGCTGTCGAGCAGGAACTGGCCGGAGGCCACCACCTTGTCGCCTTCCGAAAGGCCCGCCAGGACCTCGGTCCGGTCGCCGGCCTCGCGTCCGGTCTTCACCTCGGCCGGGACATAGCGGCCACCGGGTTGGGCCAGCATGACCAGAGAGCGGCGGCCCGTTCGGATCACCGCTTCTGAGGGGACCAGTAGGGCCGGCTGAGAGAGCCCACCGAACTGCACCGTAGCGAACAGGCCGGGTCGCAGAAGCCCGCCGGGGTTGGGCAACTCCAGCCGAACGGTCAGGGTATGGCTGGCCGCATCTGCTTGCGGCAGGATGGCCGTCACGCGACCGTTGAAGGTCTCGCCGGGATAGGCCGCCAGGGTGGCCGTCGCGGTCTCGCCAGGCCGCATCTGCCCGGACATCGCTTCGGGAACGGCGGCATTCAGCCAGACCCGCGAGACGCCGTTCACCTCGGCCAAGGTTTCGCCCGCCGTGACGGTCATCCCGTTGCGCACGCTCAGCGTCTTGATCACGCCGCCGGTCGGCGTGGAGACGGTGACCATGTTGTGCGCAAGGCCGTCCTTCTCCACCGCCGCGATCAGGCTCGCGGGCATGCCTAGCAGTTGCAGCCTTTGGCGCGCCGCGCGGATCAGCGCGGCGTCCCCGGTGTGGGTCACCGCCAAGAATTCACCCTGAGCCCCGGCCCATTCAGGGACCAGCAGGTCGGCGAGCGGCGCGCCAGCCGCCACGACATCACCGGGCGCACGGCCGTAGACCCGTTGCACGAAGCCAGCGGCCTTGGCCTGCACCACCGCCACGTCGCGGGCGTTGAAGTCGATGACGCCGGTGGCGGTGACGCCGCTCGGCAATGCGCCGCGCCCGACGGTGGCGAGGCGGACGCCGAGGTTCTGGGTCTTCGCCGGATCGATCCGCACGGCCGCCGCAGGCCCGGCGTCAGACGCTTCACCCGCGTATTTCGGCTTGAGCTGCATGTCCATGAACGGCGACTTGCCCGGCTTGTCGAAGTGCTGGGCGGGGTACATTGGGTCGTACCAATAGAGGGCGTTGCCAGCAGCATGTGCCGGTAGTGTGGGCGGGGCGTGGCTCCCCATTCGGCCAAGGCCGAAGCCGGCCAGGGCGGCGAGCGCGACGGCCACGCCACTGGCAAACAGGGTCTGGCGGCGGGTCATTGGTCGCTCCCATAGGTCAGCATGATCCGGGCGCCGTCGCGCATCACCATCGCCTCCCGCTCCAGAGCGGTGAGCTTGGCGTCGGCGAGCGCGGTCATCGCGTCGAGCACATCGGCCAGCGTCGCCGTGCCTGCCGCATAGCTGGCGGTTTCGAGATCTGCGCGCTGCTGAGCGGCCGGCGCCACGACTGTCAGCGTCCGTTGCCACTGGTCGTGGTGCATCTGGTGGTCCGCGAGGTCACCGTCGAGCTGGGCCGCAAGGCCCCGCCGCGTGTCCTCACGCTCCGCCGTGGCCTTCGACGCCTCGGCTCGACGCGCGGCGATCAGCGGGTCCTGCCTGGACCCGGCGAAGATCGGCAGGCTGACGGTCACACCGGCCATCACCATGTCGCCGAACCGTGGGTCCCGCCGTTGGTAGCCGACTTCCCAGCTCCAATCGGGGCGCTTGGTAGCGCGAGCCGCGTCAACCGCCGCCTCGGCGCGCCGGACGGCAGCGCCGGATACCAGCAGGGTCGGATTGTCGACCAAGGCGGCACGCAGAGTCGTGTCGTCGATAAGGTAATGGGGCGCACCCCCGGCCGCGCTCGGCGCAGGCTCGGCGGTCCAGCGGCTAAGGTCGGCGCGGGCGCGGGTCACAGCCGCAGCAAGTTCGCTTCGCCGATCCTCCAACGACGCTTGCAACTGCACTGGCGCGAGCGCCTGGGCAGGGCGCTGGCGGCCGGCAGCCACCGCTGAAGGCTGAGCCTTCCACAAGGGTGTGAGGTTCGCGAGCACCAGGTCGAGCGCCGCCAGCCTGCGCTCGGAATAGGCCAGGTCGATCCAGGCCACGGCGGTAGCGACCTTCACCTTCCGCGCCTCGGCCTGTTGGCCGGCGTCCGCCAGAGAGATCTCAGCGCGTGCGCCCGTGGTCTCCGCCCGGCGACGTGCGGCGTTCGGCACGTCTTGCGTGACGCCGATCCTGAAGTCGCTGAAGTCGTCGCGGCTCGGGTGGCCGGCGTTTGGCCCGGAGACCGGAAAGCCTTCGGCGGCGACGTTGAGCTTGGGGTCGGGCAGCGCGCCGGCCGCCCGCGCGGCCTGCCGCGCCGCGTCGGCCTGCAAGCGCGTCGCCTCAAGGCTGGGCGCGCTGGCGACCGCGCGCTCCAGCGCCGCCGCATAGGTTAGAGGACCAGCCTGGGCGGGGCTCGCCAGGGCGGCGCCGGCCGCCAGGGCCGGCAACCATCGAAAAGGAGACATGCTCCGACACTCCTGCTGACAGCGCACATGCGCCAAGGCCGGCGGCAAGGCGCCGCCGGGTCACACGGGGGTCAGAGTTGCTTGGGTGGTCGCAGGTCCCGGTCGGGCGGACGCGAGGGGCCGCCTTCCTTGTAGGTCGCGCACAGGTCTGCCGCGTTGGCCGTTAGAAAGACTGCGACTGAGGTTTCTGCGAGGACCGGCGCGTTGGCGCCCATCTGGCAGACAACCCCCTGCTTGCAGGGGCTGTCGGTCTTGCCGCCCTTGTCCGGCGCGGTTGTGTGGTGACCCATCGTCGTCGCCGTAGCCTGCATTTGCGCCATCATCGCGCAGTCTGGCGGGCATGGATCGCAAGGCGTAGCCGCCGCGCGCGCCGGCAGGCTCACGATCACCATCATGATCGCGGCGAGAAAGGCGGCAAACGTGGTCAACCTGGGCAGGGCGCGTCTCCTGGCCCTCAAGAATGGCGATGAGCCTGCGCCAGGGCAAGGCCCATCGCCTGGTCGGACGAGACAGCGCCAGGCCGGCAAATCTGTGGCGGAGTCTGTCTCCGCCAATTCTGTCTGCCGGCGACTGACCGGAAACGGGGCCGCCGAGGCGGCCCCGCCCGAGTTACAACTCTGGCAGGCCTACCAGCGCAGCTGGCCGAACAGGCCGAGCTCGTCGTAGGTCCCCTTGTGGATCCCGCCGATCGTGCCGTTGGAGGTAGCCAGCGCGCCGTTGTCGACCGCATCGCGCTTGTAGACGAGGGCGAAGTCCACGGTCTTGGCCGGCTCGTAGTTGAGGCCAAGGTTGAAGTAGCCTTCCTTCTCGTGCGGGTTGACCGTCTTCGACGGCTTGACCGAGTCATACCGGCCGAAGGCGCTGATCTGCGGGGTAAAATTGAAGTTCCCGAAGACCGAGACGCCGTCCGACTTGTCGGCGGCCACGGTGGTGACATTGGCCCAGTTCTCGGCGGCGAAGTACTCCGCCCCCACCTTGAACTTGGTAGTGCCGTAGGCCGCGATCAGATTGACGCGGTTGGCGGTGTGGAAGGTGGCGACGTTCTGCACCGCCTTGCCAAGCTTGCCGGAATAGACCCCGGCGCCCAAGGTCACACCGTCGAACGCGGTCGAGACGCGCGCCTCGATGTCCATGTCCTTGGAGCGGGTGGGGTTCTTGTAGCCGGCGCCGTTCACCAGGGAGACGGCGTAGTTCACCTTGCCGACCTTGCCGAGCGCGTGCGCGCCCCAGTCGGCGGAAGTGGCGAACTTGTCCTTGTCGGCGACGGTGTTCTCGACGAAGCGGTAGCCGTAGACCTCCTCTGCGAAGGGCACCCAGGGCAGGTCCGAGGCGCCCAGGCGCACGGTGAGTGCGTCGGAGTATTTGGCCTGCAGGTAGGCCTTCTTCAGGTAGACCTGGGTCAGGCCGTCGGCGGCCACATAGGCCACATCGGTGGTGACGTTGGCCGAATAGGTGTCGTTGAACTTGTGATCGATGCCCACGTAGAAGCGCTTGATGTCGAGGCTGGCGCCGGTGGCCGGAACCTTGGCGCCGTCCTTCTTCTGCTCGATGTCGGTGAGGTCGTAGTACATACGGCCGCTGACCGTGGTGGCGGCTTCCCAGCCGGGCTTCGGCTTGGCGGCGGCGACGGCGGTCTTCACCTCGCCCGGGATGGTCTTGATGGCGCTGTCGGCCTGGTCTTGCACGGCCGTGGCGCGGTCGGCGGCAGCCTGGGCGGCGGCGCGGGCCGATTGGGCGTCGGCCGCGGCCTGTTGGTTGGCCTGGTGTTGGGACACCAGCAGGTCCTTCAACGCTTGGACCTGAGCGCGCAGTTCGGCCACTTCGGCAGCGGTGGCCGCAACCGGCGCGGGCGCCTTGGCGGTGGTCTTGGCCTCGGCGTGCGAGCCGACGCTGACCGTCAACACCGCGGTGAGAACTACCGCTGCGAGCTGGGTTGTCGTTGATTTCATAAGAGTTATCCCCCTCCTTGTGTCTCGTGGCTGGGCGGAGAGACCTGAAGGCTCCCGGCAAACCGAGGCGCGCGTTCTTGACTGGCCGGGTTAATGCAAGGTCAGGAAATGCGAGATCGCGGCCGCGCGACCGGCCCGGCCCTACGGGCCGATTTTTTTGATCGCGGCAGGGCCCAGCCGATCACCTGTCGCGGCGACGGAAATCACCCTAGGCTCGCCCGCTTCGAAGCTAGGGAGCCGGACCGTATGCGGCCGCGGATGTCGGATAAGACGGGGGCGGCCATCCGCAAGCTCAGGCTGGCGCGCGGCTGGAGCCTGGCGCAACTCAGCGAGCAAAGCGGGGTGCCGATCTCCACCCTGTCGCGGGTCGAGCTCGGCCAGAATTCCCTGAACTACGAGAAGCTGATCCGGCTGTGCAGCGCCCTGGAGGTCGACCTCGAAGGCCTGATGACCCGCGAAGCCGAGGACGCTCCGGTCGCGTCCGGCCGCCGCTCGGTGACCCGGGTCCGTGATGGGGCGCCGGTCAGGATCGCGGCCAATGGCGGACGCCGCGCCGCCGCCGACCTGCTGTCGAAAAGCTTTACACCCGTGGTGCTCGACGTGGCGGCGACCAGCCTTGAGGGCCACGGGCCGATGGTGGTCCACCCGGGCGAAGCCTTCGCCCAGGTGCTGAGCGGCGCGGTGGAATTCCACAGCCATCTCTATGCGCCGCTGGGGCTGGGCGTGGGGGATTCGGTCTATTTCGACGCCGCCGCCGGCTATGCCCTGGTCGCGCCGGCCGGGGCCGCCCAAGTGCTGCTGGTCGCAGCGGGCGAGCCCGGCTTCTAGGACGTCCGCCACCTGAATTCCCAAATTTATGGGCTGAATTTCCCACAATTAACCCATAATTCAGGGGCGGATGGGAAAGTTCTCGCGAAATCCCGCCAGCCGGCCGGACCGCTTTTCGAGACGCCCGATGACCCTCAACAATGTGAACATCTCTAAGAAGCTCGCCCTCGGCTTCGCCGCCGTGGTCACCGTCGTGACGGTCATGTGCGTGGCCGTCTTCCTCACCGTGACGGGGATCAAATCCGCCGTGGCCGAGAATGACGAGAGCGTCGGCCAACTGAACGCCACCAGCGCCATCCTGATGACTCTGGTCGAACGTCAGAATGCTGTGCGCGGCTTCGTGGCCAGCGGCGACGAGTCGTTCGTGGAGAAGATCGCCACCCACCAAAAGGCTTACCTGGCCGCCATCGACACCTTGGCGAAGAAGGCCCCCGAGGACGCCGCGATCGTAGGCAAGATCCGCGCCGCGGCCGATACGGCCAATGCCGAAGAGGACCAGCAGGTCACGCACAGCCGCGATCCGGCCCAGCGCGGCGCCGACCAGGCCAGCATCGCCAAGACCGGCCGCCTGACCGACGTGCGCGCAGCGCTGAAGGAATTCAACGACCAGGAGACCGCCAAGCTCGCGGAACGGGCCATGGCCCAGACCAAGGCGATCAATCAGTCGATGGTCATTCTGGTCAGCGGCGGTGTGGTCGCGGTGCTGCTCTCGGTCCTGATGGGTTGGCTGCTCAGCCGGGCGATCGCTAATCCGATCAGCGCCATGACCGGCGTGATGGGCAAGCTCGCCGCCGGCGACAACAGCGTCGAGATCCCCGCTGTCGGCCGCAAGGACGAGGTCGGCCGGATGGCCGAGGCGGTGCAGAGCTTCAAGGACGCGGCGATCGAGAAGATCCGCCTGGAGGGTGAGGCCGCCGAACAGCGCCGCGCCACCGAGGAGGAGCGCCGCTCCGCCGAGGCCGAGCGCGCCGCCGCCGCCAAGGAGCAGAGCCACGTGGTCGAGGGCCTAGCCCAGGGCCTCGAGCGCCTGGCCGCCGGCGTCCTGACCTTCCGGCTGAACGCCGCCTTCGCCCCCCATTACGAAAAGCTGCGGGCCGACTTCAACGCCGCCATGCAACAGATGCAGAGCACGATCTCCGAGGTTGCCACCAACACCGCCGGCGTTCGCACGGCTTCCACCGAGATCAGCCAGGCGTCGGACAACCTGTCGCGACGGACCGAGCAGCAGGCTGCCAGCCTCGAAGAGACCGCCGCCGCGCTCGACCAGATCACCGCGACGGTTCGCAAGACCGCCGAGGGCGCCAAGGAAGCCCGTGACGCCGTGGGCTCCGCCCGCGCTGACGCGGAACGCTCCGGCGTGGTGGTCCGCGATGCGGTCGCCGCCATGAGCGAGATCGAAAACTCAGCCCAACAGATCAGCCAGATCATCGGCGTGATCGACGAAATCGCCTTCCAGACCAACCTGCTGGCGCTCAACGCCGGCGTCGAAGCCGCCCGGGCGGGTGACGCCGGCCGCGGCTTCGCGGTGGTGGCCTCGGAGGTGCGCGCCCTGGCCCAGCGTTCCGCTGACGCTGCCAAGGAGATCAAGGCGTTGATCTCGGCCTCGAGCCAACAGGTCGACCGTGGCGTCAGCCTGGTCGGCGAGACCGGCAAGGTGCTGGAGCGGATCGTGACCCAGGTCACCCAGATCAACGGTGTTGTCACTGAGATCGCGGCGTCCGCCGAAGAGCAGTCCACCGGACTGCAGGAGGTCAACACCGCGGTCAATCAGATGGACCAGGTGACCCAGCAGAACGCCGCCATGGTCGAGGAAGCCACCGCGGCCAGCCATGCGCTGACCAGCGAGGCCGACACGCTCTCGCGGCTGATCGCCCGCTTCGAACTGGGCGACGCCAAGGCTTCCGCGCCAGCTCCCGCCCATAGCCACGCGCCGACGCCCAACCGGGCTCCGGTCGCGGCGATGAAGACCGTCGGCGTGCGTGGCGGGGCGGCTCCCGCCCACGCGACCGCCGAAGACAATTGGGACGAGTTCTAGGCCCCCTTATGAACACGTCCCAATCCCCCGGCGCGGCGAGCCTGATCCTGGCCGACTGCCTCGATCTGACTGCCGCAGCCCCCCTGAAAGCGCAGTTGCTCGCCGCCCGGGGGACCCCCCTTTCGCTCGACGCCTCGGCGGTCCGGCGGATTGGCGCCCAGTGCCTTCAGGTGCTGCTCGCCGCCCGCGCGACCTGGTCGCAGGACGGCCATCTCATCGAGGTGGTCAGCCCGTCGCCCGAGTTCGCTGAGACGGTCGCCCTGATGGGCTGCCCGACCCTCGCCGCCGCCCCCGTTCAGGACTGAAGCCATGAGCATGACCGTTCTCACCGTCGACGACAGCCGCACAATGCGGGAGATGCTGCGGCTCGCCCTGACCGACGTCGGCTACCGCGTCGTCCAGGCCGAGGACGGGATCCACGGGCTGGAGGTCCTGGCGGCCGAATCCCCCGACGTGATCGTCACCGACATCAACATGCCGCGCATGGACGGCTTCGGCTTCATCGAGGAAGTCCGATCAGACCCGCAGAACCGCGGCATTCCGATCCTGGTGCTGACCACTGAAAGCGACGCGGAGAAGAAGAACCGCGCGCGGATGGCCGGGGCCACCGGCTGGATCGTCAAGCCGTTCAACCCCGTGAAGCTGGTGGACGCGATCCGCCGCGTCGCGGCCTGAACCGGGACCTAGACTCATGGATCCCTTAGAAGCCATTCGCGGAACATTCTTCCAGGAGTGCGAGGAGCAACTCGCCGAGCTGGAAAGCGGTCTCCTGGCGATGGAGAACGGCGACACCGATCCGGAGACCATCAACGCCGTCTTCCGCGCCGTGCATTCGATCAAGGGCGGCGCCGGAGCGTTCAGCCTCGAGGCGCTGATCCGTTTCGCCCATGTCTTCGAGACGGCGATGGACGAGATGCGCTCGGGCCGGCTCGCGCCGAACGACGAGGTGCTGAAGACCCTGCTGCGCGCTGCTGACGTGCTGGCCGACCTGGTGCGCGCGGCGCGCGACGGCGATACGGCCGACGAGGCCCACAGCGCGGCCATTGTCGAGGAACTCAAGGCGCTTGGCCCGGACGGCGCGTCGGAGGAAGCCGAGAGCGAAGAAGACTGGGGCGACTTCAATTTTCAGCCCCTGGCCGCGGTTACGCTGGAAGCGCCCGCCGCGGCTGGCGGTTGGCAAGTGCGCTTCAAGCCGCGCGCCGACCTCTACGCAAAGGCCAATGAATCGGCCCTGCTGCTGCGCGAGATGACCCGCCTGGGCGACGTCGCGGTCGAACTCGACGCCAGCGAACTGCCCGATCTGGAGGCCCTCGATCCGGAAGCGTCCTATCTCGCCTGGACGGTGACCGTTATCGGCGATGCCGACGAGACGGCGATCCGCGAGGTGTTCGAATTTGTCGACGGCGACTGCGAGCTGGAGATCACACCGGTTGGCGCAGAGGGCGACGGCTCCGCGCCACCGCCCCTGGGCGACCTCGACATCTCCGCCCTGCTGGCCGAGTTGCAGGAGGCGCCGCCCCCGGCCGCTCCTGAGATTACGCCGGAGCTGGAAGCTGAGTCGGCCGCGCCGAAGCCTTCACGCGCCGCGCCGCCGCCGGCCGAAGCCGCCGCGGCCGATCCGGCCGCCCAGCATCGCAAGCCCGAGGCCGGCGCCACCATCCGCGTCGACCTGGAGCGGGTCGACCGGTTGATCGACCTGGTCGGCGAGCTGGTGATCAACCAGGCGATGCTTTCGCAGCGCGTGATGGAAGCGGGCTTCGCGCGCGCCTCGGGCGTCGCCATGGGTCTCGATGAGCTGGAGCAGCTCACGCGCGAGATTCAGGACAGCGTCATGGCGATCCGCGCGCAGCCGGTGAAGTCGGTATTCCAGCGCATGCCGCGCCTGGTCCGCGAGGTCGCGGCCATGACCGGCAAGCCGGTCCGCCTGGTCACTGAAGGCGAGGGCACCGAGGTCGATAAAACCGTCATCGAACGCCTGGCCGATCCGCTGACCCACATGATCCGCAACGCCATCGACCACGGCCTGGAGTCGCCTGAGAAGCGCGCCGAGGCCGGCAAGCCGGCCGAGGGCCAGGTGCGGCTCGCCGCCGCCCACCGCTCGGGCCGCATCGTCATCGAAGTCGCCGACGACGGCGGCGGCATCAACCGTGAACGCGTCAAGCAGATCGCGGTCGACAAGGGCCTGATCGCCGCCGACGCGCCGATGTCCGACGAGGAAATCGACAACCTGATCTTCATGCCGGGCTTCTCCACCGCCAGCGAGGTCTCGGACATCTCCGGTCGCGGCGTCGGCATGGACGTGGTGCGCCGCTCGATCCAGGCGTTGGGCGGGCGGATCGCCATTACCTCCCGCCCCGGCAAGGGCTCGACCTTCACCATGAGCCTGCCGCTGACCCTGGCCGTGCTCGACGGCATGGTGGTCTCGGTGGAAGGCCAGACCCTGGTCACCCCGATCACCGCCATCATCGAGACCCTGCAGCCCAAGGCGGCGGACGTGAACAGCCTGGGCGGCCACGCCCGGGTGATCGCCATCCGCGACAGCTATGTGCCGCTGATCGACGTCGGCATGGCGCTCGGCTATCGCACCGAGCCGTTGCCGGCGACGCAAGGGGTGGCGCTGCTGATCGAAGGCGAGGGCGGCCAACGCGCGGCCCTGCTGGTCGACGCCATCCAGGGCCAGCGCCAGGTCGTGATCAAGTCGCTGGAAGCCAACTACCGGCAGGTGCCGGGCGTGGCCGCCGCGACCATCCTCGGCGACGGGCGCGTGGCGCTGATCCTCGATATCGACACCATCGTCGCGGTGTCCCGCGGCGCCGACTCCCTCCGCGCTGAAAAGCGCCTGGCGGGAACAGGCTGATCCTCATGACCCAGACCAATGCTACCGCGGGCGCGCTCCGCGAGCTGATCTCGTTCCGCATCGGCGCCCAGGAATTCTGCGTCGACATCATGGATGTGCGCGAGATCCGCGGTTGGACAGCAGCGACCGCCCTGCCGCAATCGCCGAGCTTCGTCCGTGGCGTGATCAACTTGCGCGGCGCCGTCCTGCCGATCGTCGACCTTGCCGCGCGTCTCGGCTTCGACAGCTCAGAGACCAGTGACCGGGCCGTGATCATCGTCGCCCAAATCGGCGAGCAGGTCGTGGGTCTGCTGGTCGACGCGGTCTCCGACATACTTTCGGTCACCGACGACGTGATCCAGCCGACGCCGGACGTAGCGTCGGACACCGCCAAGACCTTCGTCCGCGGCCTGATCGCCATGGACGGGCGGATGATCAGCTTGATCGGCCTCGAGCGCGTGCTGCCCGACGCCGAACTGGAGGCGGCATGAGCACCGCGTCCGCCGTCAGATCGCCACCGTCCGTGAGCGCCCAGCCCTTGGTCGAGGGAGAGTTCGTCTTCACCGAAAGCGACTTCCGCCAGATCGCCGCCATGGTGCATGGCGACGCCGGCATCGCCTTGCCCGACGCCAAGGCGACCCTGGTCTACTCGCGCCTGGCCAAGCGCCTGCGCGCGCTAGGCCTGCAGAGCTTCAAGGACTACTGCGCCCTGGTCGCGGGCCATGAAGGCGTCGACGAGCGCCAGCGGATGCTGGCGGCCCTGACCACCAATGTGACGCGCTTCTTCCGCGAGCCGCATCACTTCGACGACCTGCGCCAGAAGCTGCTGCCGAGCCTGATCGACCGCGCGCGGTCCGGCGGCAAGATCCGCCTGTGGTCGGCCGCCTGTTCGAGCGGCCAGGAGCCCTATTCCATGGCCATGGCCCTTCTGGCCGCCATGCCTGACGCGGCCCAGCACGACGTGCGAATCCTGGCCACCGACATCGATCCCAACGTGGTCGCCGAAGGCCGCGAGGGTGTCTACGCCGAAGGCCTGCTGACCGGCGTACCCGACGAATACCGCAAGCGCTGGACACGGCCGTCGCGCGCCGCCGGCCACGTGCAGATGGCCGAGGAACTCGGCGAGCTGATCACCTTCCGCGAACTCAACCTGATCGGCGACTGGCCCATGAAGGGAACCTTCCAGGCGATCTTCTGCCGCAACGTGGCGATTTATTTCGACGACCCCACGCAGCACCGCCTGTGGGGCCGCTTCGCGCCGCTGCTGTCGGCCAATGGCATGCTCTACATCGGCCACTCTGAACGCGTCGCGGGGCCCGCCGCTGCGGCTTTCGAGCCGGCCGGCATCACCGCCTACCGTCGCAGCGCGGGGCCAGTCCAATGATCCGGGTACTGATCGTCGACGACTCCGCGACCATGCGGAAACTGATCGCCGCGGCGCTGTCCGACTACGCGGAGTTCACCGTGGTCGGCGAGGCCGCCGATCCGTTGGAAGCCCGCGAGGCCATCAAGATCTTCAATCCCGACGTCATCACCCTCGACGTCGAAATGCCGAACATGAACGGCCTCGAGTTCCTCGAGCGGCTGATGCGGCTTCGGCCGATGCCGGTGGTGATGGTCTCGACGCTGACCAGCCGTGGCGCCGAGGCGACGCTGGCGGCGCTGGAACTCGGCGCGATCGACTGTGTCTGCAAGCCGACATCCGAGAACCCGCGCACCTTCGACACCCTGCCGGAGAAGGTTCGCGCGGCCGCCATCGCCCGACCGCGTGGCCCGCAGTGCATCCGCGCTACCGCCGCGGCGCCGGAGGGCGCCTTCGCGCCCAACGGCAAGATCGTAGCGATCGGCTCATCCACCGGCGGCGTCGAGGCGTTGCTGTCGATCGTCGGGCGCCTGCCGGCCAACTGTGCGCCGACGGTGATCACCCAGCACATGCCGGGGACCTTCACAAGGAGCTTCGCCGAGCGCCTGAACCGCGGCTGCGCCGCCGAGGTGAGCGAGGCCCGCGACGGCGATCCACTGATCCCGGGCCATGTTTATCTGGCGCCTGGCGGGGATAGCCATCTCGAGATCGACGGCTCGGCGACGCTGCGCTGCCGGGTCTCGCCGGGCAGTCCGGTTAGCGGCCACCGGCCCTCCGTGGACGTGCTGTTCGACTCCGTCGCGCGCACCGCGCGCAGCCGTGCGCTCGGCGTGATCCTCACCGGCATGGGCCGCGACGGGGCCCGCGGGCTGCTGGCGCTGCGCGACGCCGGCGGCCGCACGCTCGGCCAGGATGAATCGACGTGCGTCGTCTATGGCATGCCGCGCGCTGCCTTCGAGATCGGCGCCGTCGAGCGCCAGCTGCCGCTTGAGAAGATCGCGTCCGCTATCCGCCAACTGACCAACCGCTCTGGGGAGTCCTGATGCCCGTCGCCGCGTCCATTCACTGCCTCATGTCGACGATCAGCAGACCATCCGCTCGCTCGTCCGCAGCGGCCTGCAGGAGCTCGGGTTCCGCACCTTCTTCGAAGCCAACGACGGCGAGGAGGGTCTGCGGCAGATGCTCAACAGGCCGATCCAGCTGGTGATCTCAGACTACAACATGCCCAAGCTGGACGATCTGGGCCTGCTGCGCGCCGTGCGTGCGCACCCGCCGATTCAGAAGACCGCCTTCATCATGCTGACCGGCCGGGCCGACAAGGACCTAGTCCAGCGGGCCGTGCAGTTCGGGGTCAACAACTATCTCGTCAAGCCGTTCACCGTGGCCACGCTGCGCGAAAAGATCGAAGCGGTCTTCGGCGCTCTGCAATGAGCCTAGCCGCCGCCGATTTTGAACCGGAGCGAGGCGTGGTCATGGAACCGCGCAAGGTTCACGTGATCCAGGGGGAGTTCAAGGTCTCCGACGACCCGGACCTGGTGATGACCACGATCCTGGGATCGTGCGTCGCGGCCTGTATGCGCGACCCCGTGGCCGGCGTTGGCGGCATGAACCACTTCCTGCTGCCCGGCGTCAGCGGCAGCGCCAATCTTCTTGAGGGGGGTCTGCGCTACGGCGTGCAGTCCATGGAGCTCTTGATGAACGCCCTGCTGCGCCGGGGCGCGCGGCGCGAGCGGCTGGAGGTCAAGCTGTTCGGCGGCGGGCGGCTGATCACCGGCCTGACCGACGTGGGCTCACAGAACGCGGCGTTCGCCGAGCAGTTCGTCCGCGACGAAGGGCTCGCCCATGCCGGCGGTTCGCTGCGCGGTGATCGCGCCCGGCGCATCCAATACTGGCCGGTCAGCGGGCGCGCCCGCCAGGTCTTCCTCGCCGCGGCCGAATCCAAAGTGTTCGCCGCCGAACGGCGCCGGCCCGCCGCGCCGCCGCCGGAAGACTCCGGCGCCCTGGAGCTGTTCTAATGCCCAATCCTTCCCAGTCGAGCGACGCACCGACTTTTCGCCCGTTCGCCGAGCCGCTGCGGCTGGCGGCCATCGAACTCGCCGACCTGGCGCGGACCGGCGACCAGCTGCAGCGGGTCATCGCCCGCCTCGCGGCCGGCGCCGGGGCGCTCGACGCGGAGCTGATGGAGGAGGCCCAGGGCGCAGACCTGCTCAGCCAGCGCCTGGAAGGCATGGCCGCCTTCCTGCGCGCGCTCGCCGACGCGGTTCCGGCCGGCGCGGCCGTCGACGTGCACGCCGCGATGATCGACCTGACCCTGGCCGAACAGGCGCGCCGCCTCGCAGGCCCCCCGGCCGCCGTCCCGACGGCCACGGACGAGGCGTCCGGCGACCTGTTGCTGTTCGGGAGCTGAGATGGGCGCCACGCCGTTCAAGGGGCGCGAGCGGGTCAACCTCTCCACCGCCGAGGTGCTGATTGTCTGCGGCGACGCTGAGGGGCTGGAGATCCTGGCCCAGATGTTCGCCGGCTTCGGCGTGCACACGCCCCGCCGCGCATCGTCCAGCGCCGAAGCGATGGTCGTCGTCGGCGAGCGCGAGCTGAACCTGGTCGTCGTCGACAGCGCGCTCGCCGATGGCGACGGCTACCCGTTCATCAACTGGCTGCGGCGCTGCGGCTCGCCCAACGCCTGGTCGCCCGTGGTGCTGGTCACCGGCCACACCACGCCGTCGCAGATCATCAAGGGCCGCAACGCCGGCGCCAGCTTCGTGGTGCGCAAGCCGGTCCCGCCGATGGTGATGATGCAGCGCATCGTCTGGCTGCTCAACGATCAGCGCGCTTTCGTCACCTCCGAGGGCTACTGCGGCCCGGACCGCCGGGTTCGCTCGATGGGCCCACCCGTCGGCATGAAAGGCCGCCGCCACGACGACCTCTCCGTAGAGGTCGGCGAGGCCACCACCCCCAACCTCGATCAGGGCCAGATCGACGCCCTCTTCCAGCCCAAGGCGCTCGCCCGATGAGTCTCCCGCGCGTGTTCAAAGTTGAAAATAAACTGGCCAAGGTTGTCAGCCGGCCCGGCGGCAAGACCATCAAGGAAGCCCTGCAGTCAGCCGAAACGAACATCGAGTCGGTGCGCGACCAATGCATGACCGCGCTCGAGGAGAAGGCCGGAAACCTGGCTCGGATCGCCGGCGGGGATCGCGGCGAGGGCGCGATGGCGACGCTCGACAGGCTCTACGACGTCAGCAACGCGATCTTCGGTGTCGCCGGCGCCTTTGGTCTCGAGGCGCTGGCGGAAGCAGCCTGCAGCCTCTGCGACGTCATCCACCGCTTCCGCAGCGGGGAATCCGTCAGGTGGTCGGCTGTGGATGTGCACGTGGATGGCATCCGCCTGCTCGCCGGTGGCCTGACGCGCGGGGCGGACGAGATTCTCGAGGGCCTTCGCAAGGTTCGCGCGCGGTTCGTCCCGGCGACTTGAGAAGCCGAGGCCCCGGCCCGTTCAGATGACATCATCTGATCGGGAAAGAAGGGTCTGTCTTCAAAGGCTCTAGGCGGCGGAGCTCTCGCGACGGGGTTCGGCTTCGTGGGGCAGGGCGTCGGCGGCGTCGACCAGGGCCCGTTGCAGGGCGAGCGCGATGCGCGCCTCGGCCGGAGCCCGTTGCAGGCGCTCACGCACTTCCTCGACGACGTCGGTCACTCGCTTGCAGGCTGCGCGCGCGGCGCGCTCGGCCTCTTCTTCCAGCGCCGCATCGGCGGAGGCGCCCAGCAGTGGCGAAAGTGTCGCCAGCGCCTGCAGCGTGGCCCGGCTGAGCGCCAGGCAAGCCTGCAGGTCCGCGTCGAGGCTGCGCAAGGCGCCGCGCACATCGTCATCGGCCAGGGCCAGGGTCTGGTTCACGTCAGTCCTTTCGGAAGCGGCGCCACACGACTTAGCCGCAGACGGTTAATTGAAATTAAAAATGTGCATTTGCACCTAATGCAAATCGACATATACCATTTGCACATTGTGGAAAAGCGCGGATTCGGCTTGAGTCCCACCGATGGCCAAGCCCCGCATCCCGCCCCGTGACTACTCCGTCGACCCGGACGGGGAGTTCCCACTGGGGGCGCCGGAGTATTTCTTCTACCTGCTGTTCCAGGCGGCGAGGCAGCGGGACGGTTTCTTCGACAAGGCGCTCAAGCCGGTGAACCTCAACCTTGCCCAGTGGCGCTCGTTGGCGATCATCCGCCGGCTCGAGGTCTGCACCATGAGTTCGCTGGCCCGCTACAGCACGGTGGAGCGGACCACGCTCACCCGGGCGGTGGATCAGCTGGTGGCCCGCGGCGTTGTGTCGCGCTGCACGCCCGATCAGGACCGCCGGCAGGTGAACCTGGCGCTCACCGACCTGGGCGAAGTGACCTACGGCAAGGCCGTGGCGATCCTCAAGGAGCGCAATCAGTGGGTGCTCGAGGACATCGACCCCGAGCGTCTGCGCGACGCCACCCGGGTGCTGCAGAAAAGCCTGCGCAAACTGATCGATGACGACGAGCTGGCCCTCGACCTGATCACCTTCGGACGCACGGTTCCGGGCAGCGGAGGCCAAACCGACCTCCAAGGGTGACGTTTCGGAATTCGGTGCAGTGATCGCCCAGCCATAGTGCGAATTCCCACGAATTCCCACTTTTAACGTTGAATTATGGGAACTATGGGAATGTGGCCCGGTACTACTCCGGAGCAGCAGAATGCCCAGCTTTCGCCGAATCCAGCTCGCGGTCTTTGCCGCAGCGGCCGCCCTGGCCACGGGCGCCGCCGCCGAACCGCAGGTGTCTGAGACGCCGGCGGCGCCTACCCCCGCCCTCAGCTATTCGCTGGTCTACACCGCCGACATCACTGGCGTGGTCGCCGGCTCCGGTCCACGCGCCGGGCGCTACCTCGACAACTTCGACGCCATCGCCGACGTCGATCTGGAGAAGGCCTTCGGCTGGCGCGGCGCGACCGCCCACGCCTATGTGCTGAACAATTCGGGCGGGGCGCCAAACGACCTGGCCGGCACCCTGCAGGGCGTCGACAACATCGAGGTGGCCGCCCCACGCCTGCGAATGTTCGAGCTGTGGCTGGAGCAGGACTTCGGCGGCAAGGCCTCGATCCGCGGCGGGCTCTACAATCTCAACAGCGAGTTCTATTCCAACGAGGCGGCGGGCCAGCTGCTGGCGCCGGCCTTCGGGATCGGGTCGGAACTGGCCGCCACCGGCCCCAACGGCCCCTCGATCTTCCCGGCGACCTCGCTCGGCCTGCGCGTGAACTTCAATCTCGGCGACGGCGCCTATGTCCGCGCCGCGGTGCTGAACGCCAAGGCGGGGGTGATGGGTGATCCGCGCGGCGTCGACCTGACGTTCAGCGACGGCGTGCTGGCCATCGCCCAGGTGGGCGTCGCCGCGCCGATTAAGATGAGCGTCGGGGCCTGGCGCTACAGCCACACCCAGGACGACATCCGCGATGTCGATCCGGCCGGCGCGCCGCAGCACCGCGTGGCGCAAGGCGTCTACGTCCAGGCCGAGCATCGGGTGTTCGGCGGAGAGGACGGCCGCTCGGGCACGGCCTTCGTGCGCCTCGGCGCCTCGGACGGTCAGACCACGCCCTTCCACGGCGGCTGGCAGGCCGGCCTGCGCGTCGACAAGCCCTTCGCCGGGCGGCCCGACAGCGTGCTCTCCATAGGCGCTGAGCAGGGCCTGTTGGACCGCAAGTTCCGCGCCAACCTGCGCGATCAGTTCACCGACCCCAGTCGCGCCGAGACCGGCGTCGAAGTCACCTACTCCGACAAAGTCGGGTCTCGCGTGACCCTGCAGCCCGACCTGCAGTGGATCCATCATGCCCGCGGCGATCGCGGCATGTCCGACCGCTGGGTCGCGGGCCTGCGGCTGCGGATCGAGTTGACCAGATGATCCCAGGCTGGCGATCGCCCGAGGCGCAGCGAATCCTCGATCCGTTCCAGCGGACGCTGGCTTGGCGCGCGGGCAGCATGTGGACCCGCGGCCTGACGGCGACCCTGGTGGCGCTCCTCGCCTGGTTCACGACCGGCAGTTCGCTGGCCGGCCTGTGGCTCGCCGCGGGACTCGTCGCCGTTGCGATCGACGCTACAGTCAGCCGCCACTTTCTCGGCAAAACCAAGACCCGGGCCGCTGCGGTCCTGACCACGATGGCCTTCACGGTATCGGCGGTGACGTTCTCGCTGATCGCGCCCTTGCTGCTCAGCACACCCTCCTCCATCGGCCTGGCGGAGGCGGCGCTGCTGCTCTGCGCCGTCAGCCTCAACAACGCGCTGATGTCCTGCGGGTCGCGGACCGCCACGGTCGCCCTCGTAGGACCGGCTTCGACAATCCTGATCCTGAGCCCGCTCCTGGCGCGCCTGTTTGGCCTCGCCATGCCGGTCGCACATGTCGTGACCCTGGCCTTGGCGGGGGTCATCTTCTCCGTCTTCATTGTTCGTCTGGCCGGTGTGATCAACGCCGAGGGAGTCGCGCTCGGCGATGCCCTGGACGAGCTCGCCCGCCAGACCGCCACCGCCGAGACGGCCGGCCAGGCGGCGCTGGAGAGTAAGCACCGCCTGCGGCTGATTTTCGACCACAGCCCAACCGCGCGGACCTGCTTCAACGCCTCCGCGCTCTACGAACGCTTGCGCGTTGCAAAAGAAGATCCGCCGATCGGCCTGGGCGATGTGCTGCGCGCGCAGATCACCAGCGTGGCCGATATATTCGCCCACCTCACGGTTCTGGAAACCAATCAGGTCGCCGACGAATTGAGCGGCGACAATATCCGCCGGGTCCACCTCACCGAGTCTTTTGTCGAGGGGTTCGCGACAGCGCTGAACGCGATCAGCGATGAGGGCGTGCTGCCGGCGTTTCCCGCCGAGCTGATCCGGGGCGACGGCTCGATCGTCGACATCGAGGTCCATCTGCGCATGTCTTCCTGTGACGGCGAGCCGTGGAGCCTGTGCATGTCGACCTACGTCGATGTCACGACGGCGCGCCAGGCCGCTCGCGAACAGAAGGCGGCGCTGGAGGCCGCCGAGGTCGCCAATCGGGCCAAGAGCGAATTCCTCGCTGTCATCAGCCACGAGATCCGCACCCCGCTGAACGGGGTGCTGGGCATGGCGCAGGCGATGGCGCTGAGCCCGCTACCCCGCGTGCAGCGTGAACGCCTGCGGGTGCTGGGCGAGAGCGGCGAGGCGCTGCTGGCGATCGTCGACGACCTGTTGGATCTGGCGCGGATCGAGGCCGGCGGCCTGCAGCTGGTCAGCGCTGACTTCGACCTGCCGGCGGTGCTGGAGAGCGTCCGCTCTGCCTATTCCGCCGAGGCCGCCCGCAAGGGTCTCACTTTCAGCCTGGCGATCGATCCGCGCGCCGCCGGTCGCTACCGCGGCGATGCAGGGCGCTTGCGCCAGATCATCAGCGCCCTGGTCTCCAACGCGCTGAAGTTCACCCATCGGGGCGAGGTGTCCGTCAGCCTGTTGAGCACGCCGCGCGGCGTTCGGTGCGAAGTGCGTGACAGCGGCATCGGCATCGACGCCGATCGCATCCCCACGCTGTTCGAGAAATTCGTCCAGGCCGATTCTTCGATGACCCGCCGCTACGGCGGCGCCGGCCTGGGCCTGGCGCTCTGCCAGAAACTCTCCAAGGCCATGGGCGGCGAGATTCTGGTCGAGAGCGCGCCGGGCGCCGGCAGCACCTTTGCGCTGACGCTGCCCCTGCCGGTCTGCGGCGTCACGGCGGCCGATGCGCGCGAAGAGATGGCCGCGGCGGCGGAGCGGCAGGTACGTGTTTTGGCCGCCGAGGATAATCCCGTGAATCAGATGGTGCTGCGCGCGCTGCTGGGTCAGATCGGCCTGGAGCCGACCATTGTCGCCAACGGCATCGAGGCGCTGGCCGCCTGGGAAGCCGGCGACTGGGACCTGATCCTGATGGACGTCCAGATGCCGCTGATGGATGGCCTCAGCGCGACTCAGGCCATCCGCGCGCGTGAGGCGGAGCTGGGCCGCACCGCGGTGCCGATCATCGCGGTAACCGCCAACGCCATGATCCACCAGGTGGCGAGCTACCGCGCCGCGGGGATGACGGGAGTGATCTCCAAACCTATCGACGTCGAGGCGCTGTTCTCGGCGATGATCGCGGCCATCGCGCGCGGCGAGCCGCCGGAAAGCTCGGAGCTGTCTGTCGCCACCGGTTGATCGCCGAACAGGTCGGCCAGCTTCCGCGCCAGGTCGCCGCGGCGATAGGGTTTGCCGAGGAACGCCGCCTCGCCCTCCAGACGCAGCGCCTGGATGGTCGGCTCGTCGGTGTGGCCCGAGGTGAACAGGATCGGCAGTTGCGGATAGAGTTGCCGCGCCTGGTCGGCCAGTTGGCGCCCGTTCAGGCCGCCGGGCATGACGATGTCGGTCATCAGCAGGTCGATGTCGCTCGTCGCATGCAGCCGGCGCAATGCGTCGTGGCCGTTGCGGTGAGCGGTGACCCGGCAGCCCAGCGAGATCAACTGACGCTGCACCTGGTCGCGCAGCAGGTCGTCGTCCTCCACCAGCAGCACATGACGCGGCTGTGTCAGCAGCTGCGTGGGCGCGGCGGCCCGCGCCGTGGTTTCAGCACGCGCGGTCAGCGGCAAGTAGATGCTCATCCTTGAGCCGCGGCGGGGTTCGCTATCGATCTCCAGACGCCCGCCCGACTGGCCGGCGAAGCCGTGCACCATCGACAGGCCAAGGCCCGAACCCTGGCCCTCGGGCTTGGTGGTGAAGAAGGGCTCCAGCGCGCGGGCGCGGGTCTGGGCCGACATGCCTTCGCCGGTGTCGGCGACGCTCAGAACGACGAAGGCGTCATCGACGCTGTCGCGCGCGGCGCGCAGCGTCAGACGCCCGCCGCCCGGCATGGCGTCGCGCGCGTTGATCGCAAGGTTGAGCATTGCCGAAGTCAACTGGGTGGGATCGGCCAGGCAGCGCAGGTCAGGCTCGGGTGTCTCCAACACGATCTCGATATCGCTATTGATCGTGCGGCCCAGGATCGGCGCGAGGCCGGCGAGGAAGCTGGCACAGTCAACCGCCTGGGGCGCGAGCGGTTGAGTGCGCGCCGAGGCCAACAGCCGGCTCACCAGCTCGGCGCCGCGCTCGGCGGCGTCCAGCCCAAGGTTCGCCACCGACTGCAGGTCAGGCCGGTCGGCCAGGGCATCGACCAGGGTCTCGTTCGACCCGATCACCACGGTCAGCAGGTTGTTGAAGTCGTGCGCGATGCCGCCGGTCAGCCGGCCGATCGCCTCCAATTTTTGCGCCTGGCGCAGCTTTTCTTCCGCCGCCATGTGCTCGCGCATGTCGCGCGCGATGCCGATGACGCTGTCCTGCGACCCCGAGCGCACCGCCGACCACATCAGCGGGACGTGGCTGCCGTCCTTGTGGATGTAGCGGTTGAGGAAGTTCTTGGTCGGCAGGCCGGCGAAGATGCTGGCCGCTGCAGCGCGGGTCGCGGCCTGGTCCTCGGGGTGAACGAAGTCGGCGTAGCTGCGCCCGATCAGTTCCTGCGGCCGGTAGCCCCAGACCAGTTCGGCGTGGCGGTTTACGTGTTTGAACATGCCGTTGCCGTCGAACACGCAGATCGCGTCGTGCGAACTGTCGAACATCGCCTGGCCCTCCTCGAGCGTGGCCTTCAGCCGCTCACGGCTGGCGCGCAGGGCGTCGTTGGCGAGCTTCTCGTTGGTCACTTCGTGGCCCTGGCAGAACACGCCGTAGACCAGGCCGCCGGCTTCGCGCAGGGGCTGCAGCACGAAGTCGGCGAAGGCTTCCTCGTCGGGGCTTCCGGGATAGCGCGTAACGGCCAGCTTGGCGTTGCGGAGCACCTTGGGCTGGCCGCTGGCATAGACCTCATCCAGCAGCGCGCCGAAACCGCGCGAATAGCCGCGGCGAAGGCCGACACGGGCGGGCTTGCCGACGATGCTCTCGTCCAGGCCCGACAACTTCAGATAGGCCGGGTTGGCCATTTGCACGACGTGGTCCGCGCCGAAGAACACCACCATGCAGCCGGGCGCCTGGTCGAACAGTTCGCGGATGCGGCGCACCTCCTCGGCCAGCTGTCGCGAGGTGCGGCCTGGCGTCGCGGCGGCAGGGGTGGAGACGGGGGGAAGTGGCGGAATCACAGGTGGCCTCGCGCATCGGTGGACTTGATTTCCGGGGGCGTTGGGCGGCTGATCGAGGCGGATCGGATCTTGGGGGGCAGATGTCCCAGTTGGGACGCAGCGCCGGCTTGACCGGCTTTCTCGAACTCGCGCGCGAAGCGGGCGCCGATCCCTACGCGCTCGCCAGGGCCGCGCGTGTGCCGCGCGAGGCGCTCACCGATCCGGATATGCGCGTCGGCTCGGCGTCGATGTCGCGGTTGATTGAAATGGCGGCGACGCGGCCTGGCCTTGCAGACATTGGCCTGTGCATGGTCGAGAAGCGCCGCCTTTCGACCATGGGCGCCATGGGTCTCGCGATCCGCGAACAGCCGACCCTGCGCAAAGCGCTGGAACTGATCCATCAGTATGCCTGGCTGCAGAACGAAGCGCTGTCCGTCGGCTTGGAGGAAATCGAAGATGTCGCCCTGCTTCGCATCGGCATGCCGGCCTGGCGCGGCCGGCAGGGTAGTGAGCTGACCACCGGCATCGTTTTTCGGGTCATCCAGGCAGTTGCGGGCCACGGCTGGCGGCCGCTTGAGGTCCGCTTCATGCACGCCGCACCGGCCAATCTCGACGCGCACCGCCGGCTGTTCGGAAAGATCCCGCTGTTTGATCAGGATTTCGTCGGCATGGTGCTCAGCGGCGCCGACCTGGACCGGCCGATCGGCGCCAACGACCCGGAGATGGCCAAGATGATATCGGGCTATATCGCCCATATCGCTCAGGGCCGCGGCCGTCCCGGCCTGGTCGACCAGGTGCGGCAGATGATCCTGTCCTTGCTGCCGGCGGGCGGCTGCACGGTGGATCGGGTGGCCCAGCGGATGGCCATGGACCGGCGGACCCTGCACCGCCGGCTTGCGGCCGAAGACACCTCCTTCACGGAGTTGTTGAACGCGACGCGCGTCGACCTGGCCGTTTCGCTGCTGACCCATAGCGAGCGCCCGTTGCAGAGCGTGGCCGACATGCTGGGCTTCGCCAGCCTCAGCGCCTTCGCCCATTGGTTTCGGCGCAACTTCGAGTGTACCGCCAGCGCCTATCGCGGGACCCGAAGCGCGCCGGCCGCTCACGCCGCGGCCTTGATCGACGTCTCGTCGGGATCGCGCATCACGTAGCCGCCCCCCCATACCGTTTCGATGTGCTGCTTGCCGCCCGAGGCCTTGGTGAGCTTCTGGCGCAGCTTGCAGATGAACACGTCGATGATCTTGGCGCCGGGCTCGTCCATGCCGCCGTAGAGGTTGGTCAGGAACACGTCCTTGCAGAGCGTCTTGCCGCGGCGAAGCGCCAGCAGCTCGAGCGTCTGATATTCCTTGCCGGTCAGGTGAACCCGCTCGCCGCTTACATGCACGATCTTGGCGTCCAGGTTCAGGCTGACGTCGCCGATGGTGATGGTGGAATCGGCGTGACCGGCCGAGCGGCGGATCACCGCGCGCAGCCGTGCGACCAGTTCGTCCTTGTGGCAGGGCTTGACCATGTAGTCGTCGGCGCCGGCGGCCAGAGCGGCCACCTTGCCGGTGACGTCGGCGGCGCCCGACAGGATCAGCACCGGCGTCTTGATCTTGGCGCGGCGCAGCGAGCGCAGCACCTCCATGCCGCTCATGTCCTCCAGGCCGAGGTCCAGCAACACCGCGTCATACTCATACGACTTGGCGAGGCCGTCGCCGTCTTCGCCAAGGTCGGTCGTCTCGACCTTGAAGCCCGCGGTGTTGAGCATCATCTCGAGGCTGCGGGCGGTGGTGCGGTCGTCTTCGATCAGCAGAATGCGCATCTTCAGGTCTCCGGAAAC
The DNA here is from genome assembly GCA_038213205.1 of Caulobacterales bacterium. GTDB lineage: Bacteria > Pseudomonadota > Alphaproteobacteria > Caulobacterales > Caulobacteraceae > Phenylobacterium. Next base: position 28,817 of record JBBQTP010000001.1, read on the forward strand.
TTGGGCAGGCGTGCGAGCGGCCGCGCGCGTCGCCGCGCGTGATCGGGGTGAGGGTTCGGCGTCGGGCCTAGCGGGCGTGAGCCAGGCTGGTCTGGGGTTCGAAATCCAAAGCGTCGGCGGCGGGTGGCCGGTCGAGGACCACGCGCGCGGCGGTGATCAGCGAGGACATCCGGAAGGGCTTGGCCAGCACCTCGTCGGCCCCCAGCTCGCTGGCCCATTCGAGGAAATTGGAACTGCGCCCATATTGGCCACCGCCGGAAATGGCGATGACCTTGGTGTCTGGCGTTGAGCGCCGGGCTTCCAGGATGGCGCCGATGCCTTCCATCTCCGGCATGACGATGTCGGTCACCATCAGGTCGGGCTTCAGCCGCTGCAGCATCTGGACGCCCATGCGACCGTTGCGGGCGCAGAACGTCTGGTAGCCCTCGCGGTTGAAGGCGGCGGCCAGCAGGGTTAGCAAGCCAGGATCGTCTTCGACCAGCAGCACGCGCAGGCCGTTCCCGTTGGCCGGGCGCGGCAGGGTCAGAGCCCCTTCGCCCGAGACCGGCTCGGCCTGGACCAGGTCGGCCTGAACCAGGTCGGCGGCCAGGCCCACCGCGCGGTCGGCGGCCAGCGCCCCGATGCGGGCGAGCTCGGCGTGCGTCGGGCTGTCTTTGAGGTTATCGGCCAGGGATTCACAGACACCGATAATGACGGCGAGCAGATCCTTGAGGTCGCGGGCCGGAGTCGTCTGCGGGCAGGCGTCAACGGCGGCCGGATCGAGGGCGTAGTGGGTCTTTGAAATTGGGAGATCGCTAAAACTTTGATGCATTTTTGGCATGGTTTCGCATGAGTTTTCGTTTGCGACCACCCGGTGGAAGAGCTATGGAGCTTGCGGTCCGCGGCTCAGCCCCGAGGGGGTGATTCGTCGTTTCGCCTATAGGGTTAACGGCGCTTGAGCTTGTTTCTGAGGGACAGAAACTTGCTTCTTCGGGACAATCTTAACCATCCGACCAGACTGGCGATTATTTACGGTGTCAATGTTCGCCGAGCAGGTTCAGCGAGCCTCGATCGCGGCCTGAGGAGCGGCGCTGGACAGCCGGACATAGGCAGCCTCGATCGCGGCCCTCAGGACTGGATCGGTGGCCAAGTCGGCTGGAAAGGCTGCGTGTAGAGCCAGGACCGCGCTCAAACGGCGTCGGGCCAGCAGGGGCGCGATGTCTTGGCGCATCCGGGTCTCGATGAGCCCGCCAGCCGCGGATCGGCCGCTCGCTGGGGCAAGCCAGACCACTCGGCCGGCATCGCGGCGTTTCTGGCCAACTGGGCCTCCGCTCAAATGCGCGGCGCGATCGTACCTGTAGATGGCTGCTGGCTGGCCCGCTAGGCGCGGCCGAGGATCGGCGGTAGCCGTTTCGCCGACATTGGGTCTGCGGCCTCGTAGGCGGCGGCGAGCTTCAGGCAGGCCATCTCCTGGTGCACCGGGGCGATGATCTGAAAGCCCATGGGCAGGCCGGTGGGGCCCAGGCCCGCAGGGACCGCAAGCGCCGGGCAGCCGGCCATGGTGATCAGGCAGACCGCTTTCATCCACTCGTGGTAGGTCGCCATCTTGCGGCCGGCTATTTCGGCGGGCCAATGGAGCTCGGCATCGAACGGGAAGAGCTGGGCGGTGGGTACGATCAGGTAGTCGTAGTGGCCGAAGAACTTGCCGACCGCCTGGCTCCATTCGGTGCGGACGGTGGAGTCCGCGGTGATGTCGAAGGCCGATTGCCTGGCGCCCAGCTCGACCTCCCAGACGGCTTCCGGCTTCAGCAAGGCACGGCGCGCGGGGTCTCTGTAAAAGTCCCGGATCGCGCCGCCCTGCTGCCAGCCGCGCAGGCGCATGAAGGATTGCCAGACCTTCTCCAACGGATAGTCCGGCATCGCTTCCTCGACGACGCAGCCCAGGCTCTCGAAGGTCCTCAGGGCCTTCCGACAGGTTTCCAGCACGCCGGGTTCGTAGGGCGCGTAGCCCTTGAAGTCGCCGGCCCAGGCAATGCGTTTGCCCTTCATGCTTGCCGCCAAGGCCCCACGGAACTGCGCGCCGCCGCTCTCCATCGACAGCGGGGCGCGCGGGTCGTAGCCGGCCTGGATCGAGAGCAACAGAGCGAGATCGGCGACGTTGCGCGCCATCGGTCCGGTGACGCCCATCGAGGGGAGCCAGTCCTCCTTGCCGTGCACCGGCACGCGGCCGGCGCTGGTGCGGAAGCCCATGACATTGTTCCAGCCCGCCGGGTTGCGCAGGCTGCCGCCGTAGTCGCTGCCGTCGGCCAGGGGCAGCATGCGGAGCGCCAGCGACACCGCTGCCCCGCCGCTGCTGCCGCCGGCCGATTTCGTCGGGTCATAGGCGTTGCGGGTGAGGCCATAGACCGGGTTGTAGGTATGCGAGCCGATGCCGAACTCCGGGGTGTTGGTCTTGCCGATGAAGATGACGCCCGCGCCACGCAAGCGCTCGACCATGATGCTGTCGAAGGTGGGCACGAAGTCGCGGTAGATCGGCGAGCCCTGGGTGGAGCGGATGCCCTTCACCGGCTGCAGGTCCTTGCACGCGTGCGGCATGCCGTGCAGCAGGCCGACAGCCTCGCCGCGGGCCAACGTCGCGTCGCGGTCCTTCGCCTGGGCGATCAAGCCGGCGCGGTCCTGCAGGGCGACGATGGCGTTGAACGCCGGGTTCACCGCGTCGATGTGGTCGAGATAGGCGGTTATCACCTCGACGCTGGAGATCTTCCGCGTGCGGATCGCCGTGGCCAGCGGGCCGGCATCCATCATCACGATGTCAGAAGGGTGCGGAGCCGCCGCGCTGGTCTTAGCCATGGAGGTTACCGCCGCTCCCACGATTGCACCTGAGGCCGAGCGCAGGACGGATCGGCGATCCAGCCCGCGGGACACCGCCTGCGCATCATCGTCGCCCATGTCCATCTCCCCACCCAGTGGTCACGCTACACCGTGATGCGCGCCGAGCGAACGGCTTGTCGCGCGGGACTAGAACGGCTTGGCGCAGGCGACGCCAGCCGCCACGCCGATCTCGCCCATCGGCGCCACATCGCCGCCCGCGCGGGCGCGGCAGCCGTTGTGCGGTCGACGCTCCAGAATGGCCTGCGGGTCCTTGCCGAAGGCGCCGCTCAGGTCGAGGTTCAGCCGGCCCGCCAGGCGGCCGAGGCCGGCGACCTGGCGCCTGGCCAGTCGTTGCTCGCAAACCTCCTGCTGTTCGCGCGACAGATGCATGAGCGCGCTCGGCACGCAGCCCACGAGACCGCGCAGAGTGGCCTGGACGTCGCCCGCCGCGCGGCCCGGCAGGCGCGACGGCGCGACCTCGTCGGGCGAGGGTGTAGGGCCGACGGCGATCTCCCGCCGCAGCGTCGCGGTTTTCGCCTCCACGCCCCGACGACGGCTCAGTTTGTCGCGCGGCGGCGGCTTGGCGGCGGGGAGACGGGCCAGCACAACGTTCATCACCGGAGGCGGCGCGTAGGATGGCGCGGAGCCGAGGTGCGAGACCAGGGCGAGGAAGAAGCCTGCGTGGGCGAGCACGGACACCGCGATGGCGGCCTGCCGCCAAGCGGCACTGCCTCCGCGTCTGCTCGCCGATGCCGCCACAGGTCCCGCCCCTGGCTGCTGCAAAGCTCGACTGTCGTGCGCGGGCGGTGGCGGAATGAAGACCGGCGTAGGGCCGCCAATCGACTTTTCAGGGCGATGGGGCCACACTGCGCACGGATCCGCCGACCGACCTTGCCATGTCCGACACCGACGCCGACCTCGTCCGCAGCCACAGCGACGGCTTCGCCGCCCAGTTCGCGCGAGGCGGTGACGGCTTCCTCTATCGCCGCAGCCAGAAGGGTCCGGCCATTGAGGTGAGCGTCGAGGAGCGCAACGCCTTCGTGGTCGCCTTCGATCGCTGGATGGACATCCAGATGCTGGTGGTGCTGGGCGCCGGAATTGTAGCCGTGGTGTTGGCCTATGCCGTGTTCCCGGCTCTGGCCTATCCGATGGCCGCGATCACCATCGGCGTGGGCGTTATCCTGGCGGCCGTGTTGATCTGCCTGAAGCTGGCCTGGGACGCGCCGGCGAAGGCGCTTGCGGGGCGCCCGGTCATCGCGCCGGCGCTGTCGCGCGCCGAGTCGCATCGAGTTGATGTGGCGACATCGAGTTGGAGTCAGATCTCGCTGCAGGCCGCGACGTCGAGCCTCTTCCTCATCCACTTCGCCAGCCATCCGACGGCCGAACCGTGGGCCCTGTCGTGGCTCGCCGTGGGCCTTCTGGGCTTCAGCTTCGCAGCGCTGCGCGCCTGCTGGAAGCTTCGCGTCGGAAAGACCCGGACCCAGATCGTTTGAACCTTTCCGGAGCCGGGCGGCATCCATAGCCAAGTGCAAGGGTCGTGACCGATTTGGCGGCGCGGGCGCCCGGGGAACCGCACGCGCCCGGCTGGTCCAGTCGCGGGTCCCGAAAGCCTTCACGGCCTGAATTTCTGCGAGGAGTTTTTCCAGACATGTCGACTTCAACCGGCGTCGGTGCGAACGCACCCGCGCGTTCGTCTTCCTATGCCCGCCTGCTGGTCCAAGTGACCGGCGTCGCGGCCTTGGCCGTCGTGGCCGCCGCCACGGCCCTGCCGCGCGCCGCTCACGCCCAGGCCGCCGGGCCGGGCGCGATCGCCTCGGGCGCCAACGCCAACGCCACCGGGACCAACGCCCAGGCCACTGGAGACGCCAGCAGCGCCGAGGGTCCGAACAGCATGGCCAGCGGCCTGCAGTCGACCGCCGTCGGCTTCACCTCGCTCGCCAATGGCAGCCAGTCGAGCGCGCTTGGCGGCCGCAGCAAGGCGGGCGGCAACTTCGCCACTGCCGTGGGCTGGGCCGACAACGCCAGCGGCCTCGACTCCCTTGCCGGCGGCAACAGGTCGGTGGCCAGCGGCCTCTCGACCGTGGCGCTCGGCGACGTGGCCCAGGCTACCGGCGACTCCAGCACGGCGGTCGGCGTGAACAGCGTCGCGTCGGGCGTGCAATCCACCGCGCTTGGCTTCAACAGCCTGGCAGACGGCGGCACGTCGACGGCGCTCGGCGGGCGCAGCCACGCGGCCGGCGGCTTCTCCACCGCGGTGGGCTGGGCCAACAACGCCAGCGGGCTTAACGCCTTCGCCGGCGGTAACAGGTCCGTCGCCAGCGGCCTGTCCTCCGTAGCCCTGGGCGACCTGGCCCAGGCGAGCGGCGACCTGTCGACCGCGATCGGCGCCCAGGCCAAGGCCACCGGCGCGAACTCCGTCGCGCTGGGCTCCGGCTCGGTGGCCACCGACGCCAACACCGTCTCGGTGGGCTCCGCGGCGCAGCAACGCCGGATCAGCAATGTCGCCGACGGCACGGCCACCACCGACGCGGCGACCTTCGGCCAGCTCAGCGCGGTCAGCGGCCGCGTCGACGCCCTCGACAACCGGCTAAGCAGCATCTCCAGCCGAGCCACCGCCGGGGCGGCCGCGGCCCTGGCGGTGGCCGGCCTCCCGCAGGCGTTCCGGCCGGGCAAGGGCCTGGTCGGCATCGCCGTCGGAACCTGGCAAAGCGAAACGGCCTTCGCGATCGGGGCCTCCAAGGTGTTCGACAACGGACACACGGTGTTCAAGGCCGGGGCGACCTTCGACGGTCGCGGCTCGGGCGGCGCAAACGCCGGTATCGGGTGGCAGTTTTGATGGCCCTCTGACTGCCTTCTGATCACGGCTGAGGGTGCGGGCCGTTCCCCACGGTCCGCACCCGTTTTCTTTTGTGCCCGCCTGAACGAACGGGACCTTCTCGAACACGCGGCGTTCCGTACCACGCCGGTCGTCGGCCAGGCGGGCCGCCGCGCCTTTTCGTTTCCGGCTTTGCGCGGCGCGACCCTAAGCTGGTTGAGACGCGGCGCGGGGTGGTCGATGGCCGATGTGATCGTTGTGGGCGCAGGCAACGCGGCCTTCGCGGCGGCCGTCGCCGCTCGGGAGCAGGGCGTCAGCGTCACCATGCTTGAGCGCGCGCCGCAGGACCAGGCCGGGGGCAACACCCGCTTCACCGCCGGGGCCATGCGGTTTGCCTATGACGGCGCCGACGATTTGCGCCGGCTGATGCCGGACCTCACCGACGAGGAGGCGGCCGACACCGATTTCGGGGCCTATCCGCAGAGCCAGTTCTTCGAGGACATGGGCCGGGTCACCGAGTACCGCACCGATCCGGATCTCTGCGAGCGGCTGGTCACCGGCAGCCAGCCGACCCTGCTGTGGATGCAGGGGTTGGGCCACCGCTTCATGCCGATCTGGGGGCGGCAGGCGTTCAAGGTCGACGGGAAGTTCAAGTTCTGGGGTGGGCTGACAGTCGAGGCCTATGGCGGCGGACCGGGGCTGGTGGAGGCCTGGACGCAGGCCGCCGCGCGGATGGGGATCGAGGTGCTCTATGGCGCTCGCGCGGTCTCGCTGATCGCCGACGACGCTGGCGTCCACGGGGTGCGGGTGAAGCAGGCCGGCGTGACCTTCGACCTGGCGGCGGGCGCGGTGATCCTGGCGGCCGGCGGCTTCCAGGCCAACACCGAATGGCGCACGCGCTACCTCGGGCCCGGCTGGGATCTGGCGAAGGTGCGCGGCTCGCGGTTCAACACCGGCGACGGGTTGCGCATGGCGCTGGACATCGGGGCCATGCCGACCGGCCAGTGGTCGGGCAGCCACGCGGTGCAGTGGGAGAGGAACGCGCCGGAGTTCGGCGACCTCGCGGTCGGCGACGGCTTCCAGAAGCACAGCTATCCGTTCGGCATACTGATCAATGCAAGGGGCGAGCGGTTCCTCGACGAGGGCGCCGACTTCCGCAATTACACCTACGCCAAGTACGGCCGCGAGGTGCTGAAGCAACCGCGCCAGTTCGCCTGGCAGGTGTTCGACGCCAAGATCCGCCACCTGCTGCGCGACGAATATCGCATCCGCCAGGTGACCAAGGTCAGCGCCGACACCCTGGACGAGCTGGCGGCGAAGCTGGACGACGTGGACGCTGCCCAGGCGCTGGAGACGTTCCGCGCGTTCAACGCCGCGGTGCGCACCGACGTGGCCTTCGATCCCAACGTGAAGGACGGCCGTGGCACGGACGGCCTGGCGATCCCGAAATCCAACTGGGCCAACCCGCTCGATACGCCGCCCTATGAAGCCTACGCGGTGACCTGCGGCATCACCTTCACCTTCGGGGGTGTGCGGATCGATGGGGACGGCGCGGTGCTGGACGTGGACCTCAACCCGATCGCCGGGCTCTATGCGGCGGGCGAGATGGTCGGTGGGCTGTTCTACGAGAACTATCCGGGCGGCACGGGGCTGATGGCCGGCGCGGTGTTCGGACGCCTGGCCGGCACGTCCGCCGGGCTTGGCGCAGGAAAGGGCGTGATTTGATGGGCAAGGAGCGGCTGACCGCCTTCACCGATGGAGTGGTGGCGATCATCATCACCATCATGGTGCTGGAGCTGAAGGTCCCGGGCGGGACGTCGTTCGGTGACCTTGCCCCGATGGCGCCGGTGTTCGCCAGCTATGTGCTGAGCTTCGTCTACGTCGGCATCTACTGGAACAACCACCACCACATGCTGCAGGCGGTGCGGACGATCACCGGGCCGATCCTGTGGGCCAATATGCACCTGCTGTTCTGGCTGTCGGTGGTGCCGTTCGCGACCGCCTGGATGGGTGAGAACCACCTCGCACCGCTGCCGGTGGCGCTCTACGGCGTGGTGCTGATCATGAACGCCACAGCCTACACCATCCTGATGCTGATGCTGATCCGGCACGAGGGGCCGGACTCGGCGCTGGCCAGGGCCATCGGCCGCGACTGGAAGGGGCGGATCTCCTGGATCGCCTACGCGGTGGCGATCGGCCTGGCTTTCGTCCAACCGCTCGCGGCCAAGGCGATCTACCTGCTGGTGGCCATAGCCTGGTTCATCCCGGACCCGCGGGTCGAACGCACGCTGAAGGAGTCCTGACGCATGGCTGAAGCAACCCCGGCGGCGAGCGGCGGGCGGGCGGGCGTCCGCCCTGGCATGGTGATCGGTGTCTGCATGCTGGTCGCCGGGCTGGACGGCTTCGACATCCAGGCTTTCGGGGTGGCGGCGCCCAGGATGGCGCCGGCGCTGGGGCTCAATCCGGGTCAGCTCGGGGTGATCGGCAGCGTGGCCACCTTGGGCCTGGTGCTCGGGGCCTTCGCGGGCGGCTGGCTGGCCGATCGCCGAGGTCGCAAGCCCGTGCTGTTGGCCTCAGTGGTGATGTTCGGGGTGTTCTCTATCGCCACGGCGATGGCGACCGGCGGCGACCTGCTGCTGGCGGCCCGCTTCCTGGCCGGCGTCGGATTTGGTGGAGCCATGCCGAACCTGATCGCGCTCGCCGCCGAAGTCGCCCCGCCGGGCCGGCGCGCCCTGGTGACCGGGGCCATGTTCTGCGGCTTTCCGCTGGGCGGCGCCGCGGTCTCGTTGTTGGCCAGGCTGGCCGGAGAGCATGCCGACTGGCGGATGCTGTTCGTGGTGGGCGGCGTGCTACCGCTGGTCATCGCGCCCCTGATCGGCTGTGGCCTGCCGGAGACGCGGCCCGAAGCCGACCCGCACGCCGACCGCGGCCTGTCCAAGGCGCTGTTCGGCGAGGGCCGCGCTGGGCCGACGCTGCTGCTCTGGACCGGCAGCGTGCTGTCGCTGCTGGTGATGTATCTGATGATCTACTGGCTGCCGATCCTGGTGGTGTCCAAGGGGCATCATCCCGCCGATGGCGCCTCAGCTTCGCTCGCCTTCAATCTGGCCGCGGTCGCAGGCGCCCTGGTGCTTGGCTTCGCCGCCGATCGGCTGGGCGTGCGGCGCACGATCGTCGCAGCCTACCTGGCGCTGGGCGTGGCGCTCTGGGGCCTGGGCGTGGCCTCGGCGCTGGGCGCGATCCTGGTGATGTCGGCGGCCGCCGGCTTCCTGGTGATCGGCGTGCAGTACATCCTCTATGGGCTGGCGCCCCTGCTCTATCCGCCACAGGTGCGCTCGGCGGCGGCCGGCGCCTCGGTCGGAGTGGGTCGGATCGGCTCGGTGCCCGCGCCGCTGATCGGCGGGCTGTTGCTGCAGGGCGGGTGGAGCGCAGGCCAGGTGCTGGACGCCATGGTCCCGGTGGCCCTGGCCGCGGGCACCGCGATCCTGGTTCTCACGTTTGCCGCCAAGCTTCGGGATTAATGGAGGAAAACGAGCGTGGCCGTGGCCTTTTTCGGGCCAAAATGCCGCAAGTTGTCGCCGCGATCTTCGCGTAGAGGCCGCGGTCATGGGCGTCATCCAAGTCTTCAAGACCGCATTCGCACGGCTTCGCCACGATCTGGTGGTGAAGCCAAAGTTCATGGCCGTGCTATCCGTCGGCGTCACCGCCGCGGCGCTGTCGATCGGCGTCGCCGAGGCCGCCGTGCGGGTGCAGGCGATGCATCCGCTGCACGTGAGCCTCGGCGAAACGGCGGTGCTGACCTCCGGTTCAGCCCCGGATCATCCGGACGTCGCGCCGCATATCGTCTGGCGCGGCGTTGACCTGGACGGCGACGGCCAGCCGGACATCGCCAACCCCACCGGCCAGGCGCCGCGCGCCGAGGACGCCTACGGCGACGGCGGCTTCCACGCCCGGCGGGACGGTGGCGCGCGCGAGCACGAGGGCGTCGACTACGTGGCCACGGCCGGCCAGCTGGTGGGCGCACCGATCAGCGGCTACGTCGCCAAGATCGGCCTCGCCTATCCGAGCGACCCGACGCTGAAGTTCGTGGAGATCGACAATCCGGCGCTGCACCTGACGGTGCGGGTATTCTACGTCGACCCGCAGGTGGAGGTGGGCGACGCGGTAGCGATCGGGCGGCCGATCGGTCGGGCGCATTCGCTGCAGAAGCGCTATCCGCTGGGCATCACCGATCACGTCCACCTGGAGCTGGCCAACGGCAAGGGCCGCAAGCTCGACGCCGAGCGGCTGATCGTGGCGCGGGTTGAAGGGGGCGTGGCAGGCTGATGGGGTTCACGGCTTGGCGATGACGGGAGCCGGGGCGCCTGCCTGATAGTGGACAGGAATGTTGATCGTCCCGCCGACCGTCGGCAGCCCTTCAATGGGCCAGGTGGTGACCCTGAATCGAGACGCTAGCGCAAGCGCGGCCTGCCCGACTCCCTTGTCGAATTCGAACCAGTTTGAGTGGAGCGTAACTTCGCCATCCGGCGCCTCAGTGGCGATCGCTTCCGGCTTCAGTTGATATAGCGACGTGAGCGCCTGGCCGAAGCCGGAGCCGGATGGCGTCTCATTGATTACGCGGCAGGCCGAGAGCAGGCCGGCGCTATCCACATGGCACCTGACAATGGCTCGCCCGCCCGTTTTCTCTTTGGTGGCCTCCGCCGGCCAGACCGCCCGGTACTGGGCGCGGCTGGGGTACTTAAGCCAGGGGTTGGGCGCTGCATTGGGCGCTGCGCTGACGCTCGCCGCACCCAGCGGCATGAGAGCCGCGGCCGCGGCGCTCCTAGACCACGATGTCATGCGATCTCCTCCCCGGGGCAAAGCCTCGCACGTCGTCGGACCGGGGGAAGTTGTAGAGAGAGCAATATCGCGTTGGCGATGCGGGCCCGCGCGGCTTGCCAGCCGCATGCGAACATCGTTCAGTGGTCACGCGGCAACGGTTCCTGGCAGACGGAGCCCGCGCGGTTCGGGGGAACGACGTGGCGGCGATAGATCTCAAGGCGGCGCGCGCGCCGGCGACCTTTGGCACGGGCATCGTGGTGCTGCTCGCCCTGTCGGTGTTCCTCAACTACGTGGACCGCGGCAACCTGGCGACCGCGGCGCCGCTGATGAAGACCGAGCTGGGGCTCTCCGCCACGCAGCTCGGCCTGCTGCTGTCGGTGTTCTTCTGGACCTATGTGCCCGCACAGATTCTGGCCGGTTACCTGGCCGAGAAGATCAACCCGTACCGGACCCTGGCGCTGGGCGTCGCGGTCTGGTCGGCGGCCACCGCGCTCACCGGCGTGGCCTCGACGTTCTCAATGCTGATCGGCCTGCGCCTGTTGCTGGGCCTTGGCGAGAGCGTCGCCTTTCCCTGCTCCTCGAAGCTGCTCGGCCAGCATCTGCCGCCGCACCGCCTGGGTATGGCCAATGGCCTGATCGCTATCGGCCTGTCGGTGGGACCGGCGTTCGGCACCTTCACCGGCGGCCTGCTGATGGCGCACATCGGCTGGCGGGCCGTGTTCATGCTGTTCGGACTGAGCTCCCTGCTGTGGTTATGGCCGTGGCTGGTGGCGACGCGACATCTGTCCACGGCCGACGACGCGCCGAAGGCCGACACCGCGCCGCCGTTTCAGAAAATCCTCGCCAAGCGCCAGCTGTGGGGCGCGGGCCTTGGCCACTTCTGCGCCAACTACGCGATCTATTTCGTGATCTCCTGGCTGCCGCTCTACCTGGTCAAGGCGCGCGGCTTCACGGTCTCGCAGATGGCCGAGCTGGGCGGTGTTATCTACCTGGTCTACGCGGCGAGCTCGTTCCTGACCGGTTGGGTGTCCGACCGGGCGATGGCGGGCGGCGCATCGTCGACGCGGGTGCGGATGTCCGCCCTGATCTGCGGGCACCTGCTGACGGCGTGCGGCATGCTGGCGTGTGTGCTTGGCGACACGGCCGTGTCGATCGCCGGCCTGTTCGCTGCGGCGGTCTCCTTCGGCTTCATCGCGCCCAATCTGTTCGCGGTTGGCCAGACGCTGGCGGGACCGCGCGGCGCGGGCAAGTGGGTCGGTTTCCAGAACTGCCTGGGCAACATCGCCGGCATAGTGGCGCCGATCGTCACCGGCGCCGTCGTCGACAAGACCGGCGAGTTCACCTGGGCCTTCGCGGTGGCGGGCCTGGTAGCACTCACCGGCGTGTTCGCCTGGAGCGTGATCGTGCGCCGTGTCGAACTGCTCGACTGGCCGGCCTGAGCGCCCTGCTAGAAGACTGGGGCAAAGAAAAGCCCCGCTCGCGAGAGCGGGGCTTTTCAGAGTGTGGGTCGAGGGCGCTGCTAGAGCAAGCGGCCGCGGCCGCGGCCGGACAGGGCGTGGTAGATGACCAGCACCACAACGGCGCCAAGGGTGGCGACCATGAACGAATAGAGGTTGAGGCCGCTGACGCCGGCGTGGCCGAAGCGGGTGAACAGGAAGCCGCCGACGAAGGCGCCGACGACGCCGAGCAGCAGGTCCATGACGATGCCGCTACCAGTGCGGTTGACGAGCTTCGAGGCGATGAAGCCGGACACGAGGCCGAGGATCAGCCAGGCGAGAATGGACATGGGCGTTTCTCCAGTAGGCCGGTTCGTGCGCGGAGTCGCGGCCGGCGGATGACGCAATCAAGCCCTAATGAAGGGTTTAGGTTCCGAATCATCGCGCTTAGAAGCCTATGCAACCTTCAGCGTGGCGGCGGGTTATGACGTGCCCCGTGTCCGCATCCCTTCAGGAGACATCTCGTGCGCAATAAGCTCATCGCCTCTGCGACCCTGGTGTGCTCGGCCCTGGCCTTGGCGACCGCCCCCATGGTGGCCAATGCCGCCGAACACCGGGGCCAACACCGGGTCCAGGTTTGCCGCGACGTCAGTTCGCGCGGCGCGCGCAACACCGGCACCGTGGTCGGCGCCGTGGCCGGTGGCTTGGCGGGCAATGCGCTCAGCCACGGCGGCGGCAAGACCGGCGGCACCATCATCGGCGCGGGCCTCGGCGCCGTGGCCGGTCACCAGATCGCCAAGCACAACGACACCCACCGCGAGTGCCACTGGGAGTGGCACAAGAACCACTAGCGCTAGCGCCTCACGCACAGCCACCTGGCGCGGTGGGCGTTCAACGGGTTGTCGACCCAGCCGGTGATCTTCGGGTTGACCAGGCTGCGGCTGACCGAGAAGAACACCGGGGCCATGCCCTCGTCGTCGAGCATGGTTTGTTCGGCGCGTGACAGGATCTGGGCGCGCTTAACCGCGTCGGGCTCGTGGTCGGCCTGCGCCAACAGCGCATCATATGCCGGGTTCTTGTAGTCGCCGTAGTTCTGCGCGCCGGTGTCGGACTTCAGCAGGCCGAGGAAGGTGACCGGGTCGTTGAAGTCTGCGTACCAAGCCATTTCGCCGACCTGGAAGTCGCGGTTGCGATAGGCGGCGAAGGCGATCTGGCCCTCGTTCTGCTGGATCGTCGCGTCGACGCCGATCGCGCGCCAATCGGCCTGAACGGCCTCCATCAGGAGCAGGACTTCGGTGGCGTTGGTAGCCTTGATCTCCAACTTCAAAGGATGGGCGGTCGTGTAGCCGGCCTGGGCCAGCAGCGCCTTGGCCTCGATCTGGCGCTGCACGAAGGGCTCATTGGCCCAGCCTGATTTGGCCCCATAGGCATAGTTGGCGACGCCGGGCGGGATGAAGCTGTAGGCCGGCTGCTGGCCCGCACGCTCCAGCTTGCCGGTGATGAAGTCGCGGTCGATGGACTCTGACAGGGCGCGGCGGACGCGGATGTCCTTCAGCGAAGCGACGTCGCGAGTGTTGAACGACAGATAGCTGGTGGCCAGCACCAGGGCGGGGCGGGCGTAGCCTGGCATTACCTCGCGGATGTGCTGCAGCCGGTTCGATTGGAAGGTGGTGTTGAGGTCGAGTTCGCCGCGCTGCACGCGCCGCTCAGCCGAGGTCACGTCGGCGGTGGGGTAGTAGTTGATGCGGTCGACGCAGACGTGGCTTGCGTCGAAGAAGTTCGGGTTCTTGTCTACCTGCACGTGGTCGCCGAGTTTCCAGGCGGTGAGCTTGTAGGCGCCGTTGGACACGTAGTTCCCGGGTGTGACCCACGCGTCGCCGAACTTTTCCACCACATGTTTCGGCACCGGATAGAAGCTCTGGTGCATGACGATCTGCGGCATGTAGGGCGCGGGGTGCTCCAGGGTGAGCACGAGCGTGTGCGGGTCGGGCGCGGCGGCGCCGACCGCGCTAAGCGGCGCCTTGCCGTCGTTCACCGCCTGGCCGTTCTTCAGGATAGTGATCAGGTAGGCGTAGATCGAGGCGGTCTTCGGATCGAGGACCCGGCGGTAGGCGTAGACGAAGTCGTCGGCGGTGACCGGAACGCCGTCGGACCATTTGGCGTCGCGCAGATGGAAGGTCCAGGTCAGGCCGTCGGGGCTCGCTTCCCACGACTTGGCCATGCCGGGGACCGGCGTGGCGTCGGGCGCCTCGGTGGTCAGACCCATCATCAGGTCGCCGATGATCCGGGCTTCGGTGATCAGGTTGGCGCTCTGCGGGTCCAGGGTGAGCGGCTCGACCTCGTTGCCGTACTCCAGGCAGACGTGGCCAGCCGGGCAGGCGGGGCGTTGCACCTTGCTCTGGCAGCCGGCGATGAGCACGGCCGAGGCAAAGATCAGAGCGAGGGGAGCGAAACGCAAGGGCGACCTCGTGACGGCGGCAGACGCCATCAGTCCCTTGCGCGGCCGGACTTGTCGAGACGCCTAGTGGAGACGGAATTCGGCGCCGAGGGTGCGGATTTCCGCAGGCTTGATCAGGCGGCTGTGCCCGACGGTGACCTTGAACAGCGGGCCATCGAGGGTGCGGGTCCAGAAGTCGAGGAAGCCCTGCAGCGCCGGGAAGTGCGGGAAGAGGTCGTAGTCCTGCCAGATATAGCTCTGCAGCAACGCCGGGTGATCGGGCATGCGGTAGAGGATCTCGGCGGTGGTCAGACCATAGCCCGCCAGCTGTTTGCGGAAGTCAGGCGATACCGGCATCGAACCCCCCGGGTCAGTGTCCGTCCTTGGGGATGCTAGCCGTGATTCGTTAAAACATCTCGCAAATTCAGTAATTTAGCACTCATCGCGCGGGACTGCTGCTGACGCCGCGGAAATGGGGCCTTTGTCGCGAGCGCCACCGTGAACGGGGCTTGGCGCCCGGCCCATTCAGGTTATCGTCGTTCAGGAGACATGCTCAGCAGAAGCGGTCCTGGGAGACGACAGCCATGAAGTTCACCTGGTTCAACCTGATGCCGTGGCCCTATCTGCCGGACGATTTCCGAGAGACCAACCGCTCGGTCTGGGTGGACATCGACCAGAAGCTGTTCGATCCGGCCAAGAGCCATGAGGTCTACAACACCTACATGGACCTGCTGGAGTACGCCGATACGCTCGGGTTCGACGGCGTCGGTGTGAACGAGCACCACCAGAACGGCTACGGCATCATGCCCAGCCCCAACATCATCGCCGCGGGTCTAGCGCGCCGGACCAAGGACGCAGCCATCGTGGTGCTGGGCAACTCCATCGCGCTGTACAATCCGCCGGTGCGGGTGGCCGAAGAGTTCGCCATGCTGGACTGCATCTCCGGCGGGCGGTTGGTGGCCGGATTCCCGGTGGGGACCTCGATGGACACCAACTACTGCTACGGCCAGATCCCAAGCCTGACGCGGGAGAAGTACCAGGAAGCCCACGACCTGATCATCAAGGCCTGGACGACGCGCGAGCCGTTCGCCTGGAACGGGCGTTACAGCAAGCTGCGGCACGTCAACATCTGGCCGCGCCCGATCCAGCAGCCGCGGCCGCCGGTGCACATCCCGGGCGGCGGGTCGGTGGAGACCTACGACTTCTGCATCGATAATACGTACTCTTATTCCTACCTCAGCTTCTCCGGCTACCTGCGCGCCCAGGCGCTGATGAGCGGCTACTGGAAGCGGGTGGAGGAGCGCGGCGTCGACAAGAGCCCCTACCGTGCCGGCTTCGCCCAGACGATCCTGGTGGCGGACACGGACGAAGAGGCCGAGCGGCTCTATTCCGAGCACGTCAGCTATTTCTACAATCGCTGCCTGCACGTCTATCCGGGGTTCGCCGACGCGCCCGGCTATCGGACGATCAAGACCATCCAGACCGGCGCCTTGTCGCAATACGCCCCGCCGACCGGCGGCTATACCCAGCTGACCTGGAAGGAACTGACCGAGCAAGGCCACGTGATCGCGGGCTCGCCCGAGACCGTCCGCCAGCGGATGGAAGACCTGATCAAGGGGCTGAACGTCGGCAACATCTTCTGCCTGATGCATGTGGGAAACATGCCGGCCGACAAGTGCATGTACTCGACCAAGCTGTTCGCCGAGAAAGTGATGCCGAAGCTCAGAAACATGTTCCCCGACTGGGCCGACGACAACCGGTTCTGGACCCAGCCGCTGGACAAGCGGGTAAACGCCGGGCGGCTGCCCAAGGAAGCGCCGACGTCCGCGGACCTGGCCAAGACCTACGCGCTGGAGGCCTGAGATGCTGGAGCTCAAGACCGTCCAGACTCAGCATGCTCCGGTCCGCTACTACGAGGGCGGGTCCGGCCCGGCGCTGGTCTTCCTTCATGGCGCAGGCGGCGTCACCGGCGATGATCCGCTGCTGAACGCGCTGGCCCAAAAGCGCCATGTTTATGCGCCGCTGGTCCCCGGCTACGGGGATAGCGAGGAGGCGCCCGAGATCCGCGACATGCTGGATTTCACGCTGCACACCTGGGACGTGGTCGAGGCGCTGGGGCTGAAGGATCCGATCCTGGTCGGCCATTCGATGGGCGGGATGATCGCCGCAGAGATGGCGGCGATCGCGCCGAACGATCTTTCCCGCCTGGCGCTGATCGCCCCGGCCGGGCTGTGGGACGACGATCATCCGGTGGTCGACATGTTCGCGACCCTGCCGTTCGAGATGCCGGCGCTGCTGTTCCACGATCCTGTGGCGGGCGCGGCGACGCTGACGGCGGGGCGCAACGTGCAGGACCCGGCTTTCCTGCAGGCCTATCTGGTGACCAACGCGCGCCAGCTCGGCATGGCCGGGCGCATCTTGTTCCCGATCCCCGAGCGGGGGCTCCATCAGCGGCTCTACCGGATCAAGGCCAAGACGGTGATCGTCTGGGGAGACTCTGACAAGCTGATCTCGCCCACCTATGCCCACGGCTTCAAGAAGGGCATCACGGGCTCGCAACTCGTCTCGATCCCCGAGGCCGGGCACATGGTGATCACCGAGAAGACGCCAGCGGTGGTGGAGGCCGTTTCCAGCCTGGGCTAACGCAGCCGACGCACTACATTTGAGCCATGTCCGTCGCGCGCCAACCGTCGCTGTTCGAGCCCGAGCCTGAGGGGCCCGAAGGCCTCGTCTATCGGCGGGCCTTCCTGTCCGCCGACGAGGAGGCGGAGTTGGCCGCCTGGCTGGTGACCTTGCCGTTCCAGGCGTTCCAGTTCCGGGGTTATGAGGGCCGCCGCCGGGTGGTGTCGTTCGGCTGGCAGTACGACTTCACGCGCAGCCACCTGCTGAAGGCCGACGATATTCCGAACGAACTGATGGCCGTGCGGTCGCGGGCGGCGGAGCTCGCGGGGCATCGGCCGCAGGACCTGCAACAAGTGCTGCTCAACGAATATCAGCCCGGCGCGCCGATCGGCTGGCATCGCGACCGGCCGGTATTTGCTGAGGTGGTGGGGATCAGCCTGCTCGCGCCGTGCACGTTCCGGTTCCGGCGGCGCGTGGGCGACGGGTTCGAGCGCAAGGCGCTGACGCTCGAGCCACGCTCGGCCTATGTGCTGAGCGGGCCGGCGCGGACGGACTGGGAGCATTCGATCCCGCCGGTGACCGAACACCGCTACTCGATCACCTTCCGCAACTTTCGCGGCTGACCTTGATTGCCCCCATTGATTGTCGTTGGGGGAGCGCGTCACTCTGCGCGTGGGAGGATGCCAACCATGAAGACCCTGATGATCGCCGCGGGAGCGGCAGCGCTCCTGACAGGCGCCGCGGAGGCCAAGACCCTGAACGTGACGCCAGGTGGCGATGTGCAGGAAAAGCTGCAGACCGCGCTGCTGGACGCCAAGCCGGGCGACACGGTGATGATCGCCGCGGGCCGCTATGAGCTGACTGACGGCCTGTCGCTGGACGTGGCGGGCGTGACGGTGAAGGGCGCAGGGCCTGACGCCACCGTACTGTCGTTCAAAGGCCAGAAGAGTTCCGGCGAGGCGTTCCTGGTGACCTCCAACAAGGTCGTGGTGCGCGATCTGGCCGTCGAGGATTCCAAGGGCGACGGGATCAAGTCGAAGGGCGTCGACCAGATCAGCTTCTTGAACCTGCGCGTCGAATGGACCGGCGGGCCGAAGGACACCAACGGCGCCTACGGGGTTTATCCGGTGGCCTCGACCAATGTGCTGATCGACAAGGTGACGGTGAAGGGCGCGGCTGACGCCGGCATCTATGTCGGCCAGTCGAAGAACATTATCGTGCGCAACAGCCGCGCCGAGATGAACGTCGCCGGGATCGAGATCGAGAACTCGATGAACGCTGACGTGCACGACAACATCTCGACCCACAACGCCGGCGGCATACTGGTGTTCGACCTGCCGAACCTGCCGCAGATGGGCGGGCACTCCACGCGAATCTTCAACAACAAGGTGGTGTTGAACGACACGCAGAACTTCGCGCGCAAGGGGGCGATCGTCCGCGACGTGCCAACCGGCACCGGCATTATGCTGATGGCCAACCGCGACGTTCACGTGTTCGGCAATGAGATCGATCAGAACAAGACCGCCGCCATCCTGCTGGTCAGCTACACGCAGGCCTATGACGATCTGACCTACAACCCGCTGCCCCGCGACATCGTGGTGCGCGACAACAAGATCGGCAAGAACGGCTGGGATCCTCAATTCCCGGGCGGCGACGTGGTGGCCAAGGCGCTGGGCGGTACCCTGCCCCCGGTGATCTGGGACGGGGTGACCAACTATACGCGGAAGGGCGCCACGACGCCGGAGATGGTGCACGTGCGCCTGCTGGACGGGCCGGTGGCCAATCTGCATTTCGCCGCGCCAGGCTCGATCTTCACCGCCAAGCCGGCGGTAGTGCCGTCGATCGACGACGGCGCGATGCCGGAGCCCAAGCCGGTGGTCCTGCCAAAGGCGCAAACCGCCCTATGATGCGGGTGTTTGCGGCGGCGGCGGCGGTGGTCTGCCTGGGTGCGGGACCGGCGCCCGGTGGCGGGGCCTTGGATGTGTTGCTGGCCGCCAAGCCTGCGGAGACGCTGGCGGACTATCATCTGTTCACTGACGATGGCGCACAGCATCCGAACGAGGGCGTCACGCCCTATGCGCTGAACACACCGCTGTTCAGTGACTATGCGGAGAAGACACGCTTCGTCTTCCTGCCGCCCGGGACCAAAGCGAAGTATCGGCCTACCGGCGCGCTGGATTTGCCAGTGGGCGCGGCGCTGATCAAGACCTTCGCCTATCCGGCGGACTTCCGTCATCCGACCGAGAACGTCCGTAAGCTGGAGACCCGGCTGCTGATTCATCGGCGAAGCGGCTGGACGGCGCAGACCTACGTCTGGAACGCGGCGCAGACGGACGCCGTCCTGAAGCGCGCCGGGCCGCGCATCGACGTCAGCTTCATCGACGCCAAGGGGCAGAGCCGACAGGTCGACTACAAGGTGCCCAATTCCAATCAGTGCAAGGAGTGCCATTCTCTGTCCGGCCGTATCGCGCCGATCGGGGTGAAGGCGCGCAACTTGAACGGCGCCTTCGCCTATGCCGAAGGCGCGGAGAACCAGCTGGCGCACTGGAGCCGTCTAGGCCTGCTGGTCGGCGCGCCGACGCCGGACAAGGTTCCACGCACCGCGGCGTGGGACGATCCGCACGCGCCGCTGGCCGATCGCGCGCGGGCTTATCTCGACGGCAACTGCGGCCACTGCCACAACCCGCGCGGCATGGGGTCCAACACCGGCCTGTTCCTCGACCTGGAGGAGGCGCGGCCCAATCGGCTGGGCTTCGGCAAGCGGCCGGTGGCGGCGGGCAAGGGCTCCGGCGACCTGGAGGTCGACCTGGTCCCCGGTCGCCCCGACGCCTCGATCATCGCCTACCGCATGGCCTCGACGGACCCGGGCGTGATGATGCCGGAGCTGGGGCGGTCCCTGGTGCATGAGGAGGGCCTGGCCCTGGTGCGCGACTTCATCGCCAAGCTGAAGACGCCCTAGAGGAGGTCGCCGCCGCAGGCGCCGGCGGTCGAGCCAGTGGCCTTGAACGACTTGATGACGTTGCGGCCCACGGTCCAGCGGTGAACCTCGTCCGGCCCATCGACCAGGCGCTGCGAACGGATGTGGGTGTACCAGGCGGCGAGCGGCGTATCGCGGCTGTAGCCCAGCGCGCCGTGCAGCTGGATCGCGGTGTCGACCACATGGTGCACCATGTGCGCCAGGTAGACCTTGGCAATGGAATTCTCCTGGCGCATGTCCATGCCCTTCTCCGCCTTGTAGGCGATGTGCAGGAGCATCAGGCGCGAGATGTAGAGCTGGCTCGCGCACTCGGCCATCATGAACTGCACGGCCTGGCGCTCGTCCAGCTTCTTGCCGAAGGTCTCGCGGTTGGTGATGTGCGCGGCGGCGAGATCGAGCGCGCGCTGGGCCATGGCGATGTTGTGCATGCCGTGACGCAGGCGCCCGTAGGCCAGGCGGTGCTGGCCCATGTCGAAGCCCTTGCCCTCGCCACCGACGATGTTCTCGGCCGGGACCACCAGGTCCTTGATCTCGATCTCGGAGTGGCCGCCGCCCATGATGTGCGAAAGCGGGCCTTCGGCGGCCATGGTCGGAATGTCGCGCTTGATCTTGTAGCCAGGGTTCGGCAGCTCGACGATGAAGGTTGAGAACTGCTGGTGGCGCGGGCCCTCGGTGTCGGTGCGGGCCATGACCAGGGCGAGGTCGGCGGCGGATGCGGCCGACGAGAACCACTTCTCGCCGTTCAGTACATAGTTCTCGTTGCCGTCCTTGACCGCGGTGGTGCGCATGCCTGTGGCGTCGGCGCCGGCGGCCTTCTCGGTCATCGAGTAGCAGACGCGTTTTTCGCCGTTCAGCAGCGGCTTGAGGAACTTCTCTTTCTGGAACTCGGTGCCGTGGGCGATCAGCGTCAGGATGGTGGCGTCGTCAGGCCCCTGGCTGTTCATGGAGAGCGCGCCGACGTAGCTCTCGCCCAGCTCCATCTGCACCAGGGCGTTGGCCAGCGGGCCCAGCCCCATGCCGCCGTATTCCTTCGGCACGAAGGGCATCCACAGCCCCTGGCCGCGGGCCTTCTTGCGCAGCTCGTCGATGACCTTCTTGTAGCTCGCCTTGTCCTTGATCTTCTCCTGGGCCGGGATGCATTCGTCGTGCACCCACTGGCGGACCTTCTCGCGAATGGCCTTGGCTTCAGCGGGGATTTCGAAGTCGATCGACATGGCGGTTCCTCAGGTTCTTGTTCGTTGGAACCAGCCAACGACGCCGCGGCGTGGGGAGCAAGCCGCAACGTTCAAACAAGCGTAAGAAAACCGCCGGATCGGGCTTAGGGCTTGGGCGTCGCGCCGCGTTCGCCGGTTTCCTTGCGGGCGCGCTCGAGGTCTTCACCGTCCGGGCCGTCGAGGGCCTGTTCGGCTTCGCGGGCCTTCTTCTCCACCGGGCCGGTTTTCACGAAAGCGCGTTCCTCGGCGTCGAATTCGCGGGCGGCGGCGTAGTTGCCTTCGCCCTGGATGTCCTTGTTGTCGGTCATTGCGGGAGCCTCCGTTGCCTGTCGGAGCTAACCCGGCGCGGGTCCGCAAGTTCCAGATAGAGCGGTTCGATGCTGGCGATAGAGACAAACGATTGGCTCTATTTCCGTTCGTGAGGCTAGTAGGTCATTGAAGTCGTCCACCCAGCGCACGGAGACCATCATGAGCCTTGGCAGCAGCAAGACCCTCGAGAACCTGAAAGCCGCCTTCGCGGGCGAGAGCCAGGCAAACCGGCGCTACCTCTACTTCGCGCAGAAGGCCGACGTGGAAGGCTACAACGACGTGGCCGCGGTGTTCCGCTCCACCGCCGAAGGCGAGACCGGCCACGCGCACGGGCATCTTGAGTTCATGGAAGCCGTCGGCGACCCCGCCACCGGCCTGCCGATCGGCCCCACGGGCGACAACCTAAAGGCCGCCATCGCCGGCGAGACCCACGAATACACCGACATGTATCCGGGCATGGCGCGCACCGCCCGCGAAGAAAACTTCGACGAAATCGCCGACTGGTTCGAGACCTTGGCCAAGGCTGAGAAGTCCCATGCCGGCCGCTTCCAACGCGCGCTCGACACCCTCGACTGATCCTTTCGCGGATTAGTCGGCATTAACTCCAGGCGGCGGCCATGATGGCCGCCGTCGTGGGTTCCACGTGGCAGGATCAGACGTGAGCGAAAGACCCCCGAAACCGGTTAATGGGAAATCTCCCGGCGAAATGGGTAGCGGCCCTCCGCGGGAGGGCAGTCTCGACGCGCCATTCCGCCATCCAATCGCCTGGCGGGACGACGACTACTACGACCTGGCCAAGGTTGAGGCTGAGATGGAGCGGCAGTTCGACGTCTGTCACACCTGCCGGCGCTGCTTCAATCTTTGCGACAGCTTCCCGCGGCTCTTCGACTTGATCGACGAGAGCAAGACCGGCGAGCTGGATAGCGTTTCGAAGAGCGACTACGCCAAGGTCGATGAGGCCTGCACGCTCTGCGACATGTGCTTCCTCACCAAGTGCCCCTACGTGCCGCCGCACGTCTTCGACATCGACATCCCACACCTGATCGTCCGCTATCGCGCCGCTAGGCGCCGGGCCGGCGAGCGCCATTTCGTGCGCGAGCAGCTGGGCCAGACCGACCGCAACGGCAAGCTCGCCAAGCCGGTCGCGGCGCTGGCCAATGCGATGAGCGCGCGGAAGAATACGCCGCTGCGCAAGCTGCTCGAGGCGATCACCGAGATCGACGCCGAGGTGGAGCTGCCGAAGTATCATTCGAAGACGGCGACCGATCGGCTGAAGAGCCCGCTAGCGGCGAACCCCGACGGCCCCGCGTTCGGCAAGCGCAGAGTGGCGCTCTATGCCACCTGCTTCGTCGACTACAACGAGCCCGACACGGCGGTGGCGGCCGCCAAGGTGCTGGCGCGGCAGGGCGTCGAGGTGAAGCTGGTCTATCCGGAATGCTGCGGCATGCCGCAGCTGGAGGGCGGCGACCTGAAGGACGTGGCCGGGCGCGCGGAGCGAGTCGCCAAGGTGTTCGCGCCGTTGATCGAGGACGGCTATGACGTCGTCGCGCTGACCGCGTCCTGCGGCCTGATGATGAAGTTCGAGTGGCCGCTGATCGAGCCTCAGAACAAGGCGGTCGCGGCCCTGTCCCGCGCGACCAAGGACATCTGCGAATATGTTGTCGAGCTTTCGAAGGCCTATGGCCTGGCGCCCGGCCTCACGCCGGTGGAGGGTGGCATCACCCTGCACCACGCCTGCCACGCGCGGGCGCAGAACATGGGCGCCAAGTCGGCCGAGATGCTGCGGCTGATCCCGGAGACGCGGGTCGAGCTGGTAGAGCGCTGCTCCGGCCACGGTGGCACCTTCGGGGTGATGAAGCCAACCTCGGCGGTGGCGCGGAAGGTCGGCCGCCCGGCCGCGCGCCTGGTCGCCGCGAAGAACACCGAGACGCTCTGTTCCGACTGCCCGTTGGCCTGCAAGCACCTCGGCCAGCTGCTGGTCGCCGAAACCCCTGACGCGGCGGCGGGGACGCCACGCCAGGCCCATCCCATCGAGATCTTCGCCCGCGCATACGGGGCGACATGAAGGAGTACGTCATGCCCCCCGCCAAGCGCCAGATTACGCCGGCCGATCTGATCCCCGACGGCGACTACGCGCGCCAGCGCCGCGAGCGCCGCGCCACCCTGCTGCCGATCAAGCGCCTGCGCCGCGTGGCGCTCGGACCGGTCTGCACGGTTCTGTTCGAGAGCTACGACACCATGCTCTTCCAGGAGCAGGAGATGCTGCTCACCGAGAAGGGCGGGGCCGTCCAGGTGCCCGACGAACTCGCCGCCTACAATCCGCTGATCCCGCAGGGCTCGGAACTGGTGGCCACGGTGATGTTCGAGATCGACGACCCGGTGCGCCGCGCCGAGATCCTGGCCCGGCTGGGCGGTGTCGAGGATTGCTTCTTCATCGCCATCGGCACGGAGGCCGCCCTTGGCGTCTCCGAGGGTGACGTGGAGCGCACGCGCGAGGACGGCAAGACCTCCTCGGTGCTGTTCGTTCGCTTCACGCTTCGCGCCGAACAGATCGCCCGGTTCCGCGACCCGAGCACGCCGATCATGATCGGCTGCAGCCACGACGAGTACAGCCACCTGGCCGGCCTGACCCCGGCCGCACGCGCGGAGTTGGCGAAGGACTTCGCGTAGGCATCCTCTCCCCTCTCGCGGCGCGAAGGGAGAGGAGTGGCGCTTGTGCCGCCCCGGCTTTCCCGTCC
This sequence comes from Caulobacterales bacterium, assembly GCA_038213205.1. Taxonomy (GTDB): domain Bacteria; phylum Pseudomonadota; class Alphaproteobacteria; order Caulobacterales; family Caulobacteraceae; genus Phenylobacterium. The sequence continues at coordinate 53,033 of JBBQTP010000001.1, forward strand.
ATCCTGCCCGTCCGGACCCGCCCTAAAGAGCGGGCCGCCCTGGGAGGGTTAGATTTTGACCACTGCGACCGCGCCGACGCCTGTGCCCGCCGCCACCCTGCGACAGGTGGTGCTGGCCTCGATGATCGGCACCACCATCGAGTGGTACGATTTCTTCCTCTACGGCTCTGCCTCGGCCCTGGTGTTCGGCAAGCTGTTCTTCCCGAAGGCCGATCCGACGACCGGCGTCATGCTGTCGTTCGCGACCTACGCCCTGGGCTTCGTGGCCCGGCCGCTGGGCGGGGTGATCTTCGGCCACTTCGGCGACCGCATTGGGCGCAAGCAACTCCTGATGCTGAGCCTGATGCTGATGGGCGGCTCGTCGTTCCTGATCGGTCTGCTGCCAACCTTCCAGCAGGTCGGCGTCCTCGCGCCGATCGGCCTGGTGCTGCTGCGCCTGGTGCAGGGCTTCGCGGTCGGCGGCGAGTGGGGCGGCGCAGTGCTGATGGTCACCGAATATGGCGAGGCCAAGCGGCGCGGCTTCTGGGCCGGCTGGCCGCAGGCCGGCGTGCCGGCCGGCAATCTGCTGGCCGCCGCGGTGCTGGCGATCATGTCGGCCGTGCAATCCAACGCTGACTTTCTGGCTTGGGGTTGGCGCGTGCCGTTCCTCCTGTCCGCGGTGCTGGTGGCGATCGGCTACTGGGTCCGCGTGTCCCTGGCCGAGAGCCCGCTGTTCAAGCAGACACTGGATGACGCCGACGCCCCGCCGCGCGCGCCGGTGATCGACGCGATCCGCGAGCGGCCGGGCGGCATCGCCATCGGCGCCGGCCTGCGCGTGGGCGAGAACATCAGCTTCTACGTCTTCGCCACCTTCGGTCTGACCTACCTCGTCGACCACCTGCATATGGCGCGCACCCTGGCGCTGAACGCCGTGCTGATCGCCACCGCGGTCGAGGTGGCGCTGATTCCGATCGCCGCCACCCTCTCCGACAAGGTGGGCCGCCGGCCGATCTACTTCTTGGGGGCGGCCGGTCTCGTCGTCTGGGGCTTCGTCTTCTTCCGCCTGATCGACACCGGTCGCACCTCGCTGATCATCCTGGCCATGATCGGCGGCCTGGCGTGTCACGGGCTGATGTACGGGCCGCAGGCGGCGTTTATCGCCGAGCTGTTCCCGACGCGGATGCGCTACTCGGGGGCCTCGTTGGCCTATCAGGCGACCTCGATTTTCGCCGGCTCGCTGGCGCCGATCATCGCACTCTATCTGCTCGGACGGTTCAACTCGTGGGTCCCGATCGCGATCTATCTGGCGATCGCCGGGTCGATCAGCGCCTTCTCCGCGCTGAAGGCGCGGGAGACCAAGGGGCTGACCTTCGCTGAAATCGATGCGATCCCCAGAAACGAAAATGGCCGATGAGCAGTGCGCCGCCGGTGAAGGCCGGGCCCTCCGCGGCCCTGCGCCGCAAGGTGATGCTGGCCAGCGCCATCGGCACGACGGTGGAGTGGTACGACTTCCTGCTCTACGGCACCGCCGCGGCGCTGGTGTTCGGCAAAGTGTTCTTTCCGAAATCCGATCCATTGACCGGCACGATGTTCGCCTTCGCGACCTACGGCGTGGGCTTCATGGCCCGGCCAGTGGGCGGGATCATCTTCGGCCACTACGGCGACCGGATCGGCCGCAAGAAGCTCTTGATCATCAGCCTGCTGCTGATGGGGACCGCGACCTTCCTGATCGGCCTGCTGCCGACCTTCAACCAGGTGGGCGTGCTGGCGCCGGCGATGCTGGTGGCGCTGCGCCTGGCCCAAGGCTTCGGGCTCGGCGGCCAGTGGGGCGGGGCGATCCTGATGTCGGCGGAATATGCGGAGCCGCAGCGCCGGGGGCTGTGGACCGGCTTCACCCAGGCCGGCGGCGGGCTAGGCAATTTCCTGGCGACGGCGGTGCTGGCGATCCTGGCCGCGACGCTCAGTCAGGAGGACTTCCTGGCCTGGGGCTGGCGCATTCCGTTCTTGTTGTCGGTGGTGCTGATCGGCATCGGCCTGTGGGTGCGCCTGTCGCTGGCCGAGAGCCCGGTGTTCGAGGCCGCCGTCGAAAAGGCCGACGGCAACGTCGCCGAGGCGCCCGTGCTGGAGACCCTGCGCACGCGGCCCTGGCGCGTGGTGCTGGGTGGCGGGCTGAAGCTGGGCGAGAACATCTCCTTCTACCTGATGACGGCTTTCGCGATCACCTACGTCACCGAGATGCTGCACCTGTCGCGCAGCGTGGCGCTGAACGGGGTGCTGGCCGGCGCGGCAGTGGCGACGGTCTCGATGCCGCTCTGGGCGTTGTTGTCAGACAAGATCGGCCGCCGCCCGGTCTATGCGTTCGGCGCAGCGGGCCTGGTGGTCTGGGCCTTCGCCTTCTATCCGCTGCTCGACACCAAATCGCCCGGGCTGATCATGTTGGCGGTGGTGGTCGGCCTGCTGGTCCACTCGGCCATGAACGGGCCGCAGGGGGCGTTCATCTCCGAGCTGTTTCCGACGCGGATCCGTTATTCGGGGGCCTCGCTCTGCTACCAGGTGACCAGCATCGTCGGCGGGTCCTGGGCGCCGGTGATCTCGCTGGCGCTGTACCAGCGGTTCCACTCCAGCCTGCCGATCTCTATCTACCTGGCGGCCTCCTGCGCGGTGAGCTTCGTCGCGGCCCTGATAGCCAGGGAGACGACGCGGCTGACCTTCGAGGAGATCGACGCGGAGGCGGCGTGATCCGCCCTCGCTAGGCGGACCGGATCCGGGGCGCGCGCCACAGGCTGAGGGCCACGTAGGGGAACAGCGTCAGGGCCAGGTTCAGCACCAGGCGGCCGGAATAACTGGTCCACTGGGCCAGCGATTGGAAGTCGGCTGAGTAACCGATCTCGCCGTGCGCCGTGGCTGAGGGCAGTGTCACGTTGAGCTGGGCCGCCGCGCCGACCACGGCCAGTAGCACGATGCCCAGGATCGGCCACCGCGATGGCGATCTCTGGCGCACCGCCATCGCGACCAGCGCCCATCCCAGCATTACCGGCAGCAGGGTGTTGCTGAAGACCACTGCGCCGGCCGAAAGTCCATGCATCCAGGCCGGCAGGTCGGCGGGGGCGCCGGTGGCCTGCTTGAGCGACGTCGCCGTGGCCACCAGGCCCACCATGGCGAGCGCCGCGCCGGCGGCGAGCGCCAGGGAGGGTGCGATCAGCCAGGTCGCGACGGGCGCCTTGGCGCTCCAGGTGCGAAACTCGCGCCGGGCGATCATGGCGCCGGCCAGTTCGTCGAGGCTGCCGAGGCGCGCCAGCGCGCGGGCCCGGGCGTCGCGCTCGTCGGCCGCCGCCTGGCGTTCCTCGGCGATCAGATCGTCCAGATGTTCGCGAAGCTCGGCGAGATAGCGGCGGGCGGGCCTGCGGGCGACGCCGCCCTGCAGCAGTGCCTCCCACAGCCTGTCAGAGGAGGGGCCGTCAAAGGCGGGGCCGTCAAACGAAAGGGGATCAGACGAGGCTAACATGAGCGTCTCCCACCAGAACCTGTTGCACCGCGCCCGTCACTCGGGCCCAAAGATCTGTCAGCTCGGTCAGGCGCGAGGCGCCGGCCGGGGACAGGGCGTAGTAGATGCGGCTGCGTCCGTTCACCGCGCGCCGCTGCGCCGTGATCGCGCCGCTCTTCTCCAGGGCGTGCAGGACGGGATAGACCACGCCCTCGCCGAGGTTGACGACCTCGCCGGTCTCGTCGCGGATCGCCTGCACGATCTGGTAGCCGTACATCTCGCCGTTGCGCAGCAGGCGCAGGACGAGGAGTTCGGGCACGCCGTTCATGAAGCTGGGATTGGTCGCCGCCATGGGGTCCGTCTCGATACCTAGAACTGATAGGTATTGATACCTATTGGTTCGAGGTATGCAAGCGTGAATTTAGAACCACGAAAAAGGGCCGCCCTTGCGGGCGGCCCTTAGCAGGTCGATGCAGTGGCTCTAGGCGACGGTGAGCGCACCCCGGCGACGGCGCAGGACCGCGCCCGCCGCGCCGAACCCCAGGATCATCAGCGCCCAACTGGCCGGTTCCGGCACGCCTGGCGCCCTCGTCGACAGGCTGATGTCGTCGAGGGTGAAGTCGTTGCCGCTGAAGGCGAGGTTCTGGTTCACCAGGGCAATGTTGGCAGTGGTGCTGACCCCGGAATTCCAGCTGGCGAAGAACTGCTGCCAGAGCCCCGTGGTGGAGCTCGCCGTGAAGGTCGGGCCGATGGCCGAGCCGTTGATGCTGAAGTCCAGCTGGGCCGGGGCGGCTGAATAGCTCGAGGCGATCCAAGTGGAGAAGAAGTAGGTAGTGCCCGGCGCGACGGCGATTCCGTTCTCGAACCAGACCTTCTTGCCGCCCTTATCTGCCCCGTTGATGATCATCATGTTGCCAGCACCGCTCGTGTTGTCGCCGTAGCTGGCCCACGAGGGGTGGACGTTGTTGGGGCTGGTGTCGATGGCGTAGACGGCCGGCGGCAAGGCCGAACTTGGCCCCGACACGAAGGTGTAGTCGCTGCCGAAGCCGGTGTTGCCGGCGGAGAAGTCGCCGTTGATGACCAGATTGGCTGCCTGGGTGGCCGAGCCCACGAGGGCGGCGGCCATAGCCACGGTCAAAAGGAGTTTCATACGCATCGCAGCCTCGTGAAATCACGACCTCCGTGCGGGCTGTACCGAACGGAGGTCGCAGTTGAAGTAACGCTAGTCAGTGAACTTCAGGTCCACAATCGGATTCCCCTGTGGCGCGTGTTCTTTGCTTTACGTATTTGGCCGAACACAATCCTAGAGGGGTATGGAACGAGAGATGCAATCATAGGCGCCCTTCTTAGAAAATCTCGAACAATCCCGCCGCGCCCATGCCGCCGCCGATGCACATGGTGACGACGCCGTACTTGGCCCCGCGGCGCTTGCCTTCGTAGAGGAGGTGCGCCGTGCAGCGGGCGCCGGTCATGCCGTAGGGGTGACCGATCGAGATCGAGCCGCCGGAGACGTTGTACTTCGCCGGGTCGATGCCTAGCTTGTCGCGGCAATAGAGCGCCTGGGAGGCGAACGCTTCGTTCAGCTCCCAGATGTCGATGTCCTCGATTTTCAGGCCGTTACGCTCGAGCAGCTTGGGGATCGCGAACACCGGACCAATGCCCATCTCCTCAGGGCCGCAGCCGGCGACCGCCATGCCGCGATAGACGCCGAGCGCTTCCATGCCGCGCTTCTCGGCTTCCTTACCTTCCATCATCAGCACCGCCGCCGCGCCGTCCGAAAGCTGGCTCGCGTTGCCGGCGGTGATGAACTTGCCTTCCTTCACATAGCGGCCACCCTTGAACACCGGGGTCAGCTTCTGCAGGTCGGCCAGCGTGGTCTGCGGGCGGTTGCCCTCATCGGCGCTGATGGTGATTTCCTTGTCGGCCGTCTCACCGGTCTCCTTATTGACCACCACCTTCATGACCGTGGTCATCGGCGCGATCTCGCGGTCGAAGCGGCCCTCGGCCTGGGCCTGGGCGGTGCGCTGCTGCGATTGCAGGGCGTACTCGTCCTGGTACTCGCGGCTGACGCCGTAGCGTTCGGCGACGACCTCGGCGGTTTCCAGCATCGAGGTGGCCAGCGCCGGGACGTGCTCGGACAGCCAGGGATCGCGGGCCATGAAGCCGTTGAGGTTGCCGTTCTGCACGAGGCTGATCGACTCGATGCCGGCTCCAATGGCGATCGGCGCACCGTCGGTGATGATGTACTTGGCCGCGGTCGCCACACCCATCAGGCCCGAGCTGCACTGACGGTCGATGGTCATGCCCGAAACGGTGACCGGCATGCCGGCGCGCAGCGCCGCCTGGCGGGCGATGTTGTTGCCCGTGGTGCCCTGCTGCAGGGCGCAGCCCATGGCGATGTCGTCGACTTCGCCTGGGTCGATGCCGGCCTGCTCGATCACGGCGGAGAGCGCGTGGGCGCCGAGCGTTGCGCCATAGGTGTTGTTGAACGCGCCGCGGTAGGCCTTGCCGATGGCGGTGCGGCGGGCGGCGACGATGACGGCTTCACGCATGAGCTAGTTCCTTGGTTTCAGTTCGATCTCTAAGTTCCGCTCATCCCGGCGAAAGCCGGGACCCAAGCTGAGCCTGCCAGGGTCCCTGTTCAGGGGTGTGCGATCCGCCCAATGGGTCCCGGCTTTCGCCGGGATGAGCGGTGTATCTTCAGCCCTTGATGTCAGAGAATTTCTTGCCCTCGGCGGCGAGCTTCTCCAGCAGCGCCGAGGGCTTAAAGGCATCCCCCATCGTGGCTTGGAATTCCTTCATCTTGGCCAGCACCTTGTCCGGGCCGATCTGGTCGCCGTAGTGCATCGGGCCGCCGCGGTAGACCGGCCAGCCGTAGCCGTTGACCCAGACAACATCGACGTCGGAGGGACGAATCGCCTTGCCCTCTTCCAGGATCTTCGCGCCCTCGTTGATCATCGGATAGATGCAGCGCTCGAGGATTTCCTCGTCGCTGATCTTGCGCGGGTTGGCGCCGGTCTTGACGATGAAGTCGTTGATGATCTTCTCGGTGACGGGCGAGGGGATCGCGTTGCGGTTTTCGTCGTAGTCGTAATAGCCCGCGCCGGTCTTCTGGCCGCGGCGGTCCATCTCGCAGAGCACGTCGCGGATGGTTTCGCCGTGCGACTTTTCCTTCACCCAGCCGATGTCGAGCCCGGCCAAATCACTCATCGCAAAGGGTCCCATGGGGAAGCCGAAGTCGTAGAGCACTCGGTCGATGTCCCAAGGCATGGCGCCTTCCATGACCAGCTTCTGCGCCTCGCGCTGGCGCTGACCGAGGATGCGATTGCCAACGAAACCGGGGGTGACGCCGACCAGCACGGCGATCTTGCCGATCTGCTTGGCGAGCTTCATCGAGGTGGCGATCACGTCCTTGGCCGTGTGGTCGGCGCGGACGATTTCCAGCAGCTTCATGACGTTGGCCGGTGAGAAGAAGTGCAGGCCGATCACGTCCTGCGGACGCTTCGTGACCGAGGCGATCTCGTCAATGTTCAGGCCGGAGGTGTTGGTGGCCAGGATCGCGCCCGGTTTGCAGATCGCGTCCAGCCGCTCGAAGATCGACTTCTTGACATCCATGCGCTCGAACACGGCCTCGATCACTAGATCGACGTCCTTGAACGCCTCTTCCATCGACAGCGAGCCGGTGATCAGAGCGACACGCCTCTCGGTCTCTTCGGGCTTCGCCGTGCGCGAGCGCTCATAGTTGCTGCGGATCGTGGCCAGGCCCCGGTCCAGCGGCGCCCGTTCCTGCTCGACGATGACCACCGCAATGCCGACGTTAGCGAAGTTCATGGCGATGCCGCCGCCCATGGTGCCGGCGCCAATGATGCCGACCTTCGTGATCGGGCGGATGGGAGTGTCGTCCGGTACGTCGGGGATCTTGTTGGCCTGGCGTTCGGCGAAGAAATAGTAACGCTGCGCGGCCGACTGGGCGCCCATCATCAGCTCGCCGAACAGCTTGCGCTCAGCGGCCAGGCCCTCCTCGAAGGTGGCCGAATTCACTGCGGCCTCGACCGCCTTAATGTTGTTCTCCGGGGCTAGGAAGCCGCGGAACTTGCGCGCATTGGCCTTACGGAAATCGGCGAAGATTTCCGGGTGGCCCTTGGCGGCCTCCAGCTTGGCGTTGTTCTCGCGGACCTTCACCAGGGGCTTGCCGTCGGTGATCGCCTTGCGAGCGAAAGCCAGCGCGCCTTCCAGCAGCTTGCCTTCTTCGACCAGCTCATCGACCAGACCGACGGCCAGGGCCTGCTTCGCCGGCACGTGGCGACCGGAGGTGACCATGTCGAGGGCGGCTTCCACGCCGACGATGCGCGGCAGACGCTGGGTGCCGCCGGCGCCGGGCAGCAGGCCCAAGGCGACTTCCGGCAGGCCCACACGGGCGGACGGCACGGCCACGCGATAGTGGGCGCAGAGCGCGACCTCCAGACCGCCGCCGAGCGCGGTGCCGTGGATCGCGGCGACCACCGGCTTGGGGGCGTCTTCCATCATCCCCTGGACGTCGAACAGCGAGGGGCCGGCCATGGCGCCGCCGAACTCGGTGATGTCGGCGCCGGCGATGAAGGTGCGGCCTTCGCAGATCAACACGATGGCCTTGGCGGGCGAGGCGATGGCGGCCTTGAAGCCCTCGTAGAGGCCTTCGCGGACCTTGGCCGACAGCGCGTTCACCGGCGGGGAGTTGAGGGTGATGACCGCGACGTCGCCGTCCTGGGTCAGGGTGGTCACCGAATTGATCTCGGTCATGGGGGGCTTCCTCGATGGGCTGCCGACCGCCCTTGTAGATGGGCGCGTCGCCGGAAAATTCAAACGCTTGTTACAGGCCACGCTGGACCCCTCCAAGTCAAATGTGCGAGGGGAAATGAGGCGGTGGAAAGCCGCGGCAACCGGATGAGGGGACGCGCCATGGCGCTCGATCTGTTTTCGCTAGAAGGGCGCGTGGCGCTGATCACCGGAGGCTCGCGCGGCATCGGCAAGATGATCGCCAAGGGCTTCATCGAACAGGGCGCCAAGGTCTACATCTCGTCGCGCAAGGCGCCGGCCTGCGTCGAGACCGCCGAGGAACTGGGCCCGAACTGCTTCGCCCTGCCGCAGGACGTTTCGACGCTCGAGGGCGTCAAGGCGCTGGCCGCGGCCTTCTCGGCCAAGGAGCCCAAGCTCGACATCCTGGTGAACAACGCCGGCGCCGCCTGGGGCGCGCCCTTTGATGAGTTCCCCGAGAGCGGCTGGGACAAGGTGCTGAACCTGAACCTGAAGTCGCCGTTCTTCCTGACCCAGGCGCTGCACGGGGCGCTGAAGGCCGCGGCCAGTCGCGAGCAGCCAGCCAAGGTGATCAACATTTGCTCGATCGACGGCATCCGGCTCAATCCGCAGGAGACCTACAGCTACCACGCCTCGAAGTCGGGGCTGATCTACCTGACCCGCCGGATGGCGGCCAGACTGATCGAGGACGCCATCAACGTCACCGCCATCGCGCCCGGCGCCTTTGCCTCGGAGATGAACCGCGTGGCCCGCGACCAGGGCGAGGAAGTCGCCAAGCGCATTCCGTCGCGCCGCATCGGGCGCGACGAGGACATGGCTGCCGCGGCGATCTACCTGGCCAGCCGCGCGGGCGACTATGTGGTCGGCGAGACCATCGCGGTGGACGGCGGGGTGGCGCTGGCGAGCATGGGCGGCCTCTGAACGGCGATCGCCTCAGTTTCGCGCGGATTGGGCTAATGCTGGCTGCGTGACCCGAGATCTTCGCCCTTGACCGCCCCCAAAGCCGTCCGTCGCCGCGGAGGCCGCACCTTGGCGGTGGGGGGGCTCGTTGCGCTGCTGGTGCTCGCCCTAGCGTTTTATGCCGCGCGAAGGCTGATCGCGCGCGAGGTGCTGGTCGGCTGGCTCCGCGCGCACGGCGTCGCTGCGACCGCGCAGGTCAGCGCCCTGGGCCTGGGCGGTGTTTCCGGGACCGTGCGGGCGGGGGACCCGGCCGCGCCCGGCTTCGCCGCCGGGGACGCGGTCGTGACCTACGGCCTGCGGGGCCTCAGCCTCGAGGTGCGCAGCGTCCGGTTGATCCATCCCGTGGTGCGGGCCCGGTTGCACGCCGGCAAGCTGAGCTTCGGCGCCCTCGATCCGCTGGTCGACGAGCTGCGCAAACGCCCCCCGCGCCTCGACACCACCCAGCCGCGGATCGAGATCGATCAGGGCCTGCTGCTGCTCACAACCGATCTCGGTCCTCTGCAGGTGACCGCCGACATGACGATGAAGGACGGCCGACTCTTGGCCTTGGAGGCCTCGTCCGCGTCAACCCATCTGCGCGGCGCGCAGCTCGAGGCCGACCTTGGGCCGGGATCGCTGCGGCTGCGCGCCACCGGCGATCGGGTCGACATCAGCTTCGATGGCGCCGCCACCAGGATTGCCGCCCCCGGGCTCGCGGCCGACGGCGCGCGCCTGCGGCTTACCGCCCAGGCGCCCTATCCGGATTTCAAGCACCATCGCGACGACGGCCAGCTGACCGTCACCGCCGACCTGAGCGGCGACCGCTTCGCCGTCTCCGGCCGGAGCATCGCCGGAGCCAGGCTCACCGCCGCGCTCCAGGGCCGGACCGCGGGCTGGATCGACACCCTGACCGTGACCGGTCCCGCCCAGGCGAGCCTGCGCGCCGCCTCGGGCGCCCTGGGTGCTGTCCGCACCGGCGCCCTGGAGGCCCACGCCGACGCCGCCCGCCTCAGTTGGCGCCGCAGTGGCGGCGATGCCGTCCAGGGCGCGCCCGCCCTGACCTACGCCGTGCATGATCTCAGCGCCGGCGACCTGCGCTTGCCCGTGATCTCCGGCGACGCGCGCGGGCCGGTGGGGTTCGGGCCCAAGGGTCTCGCGCTCGCTCTGACCGGGGACGCCACCGGCCGCGGCGGCTGGACGGCCCTCGGGCCTCCGGTCGCCACCGATTCCAGCGAGATCGCCGCGCTGAAGCGAGGCCTGCGCGACCTGCGGATCTCCGCGCCGGGAGTCGCGCTCCGCCTGGCCGGCGGCCGCACCGATCTGGCGCTCACCCGCCCGGTGCGCCTGGCGCCCACGACCGGCGGGGAGGTGGTGCTCACCCCCCGGGCCGGCGGCGCCTGGAACCTCACGGTGGCCGGCGGCGGCCTGCCCAGGGTCGTGGCCGACGCCGACCACGTCAGCTTCTCGAGTGGCGCCATGGCCGCCACCGGCCGGGTCAAGGCGGGCCTTTCCATCGGCCCGGTGATCGACGGGGACTTCGACGCTGCGGGCGCGCTTCATATCGCCGGCGGCGTGACCAGCTTCACCGCCAGCCGCTGCGCCGCGATCAAGGCGAGGCGTCTGGAGCTCGGCGTCAACGATGTCCTTGGCCTGGACGGCCGGCTCTGCCCCTCGGGCCCACCCTTGCTGACGCTCAGCCACGGCGCCTGGCGGATCGTCGGCCGGGTTGATGGGGCCGCCGCCAACGTCCCGTTCCTGCAGGCTCGGCTACAGGCCGCTGCGGGCCGGATCGAGCTTGGCCAGGCGCGCGGACGCCTCAGCGCCAATACCGCCATTGCCTCGGCCGAGATCCACGACACAGCCGCCGCCACGCGCTTCCGCCCGCTGCTGATGTCCGGGACGGCGACGTTGGCGGGCGACGCCTGGGTCGGCGATCTCGACTTCCGCACGCCGGCCGGCCAGGCGATCGCGCATGCCGGGCTCCGCCACGCGACCGGCTCGGGCGTCGGCCGCGTCGAGATCGCGACGCCCACCCTGCGCTTCGCCGAGGGGGGGTTACAGCCCCTGCAGCTGTCGCCGCTGGCGACGGCGGTGGGTTCGCCGGCCGCCGGGTTGGCGATCTTTACCGGCCACTTCGACTGGGCCCCGGCCGGCGTCGCCAGCGCCGGCGTGCTCGACATCCCCCGGCTCGACTTCAACAGCCCCGCCGGGCGGGTCACTGGCCTCTCCGGCCGGATCGCCTTCACCAGCCTCGCTCCGTTGATCGCCGCGCCGGGCCAGATACTGCGGGTCGAGGGAGTGGCGTCCGCCGCTCCGCTGAGCGGCGCGTCGGTCATCTTCGAGGTGCAGGAGAAGGCGCTGGTGATCTCCGGCGGCGAGGCCGCGGTCGGCGGCGGGCGGGTGCGCGTGGAGAGCCTGGTGGCGCCGCTGGAGCCCGGCAAGCCGATGCACGGCGTGCTGCTGGTGGACGGGGTGCAGCTGCACGAGCTGGTCGAGGCCTCGCCGTTCGGCGACCGGGTGAACCTCGACGCCAAGGTCAGCGGCCGGATACCCTTCGAGACCCAGGACGGCAAGGTCCGCATCCTTGGCGGCGACCTGCACGCCATCCAGCCGGGGCGGCTGTCGATCAGCCGCGCAGCGCTCACCGAGGTCAGCGCCGCGGGCCACGTGCAAGGCGGCCCTGTGGCCGCCCCCGTCGCGCCGACCGCCGAGCCCCCCACCGACACCTTCACCGACTTCGCCTACCAGGCCATGGAGAACCTGGCCTTCGACAAGCTCGAGGCGACGGTCGCCACCCGGGCCGACGGGCGTCTGGGTGTGCTGTTCCACATCGTCGGGCGTCACGACCCGCCCAAGCATCAGGAAATCACCCTCTCGCTTCCCGACCTGATCGGGCGCAGGTTCCTCACCCGCAAGCTGCCGCTGCCCTCGGACACCGGCGTCGACCTGACGCTCGACACCACCCTCAACCTCGACGACCTTTTGCGCGACTACGGCGACTACCAACAGCTCCGCAGTTCACGTCCCGTTCAACCGCCGTCGGCCAAACGATAAGGCAAGCCTTGGAGACGACCCGATGAAATCGCCGTTCGCAATCTTGGCCGTCGCCGCCGCTCTGGGCCTGACTGCCTGCGTGCCCACCGTGCACGTCAAGGTCGACCCGATCACCATCTACGCCAAGCTGGACGCCAACGTCCGGCTGAGCCTGGACGAGGACGTCAAGGCGCTGATCAAGAAGAATCCGAACCTGTTCTGAGGAAGATGACCATGCAGACCCAGCACATCGCCGGCCTCGCCGCCGCCGTCATCGCCGCCCTCGCTGCGCCGGTCGCCGCCGTCGCCCAGACCGCGCAGGACAAGGCCACCGTCGATGCGGCCAAGTCCGCGGGCATCGTCGGCGAGGAGGCCGAGGGTTTCCTGGGCTTCGTCGTCCCCGCCGCCGATCCAGCGATCAAGGCCGCCGTCGCCGAGATCAATGCCGGTCGCGCGGCGATCTACCGGGAAGCTGCCGCCAAGAACGGTGTCACCCCCGCCGCCGCCGGTGCGGCGGCCTTCGAGGCGGTCGTCAAGGCCAAGCTCCGCCCCGGTGATTTTTACAAGCCCGCCGGCGGCGGCTGGGCGCGCAAATAGCCTAGTCCAGCGCGCGATAGGCCGGCAGGGTCAGGAATTCCTCGAAGCCGTCCGACAGGCTCATGTCGGTGAAGATCTGCACGGCCTCGGCGAAGCGGCCGCCATCGAAGGCTGCGGCGGGGAGGGTCTGGCGCAATGCGGTCATCTCCTCGTCGAGCAGTTGGCGGAACAGGTCCGGCGTCACTTCGCGGCCGTCGGCGAGGCTTGCCTTGTGGCGGATCCATTGCCAGATCTGGCCGCGGCTGATCTCGGCGGTCGCGGCGTCTTCCATCAGGTTGTAGAGCGGCACCGCGCCGCGTCCACGCAGCCAGGCCTCGATGTACTGGACGCCGACGCGGATGTTCTCGCGCAGGCCATGCTCGGTACGCTGACCCTCGTGCACGGCCAGCAGGTCCTCGCGGGTGATGGTGACGTCCTCGCGCAGCCGGTGGAGCTGGTTCGGGCCCGGCATCACGCGGTCGAAGACCTCCATGGCGATCGGCACCAGGTCGGGGTGGGCGACCCAGGTGCCGTCGTGGCCGTTGTTGGCTTCGCGTTCCTTGTCGGCGCGGACCTTGGCGAAGGCGGCCTCGTTGGCGGCGGCGTCGCCCTTGACCGGGATCTGCGCCGCCATGCCGCCCATGGCGAAGGCGCCTCGGCGGTGGCAGGTCTGGATCAGCTTCAGCGAATAGGCGGCCAGGAAGGCCGAGCCCATGCCCATCACCGCACGGTCCGGGGTGAGCGCGTCGGCATGGGTCTTCAGCCGCTTGATGAAGGAGAAGATGTAGTCCCAGCGCCCACAGTTCAGGCCGGCCATGTGGTCGCGCAGTTCGTAGAGGATCTCGTCCATCACGAAGGCGGCGGGCAGGGTCTCGATCAGCACGGTGACTTTGATCGAGCCATGCGGGATATCGAGAGCACCCTGGGCGTAGGTGAAGACCTCGTTCCAGAGCCTGGCCTCGAGATGGCTCTCCATCTTCGGCAGGTAGAAATAGGGGCCCGAGCCGGCGGCGATCTGGGCCTTGGCGTTGTGGAAGAAGTAGAGGCCGAAGTCGAACAGCGAACCCGACATCTCCTCGCCGTCGACGAGCGCGTGGGCCTCCGGCAGATGCCAGCCGCGGGGGCGGACCATCAGGGTCGCGACCTGGTCCTTCAGCGCATAGGCCTTGCCCGACGTCGCGTCGGTGAAGCCGATCTTGCCGGCCCAGCGGTCCTTCAGGTTCAGCTGGCCCTCGACCATGTTGTGCCAGGTGGGCGACGATGCGTCCTCGAAGTCGGCCATAAACACCTTCGCGCCGGAGTTCAGCGCGTTGATGATCATCTTGCGGTCCACCGGGCCGGTGATCTCGACGCGTCGATCCAGCAGGTCCGCGGGGATGGGGGCGACCTTCCAGTCGCCCGAACGGATCTTGGCGGTCTCGGCGCAGAAATCGGGGGAGGCCCCGGCGTCGTAGCGGGTCTGGCGCTCTTCGCGCAGCGCCAGCAGCTCGAGACGGCGGTCGTTGAAGCGGCGGTGCAGCTGGGCGAGGAAGGCCAGGGCTTCAGGCGTCAGCACCTCTGCCGCGCGGCCTTCGGCCATGTTCGCCGCGGTTGGGCCCTTCAGCTGGACCGTGGGCTTGGCGGCGAGGTCGACGGACATGGGGTGGCTCCGAGCGTGAGCGGACATCTAAGCAGAAAAAATGGCCCCCCACCCCATGGTGGGGAGCCATATAGAGGTCTCGTCGAACCTTAAGCGAACTGGCCCATGGTGTTGTGCACGCCGCCGGCCTTAAGCGCAGCCTCGCCGGCGAAGTATTCCTTGTGATCGTCACCGATGTCGGAGCCCGACATGTTCTGGTGCTTCACGCAGGCGATGCCCTGGCGGATTTCCTGGCGCTGCACGCCGAGCACGTAGCCGAGCATGCCGGCCGGGCCGAAGTATTCCTTGGCCAGGTTGTCGGTCGAGAGCGCGGCCGTGTGATAGGTCGGCAGCGTGATCAGGTGGTGGAAGATGCCGGACCGCTTGGCCGAGTCGGCCTGGAAGGTGCGGATCTTTTCGTCGGCTTCGATGGCCAGCGCGGTGGTGTCGTAGTCGACGCTCATCAGCTTTTCGCGGTCGTAGGCGGAGACGTCCTTCCCGGCCGACTTCCACGCGTCAAAGATCTGCTGGCGGAAGCTCAGGGTCCAGTTGAAGGACGGCGAGTTGTTGTAGGCCAGCTTGGCGTTCGGAACGACGGCGCGGATGCGGTCCATCATGCCGGCGATCTGCTCGACGTGCGGCTTCTCGGTCTCGATCCACAGGATGTCCGCGCCGTTCTGCAGCGAGGTGATGCTGTCGAGGACGCAGCGGTCCTCGCCGGTGCCGGCGCGGAACTGGAACAGGTTGGACGGCAGGCGCTTGGGCCGCAGCAGCTTGCCGTTTCGGTTCAGCACCACGTCGCCGTTGGCCATGTCGGCCGGCGAGATTTCCTCGCAGTCCAGGAAGGCGTTGTACCGGTCGCCCAGGTCGCCCGGCGCGTGGCTGACGGCGATCTGCTTGGTCAGGCCGGCGCCGAGGCTATCGGTGCGGGTGACGATGATGCCGTTGTCGACGCCGAGCTCGAGGAAGGCGTAGCGGCAGGCGCGGACCTTGGCGAGGAAGTCCTCGTGCGGGACGGTGACCTTGCCATCCTGGTGGCCGCACTGCTTTTCGTCGGAGACCTGGTTCTCGATCTGCAGGGCGCAGGCGCCGGCCTCGATCATCTTCTTGGCCAGCAGGTAGGTGGCTTCCGCGTTGCCGAAACCGGCGTCGATGTCGGCGATGATCGGCACGACGTGGGTTTCGAAGTTGTCGACCGCGTCCAGCAACTTCTGTTCCTTGGCCTTGTCGCCGGCGGCGCGCGCGGCGTCTAGGTCGCGGAAGATCAGGTTCAACTCACGCGCGTCGGCCTGCTTGAGGAAGGTGTAGATCTCCTCGATCAGCGCCGGCACCGAGGTCTTCTCGTGCATCGACTGGTCGGGCAGCGGGCCGAAATCGGAGCGCAGGGCGGCGACCATCCAGCCGGAGAGGTAGATGTAGCGGCGCTTGGTCGAGCCGAAGTGCTTCTTCACGGAGATGATCTGCTGCTGGGCGATAAAGCCGTGCCAGGCGCCCAGCGACTGGGTGTAGTTGGCCGGGTCGGCGTCATAGGCGGCCATGTCCTCGCGCATGATGCCGGCAGTGTATTTGGCGATCTCCAGACCGGTCTTGAAGCGGTTCTGCACGCGCATGCGGGCCACGGACTCGGCGTTGATGCCGTCCCAGGTTCCGGCCTTGCTCTTGATGAGCTGGCCCATCTCGATGATGTGGTCCTGATAAGCCATCTGCTTCTTCACCGCTGAAAGGGCGCCGGGGCGCACCGTTGTGACAATTCGATGCGGGCCATAGGCCCTATTTCCCCTCGGGAACAGCGCAGCCGTCTTGCCAAAAGGCCGTGTTGTCACAGTTAATTCTTGTCACAATTGTCAATCTGTGACATTCACACAAGATGGCTTTGACGCCGGACCGAAAACTGTTCCTGGGCGCGCGCCTCAAACGGCTGCGCCGCGACCTGGGCGTCACCCAGACGCGGATGGCCGAGGACCTTGGGGTTTCGCCGAGCTACTTCAATCTTTTGGAACGCAACCAGCGGCCGATGACCGCCCAGGTGCTGCTGCGCCTGGCCGAGGCGTATGACTTCGACCTGAAGAGCCTTTCGTCGGATCCGGAATCGGCCAGCGCCACGGGTCTGTCCGAAGTGTTCTCCGACCAGATGTTCCGCGACCTGGGCGTGGCGCGCCACGAGATCGCCGAGGTGGCTGACAGCGCGCCGGGCGTCTCCGAAGCGATCGTGCGGCTCTACCGGGCCTACCTCGACCAGCGGCGGACCAGCGACCTGGGCGACGTCGGCCGGCCCGAAGACGGGGCTCAGCAGCCGATCGTCACGCCGTCCGACTGGGTGCGCGACTACATTCAGGCGCAGAAGAACTACTTCGGTGAGATCGAGGAGGCCGCCGCCGCTCTGGTCGACGAGCTGCGGCCCGAACCGCAGGACTTCGCCGCCGCCGCGCGCGCGCGCCTCGCCAAGACCCACGGCATTCAGGTGCGCGTCGTGCCGGTGGACGTGCTGCCGGAGAGCGTGCGCCGGTTCGACCACCATCGGCGGCGGCTCTTCTTGTCGGAGGTGCTGACCGGGGCGGGGCGCTCGTTCTCGCTGGCCTATCAGCTGGCGGTGTTGGAGCACGGGGCGCTGCTCGACCAGCTGGCCGACCGAGCCGGGCCGCCGGACAAGCCGACGCGCAACCTACTGAAGGTCTCGCTGGCCAACTCACTCGCGGCCGGGGTGCTGATGCCCTACCAGGCGTTCCACGACGCGGCCGAGGCGACGGCCTATGACATCGAGCTGATCCGCGCCCGGTTCGGGGTGTCGTTCGAACAGGCCTGCCACCGGCTTACGACCCTGTCGCGGCTCGGCCAGCGCGGGGTGCCGTTCTTCATGGTGCGGGTGGATTCGGCGGGCAACATCTCCAAGCGGTTCGCCGGTTCGGCCTTCCCGTTCTCGCGGTTCGGCGGCGCCTGCCCACGCTGGAACATCCACTCCTGCTTCCGCACGCCCGGCCGGATCATCAGCCAGATCGTCGAGACGCCCGACGGCCAGCGCTACTTCTCCATCGCGCGGACCGTGGCGCGGATCGCCACGCCCTACGCCGGCGAGGACTCGGAGCTGGCGGTCGGCATGGGCTGCGAGCTGAAATACGCTGAGCGGCTGGTCTATTCGCGGGGCCTCGATCTGCGCGATCCGATGGCCACCCCCATCGGCCCGGCCTGCCGAATCTGCGAGCGCCCGGCCTGTCCGCAGCGCGCGGCCGAACCGATCAACCGCACGCTGATGGTCGACGACTTCACCAAGTCGATCTCGCCCTATCCCTTCGCATCGTCCTAAACCGCGGAACACTGGCTAAAGCGCGGAACACTGGCCTTGCGCGGTATTCCGTGCGCTAAATTTCTCCCAGTATTTCGGGGGATGAGACCCAAATGGCCCCAGCCGCCGTTGTTCAGGCGACCGATCGTTTCGAGCGCAAGCGCGAGGCGATCCTCGACGCGGCGACGGTGCTGCTCAACACCCGCGGCGTGAAAGGCCTGACGCTGGGCGTGGCGGCCGCGGCGGTGGACCTGTCGACCACCAGCGTCACCTACTATTTCAGGCGCAAGGACGACTTGGCCGCGGCATGCATGCAGCGCGGCATTGCCGCCCTGATGGAGATCGTCCAGGCGGCGCTCAACGAGACCACGCCGCAGGCGCAGCTGCACACCCTGCTCAGCCTCTACCTCGAGCGGGTGCGCCGCGCGGCGGTGGGCCAGGCGCCGGCCCTGCCCAGCCTGTCGGACCTGCGCGCGCTCTCCATGCCGCAGCGGGGCGAGGTGGCGGGCGCCTACATGAAGGTGTTCCGCAAGCTACGCACGATGTTCGAGGCGCCGGAGCTTTCCTGGCTGTCGCGCGGGCGGCGCACGGCGCGCACGCTGTTGCTGTTTGAACAGCTGTTCTGGGCCAACGCCTGGCTGCCGAAATACGACCCCGAGGACTACGGCCGCATCCGCGAGCGGATGTTCGACATCCTGTCCGGCGGCCTGGCGGCGCCGGACCAAGCCTGGAAGCCGCTGCCGATCGCCACCAACGAGGTCGCGCCGCGCGACCGCCAGGCGATGAGCCGCGAGACCTTCCTGCTGGCCGCCACGCGGCTGATCAACGCGCGCGGCTATCGCGGCGCGTCGGTGGACAAGATTTCGGCCGAGCTGAACGTCACCAAGGGCAGCTTCTACCATCACAACGAGGCCAAGGATGACCTGGTGGTCTCCTGTTTCGACCGCACCTTCGAGGTGATGACCAGGGTGCAGCGCCTAGCCATGGAGTTGCCGGGAGATCAGTGGACCAGGCTGTCCAGCGCGGCCGCCGCGCTCGCGGAATACCAACTCTCCGACCACGGGCCGTTGCTGCGCACCTCAGCGCTGGCGGCGTTGCCGGAGCCGATCCGGCTGGAGATGGTCAAGCACTCCGACCGGGTCTCCGACCGCTTCGCCTCGATGATCTCCGATGGCATCGCCGAGGGCTCGGTGCGCGCGGTGGACCCGTTCATCGCCGCCCAGATGCTGAACGCCACGCTCAACGCCGGCGCCGAGCTCGGCTTCTGGGTGCCCGGCGTCAGCAGCAAGGCCGCCCCGGCCGTGTTCGCCCGGCCGCTGTTGATGGGCGTCTTCGAGCGCTAATTCGGCGACGTCCCGACGGTGACGTGGGCTTCTTCGGCAAGCGCCGCAGCCTCGGCTAGGCGCTCGAGGTTGTGTTCGTGGGTCGTCCGATCGAGCTTGTAGAACAGCAGCACCACCACCGAGCCGCCGTTGAAGACCACGATGCACGGCAGGTAGAGGATCGCCAGATGGCGCACGATGGCGGGATCGACGGTGCCCGGAACCGCATGGGTCGGGAACCCCACATAGGTGATCAGCGCACCGGCGACGAGGGCGCCCAGACCGACCGTGAACTTCGAGACTAGGCCGTTGGCCGCGAACAGCAGGCCCTCGGAGCGCGCGCCGCTCTTCGCCGCATGGTCGGTAGCCACATCAGCAATCATCGAGGTCAGGATCACGATGCCCATCAGGCCCAAGGCGGCGCTCACCAGCACGTCCGTGAACAGCAGGGCGTAGATCCCCCAGGAGTCCTGGACGAGGGGGATGACGCCGATCAGCCAGCCGCCGATCGGAATCATCGAGGTGAGGATCGAGACGGTGAAGAGACCGATCATCGCATCCTTCTTGCCGAAGCGCCGGGAGATCATCGGCGCCACAACGATGCCGATGACCGAGGCCAGCAAGCCGCCCAAGGCCACAGGGCCGATGGCCTGTGGCTTGAGATGCCACAGGTGCAGGTAGAAATAGTTGGAGAGCGCCGAGGTGACACCGACCCCGGTGCCGCCCAGCACGCCAGAACCCATCACCACGACCAGTCCGGGATGCTTGACCGCCGACAGGATTTCCCGCGCCACCTCACCTGCCGACATCCTGACC
>JBBQTP010000002.1:0-62720 GCA_038213205.1 Caulobacterales bacterium
CGACGGGCGCGGCCTCGTCCGGGAGCTTGAGCCGGCTTTCGAAGGTGAGGTCGGCCGGATGCGGCGTCAGTTCGGAATAGGCTTCGACCATGGCCGGGCCGGCCTCAGCGGCGCGGCGCCAACCGTCACGCAGGGGCCCGGGGAGGGACTCATCGGCCGCCTGGGTGGCGGCGAAGGCGGCCATCTCGCCATAAGATTTCGCATAGGTCGCCACATAGGCCATGGGCGGCCCTGTCATGTTCTCGCGGGTCCGGACGCTGGAGACGATCTGGACGCCGGGCCAGGCCGCGCGGATGGCGCCAGCGCCCAGGTTATGGTCGCCGTGATAGTGGGTGTAGACCAGCCAGCTCACCGGCTTGTTCGAAAGCTTGCGGATTTCGGCCACGACGGCCTGGCCGGAAACGGGTGCGCCCCCAGCGTCGACCACGACGAGGCCGCGGCTCTGCTCGATCACCACCACATTGCCTTCAAAGGGCGGGTCGGTGACGGCGGACTTGGCGATCAGCCAAACATGAGGGGCGACGGGCGTCGTTTCCCGCGCGAAGACCTCGGCCGGCGTGGGCGCGGCTAGGGCCGGGCTCGCCAGGGCGCACATCGCCAGACACCAGCGCATCATGTCAGCCTCCCGCCCGAAGGCTAGGCTGAGCCTCACCGCTCGGCCTAGTTAACCCTTCGTCATGCGGCCGCCAGCGCCCGGCTCCGCCGCCAGGCGCCATAGATGAAGACCGCCGCCCCGCCCCAGATGAACACGAAGGAGAGCGCCCGCAACGGCGTGAACGCCTCGCCCTGGGCGACGCCGATAGCGAAGCTGATGGTGGGCGCGATGAACTGGAGGAAGCCGATGGCCGACAGCGGCAGGCGTCGCGCCGCCCAGGCGAACAACACCAGGGGGATGGCGGTGATCGGTCCCGAAGCCAGCAGCCAGGCCGTCGCCGCCGGGTTGCCGAAGAAATGTCCGCCGCCCTGATGTTCCAGCCACAGGATGAAGGCCAGGCTGGGCAGGCCCAGGATCAGGCACTCGATGAACAGGCCGGTCTGGGCGTCGGCCGCCACCTGCTTGCGCACCACCCCATAGCCGCCGAAGCTGAAGGCCAGGATCAAGGAGACCAGAGGCAGGTGGCCCAGGGCGAAGGCCTGGACGGTGACGCCGACGATGGCCAGGACGATGGCCGCCTGCCCGATCCGGTCGATCCGCTCCCGGAACAGCAGGGCCCCGCAGGCCATGTTGACCAGAGGATTGCTGTAGTAGCCGAGGCTGCTCTCCAGCACCCGGCCCGAGTTCACCGCCCAGATGAACACGATCCAGTTCATGGTGATCAGGGCGGAGGACAGGGTCAGCCAAGCCAAGACCTTGGGCTGGCGGAAGACCGCGACCACCTGGCGCCACTGATGGGCCAGCAGGACGAAGATCAGGGCTGTGGGTGCGCTCCACACGATCCGGTGGGCCAGGATCTCCCACGAGCCGACGCCGAACCCGCCGATCACCTGAAAGGCCAGGGGTACGAACCCCCAGATCAGGTAGCAGGCGATCCCCGCCGAGAGCGCGGTGTTTACGGGCGTCTTGGCCAAGGGCACTTCGCGAGTTAGGGGGCGCAGCGGAAGCCCCTAACTATGACCCACGAAATCTGGGGCAAGGGCCAATCGCCCAAACTCTGGCGACTCTCGGCCTAGAAATCCTAGGGTAGCGTAGAGGTGGCCTTCGACCATTCCGACAGCACCTCGGGATCAGGCTCTTGCGCGGTGCGGCGCAGGGCGGCGAAGGCCGCGGAGTCCAGCAGGCGCGAGAGCGCCCAGACCGCCGCCCCCCGCACCAGGGGGGAGGGGTCAGAAAGCAGGCGTTCGGCCGACGCCGCCAATCGTGGCTCTCCCGAGTTACCCATGGCGTAGAGTACGTTGCGGACAAAGCGGTCCCGCCCGATGCGCTTGACCGGGCTCCGGGCGAAGAGCGTCCGAAAAGCGGCGTCGTCCAGGGCCGCCAGATCTTCAAGAGCCGGCGCGCGCAGGGCCTCGCGGGCATGCAGCCGCTGCTCGCGCGCGACGGCGGCGAACTTGTTCCAGGGGCAAACGGCCAAGCAGTCGTCGCAGCCATAGATCCGGTTGCCCAGCGCAGGGCGAAACGCGCGCGGAATGGGACCCTTCAGCTCTATGGTCAGGTACGAGATGCAGCGCCGCGCATCTAGTTGGTAGGGGGCCGGGAAGGCCTGGGTCGGGCAGATGTCCAGGCAGGCGGCGCAATGTCCGCAGGACCCTCCGCTAGGGCCGTCGGGCGCCAAGTCTAGCTCCGTGAGGATTGAACCCAGGAAAAGCCAGGAGCCGAACTCTCGACTGACCAGGTTGGTGTGCTTGCCCTGCCAGCCCAGGCCCGCCTGTTCGGCCAGCGGCTTTTCCAGCAAGGGCGCGGTGTCGACGAACACCTTCAGCTCGCCGCCGAACCGGGCCTGCAGCCAGCGGGCCAGCGCCTTCAGCCGGCCCTTGATCAGCTCGTGATAGTCGTCGCCCTGGGCGTAGACGCTGATCGCGGCGCGGTCGCGCTCGGCCAGGACCGCCAAGGGATCGTGGTCGGGGCCATAGTTCATGCCCAGCACGATCGCCGAGCCGGCGTCGGGCCACATGGCTCGCGGGTGCGCCCGGCGCTCGGCGGTCTGCGCCATCCAGGCGAGTTCGCCGTGGCGGCCCTGGCCGATGAATTCGGCCAAGTGGTCTGAGGCAGGCCAGGCGTCGGGGATCGGGGTGAAGCGGCAGGTGTCGAAGCCGAGCGCTATTGCCGCCGAGCGAATCTGAGCTTCGGCGCGGGTCAGATCTTCGGACGTTTCAGAAGTCGAGATCGTCATAGTGCCTGGCGGGCGTCAGGCCCGGCCAGCGGTCCGCCAGCAGCGGCCGGAAGCATGGCCGGGATTTCAGCTTCATGTACCAGGTCTTCACTGCCGGGAAGTCCGCCCAGGGCATGTCGCCGCAATAGTCGATCACCGAGAGGTGCGCCGAGGCCGCGAAATCGGCCAGGGACAGCCTGCGCCCGGCCAGCCACTCCCGCTCCTGCAGCAGCTTGTCGATGTAGAACATGTGGGTGCGCAGGCCGTCCTTGCCCTGGCGCAGGTTGCTGAGGTCCGGCGCGCCCATGCCCAGCAGCCGCTTTTCCATCTTCTCGTGCAGGATGTAGCCGCCGGCCTCGTATTCGAACTTGCGGTCGAACCAGGCGAGCAGCCGCCGCGCCTCCGCTCGCTCCGCCGCCTCGCGGCCCAAGAGCGCCGGCTCCGGCACGGTCTCTTCCAGATGGTCGAGGATCGCACGGGCCTCGCAGAGCACGAGGCTCTTGTCGCCGTCGGTCTCGACCAGCACCGGGATCATCCCGGAGGGATTGAGCGCCGTCAGCTCCTTCGGCCGCTCCCAATAGCGGACCTGGACCTCGGTGAAGGCCAACCGCTTCTCCCCCAGCGCCAGGCGCACCTGGCGCGAGGCGGGATCGAGCGGGAAGTGATGCAGGGTCCGTTCGAGGCTCATGTCCGAACTAACGCGAGGGCGGCCGAATCGTCTTGGCCCAACAGAGCCCGGACCCGTTAAGGGGCCGTTTACTACACCTTTGCCGGATGGATTTCCGCGAAAGCGCCGCCATGCGGCTCGGCCCGGCCGCGCGGATCGGCGTGGATGATGATGTCCGCCGACGGGAACGCCGCCAGCACGCGGTTCTCGGCCGCAACGATCACCTGGTGGGCGGTTTCCAGGGTGAGCTCCGGATCGAGGTCGACGTGCATCTGAATGTGGACATAGGGCCCGGACGCGCGGGTTCGCAGTTGGTGCACGTCGGTCAATCGCCGGTCCTCGGTCATCAGGGCGACGATCCTGGCGCGCTGTTCGTCGGGGAGCTCGCGATCCATCAGTTGGCTGGAGGCTTCGCGGAAAACGCTGATCGCGCCCCAGAGCAGGATCGCGGCGATCGCAAGGGCCGCGGCGGCGTCGACGCCGTTCAGTCCCAGCCAGGCGGAGATCCCGATGCCGCCAAGCGCGATCAGGTTCGACGCGAGATCGGTCATGTAGTGGGCCCGGTCGCCGGAGACGGCCACCGAGCTCGCCTGTTTCAGCACCCGCGTCTGAGCGACGATCAGCCCGGCGGTGAGCACGGTGGAGGCGACCATGACGCCCATCGCCCAGCCCTGCGCCTGCAGCGGATGCGGCTTGAAGAAATCGGCGATCGCCTCGCGAGCGATCAGGGCGGCCGAGGCGAACACCAGGCCCGCCTGCACCAGGCTCGAGAAGGCCTCCGCCTTGCCATGGCCGAAACGATGCTCGGCGTCCGGCGGGGCGGCGGCGTAGCGCACAGCGAAGAAGGTGATCAGCGAGGCGACCAGGTCGAGGCCGGAGTCCGCCGTGGAGGCCAGGAGGGCCACCGAGCCGGACGCCAGCCAGGCAACTATCTTGATGCTCACCAGCACCGCAGCCGTCGCCACCGACAGCAGGGTCACGCGCCGGGTGAGCGCGGTCGTCTCGGCGGGCGTCAGGCCATGGGCGGTGGTCATCGCCGGAACCTAGCGAGGCCGGGCGCGCGCGCCAGCGCGAACGACTCTCAGCTTAGGCGGCCTTCAGCGGCTGCGGTCCCACATAGATCGACTGAGGGCGGATCAGGCGGCCGCCGGCCAGCTGTTCACGGGCATGCGCGATCCAGCCGGCCACCCGGCCGGTGGCGAAGACGCAGGTGAAGGCCGAGGGCGGGTAGGACAGGGCCTCCAGCAGCAGCGCCGTGTAGAACTCCACATTAGTGTCCAGCGATCGGTCCGGCTTGCGTTCCTTCAGGATCGCCAGGACCGAGGCCTCTACCGCCTCGGCGAAGGCCAAGCGGCCGGGCATGGCGTTGGAGCCTTCGGTGAGCTTGCGCACAGCGGTCTTCATCGCGTCGGCGCGCGGGTCGCGGACCCGGTAGACCCGGTGGCCGAAGCCCATCAGGCGGTCGCCATTGGCCAGGGCGCTCTCGATCCAGGCGCGGGCGTTCTCTGGCCCTCCGATGGCGTCGAGCATGTCGATGATCGGCCCCGGCGCGCCGCCGTGCAGCGGGCCCTTCAGCGCGCTGATGCCGCCCAGCACCGCCGAGGTCAGGCCCGCGCGGGTCGAAGCGATGACCCGGGCCGCGAAGGTCGAGGCGTTGAGGCCGTGGTCGCTGACCGTCACCAGATAGGTGTCGAGCGCCTTGACCTCGGCCGGGCTCGCCGGCTTGCCGCGCAGCATCCGCAGCGCGTCGGCCGCATGGCTGAGGGTCGGGTCGGGACGCACCGGCGCCTCACCCGCCTGGGCGCGCACCACGGCGGCCGTGAACACGGCGGGCGCCGCGGTCAGGCGCAGGGCCACAGCCAGGTCATCGCCGTCGGCCAGACGCGCGGTCAGCGCCCGCATAGCCTCGATCGGGGTGCGGTCCAGCAGGCCGGTGTCCAAAGCCGCGACCTCGGCGAACACCTCGACGCGCGCGGCGCCCAAGGCTGGCGCCAGGTCGTCGGGCAGGGCGTCGAAGAAGCCGTCCCAGAGCAGGTGCGTCACCTGCTCATAGGTCGTACGCCCCGCCAGCTCGTCCAGCGAATGGCCGCGGATGATCAGCCGCCCGGCTAGGCCGTCGACCTCCGACAGCACGGTTTCCGCGGCGACGACGCCTTCCAATCCATCCGACATGTCCGGTCTCCAGATCTCGCTTGCGGGCCCACAGAAATGTCGTCAACATCATCTCGTCAATCTTGATCAATATAATCAATATATGGCCGCAACGCTCGACTGGATCGCCGCCGAGGAGGCCCGTGACCGCTTAGGCGTCCGGCCGCAGACGCTCTACGCCTATGTCAGCCGCGGCCGGGTGCAGATGCGCGCCGACCCGGGCGATCCGCGCCGCAGCCTCTATCGCGCTGCCGACATCGCCGCCCTGACCCAGCGCAAGTCGCGCAGCCGCAAAGTCTCCGACGTGGCGGCCGGCGCCATCGCCTGGGGCGAACCGGTGCTCTCTTCAGAGATCACCACCGTGGCCGGTGGGCGGCTGTTCTACCGGGGCCGCGACGCTATCCGGCTGGCCGAGAGCGAGACCCTGGAGTCGGTTGCCCGCCTGCTGCGCGGCGGCCACGGGGCGGCTCTGAAGCGCACGGACCGGCCGCAACCACTTGCCCATCCCGACATGCGTACCCGCGCCTACCTGGCGCTCGCCGCCCGCGCCGGGGCCGATCCGCCGGCCCGTGGGCGCAACGCCCTGGTCCTGGCCGTCGAGGCCGCCACCTTGCTCGACGTTCTCGCCGACGCCGTGGCCGGCGAGGTGGGCGGCGGCGCGATCCACAACCGCCTGGCGCTGGCCTGGGGCCAGGGCCCAGGCGGGCCCGGCGCGGACCTGATCCGCCGCATGCTGGTGCTGGTGGCCGACCACGAGCTGAACCCCTCGGCCTTCGCCGCGCGGGTGGCGGCTTCTACCGGGGCCTCGCTCTCAGCCTCGGCGCTGGCGGGCCTGTCGACCCTCTCCGGCCCGCGCCACGGAGGCGCTACGGCCGCCGTGCGCACCTTCGCGGCCGAGGCCCACCAACTGGGGCCGCGCCAGGCGATCGCCAACCGGCTGGTCGAGGACCGCGCCTTGCCGGGCTTCGGCCATCAACTCTATCCGGACGACGACCCGCGCGCCGCCTCCCTGCTCGACCGCTTCACCCCGCCGCCAGACCTGCAGGCTCTGCGCGAGGCGGTGCTGGCCGTCACCGGCCTGGCGCCCAACGTCGATTTCGCCCTGATGGCCGGTTGCGAGGCCCTTCGCCTGCCGCACGACGCACCTTTCGCCCTGTTCTCGGTGGCCCGCTGCGCCGGTTGGATCGCGCACGCCATCGAGCAGGTTCAGGGCGGCGGCCTGATCCGCCCACGCGCCCGCTACATCGGACCGGAGCCGGAGGCGCTTTAGGTCGCGAAGAACTCCTGGCGCGCGGCCAGCAGGGCGTTGACCAGGGCCCGCTCGCCCTCGTCGAGGTAGGGGTTCCAGAGGTCGAAGATCAGGATCACCCGCAGCTCGTCGGCGTCGTTCCAGGCCTCGTGCTCGATGGTGTCGTCGAACACCCAGGCCTGGCCCATCTTCCAGTCGCGGGTCTCACTGCCGACCCGGAACCGCGCCGGGCCCGGCAGGATCAACGGCAGGTGGCAGAGCAGGCGCACATTGGTCGAGCCGGTGTGGGCCGGGATCCGCGTATGGGGGGTCAGGGCCGAGAACATGGCGGTCGGCGCAAACCCCGGCTGCTGGGCCATCGGCAGGGTGTCCAGCAGGGCCGTGGTCTTGGGGCAGAGCGCGCAGGGCTTTTCCTGCCGCGCGCCGTCCTTCCACAGGAAGAACGAGCTCCATTTCAAGGAGTGGTTGAGCTCGCCCCATTGGTTGACCGGCGCGCCCTTCGGATAGGCGATATAGGGGGCGAAGTCGTCCTTGGCGGCCTCCAGCGCGCCCATCAGCTCGCCGCGAATGGTGTCGGTGGCGGCCTCGAGGTCCGGCAGCCAGGGAAACAGCGAGCGATCGTAGAACGGGATCGCCGGCAGTCGCGGATAGTGCAGCAGCAGCGGCTCCTGAGCGTAGGCCCTGGTCCGCCCCGCAAAGATGCCGACGCTCTCGTCGAACCGGCGGCGCGAGGCGTCGGACAGCTCGGCCTTCACCGCCGCGGTGCGGGCCTTCAGGTGGTCTTCCAGCGCGCGCAGCGTGCGGGCCACCACCTGCCGCGCGCGCTCGGTCGGCGCGCGCAGCGGCAGCGGGATATCCTCGTCCGGCGGGCCGATGGCCAGGGCGTTCTTGTAGACCGCAGCGGCCGCCCGCTCGCCGTCCAGCCGCTCGACCACCGCGCCCTTGGAGAGCAGGGCCACATAGTCATAGGGGTCGAGGCTCAGCGCATCGTCGAGGGCGGCCAGGGCGCCGGGTAGGTCGCCCAGGGCGCGGCAGACCATGGCGCGCTGCAGCTTCAGGCTGGCTTCGGTCGGCGCCGCACGCTCGGCGTCCAGCACCATCTCCAGCGCGGCCCTGGGCTCGCCCCGCTGCAGCGCGGCCTGCACGCCCGCGCTCAAGTCCGGAAGGCGGACCTCCGCCGACGCCATGCTCGCCAATCCTCTTAAGTGATGGTTCGGCCGGAAGGCTTACACACCGCCGTTCGGAGGGGCGAGGACAAAGCGCCGCGGCCGGCTTAGGTCCGCAAAGCTGCGGCCTCGCCGCTGTGCGCGCGCCGGCGGTTCGCGCGCCAAGTGTTCAGGACCCCCACCCCGATGGTCCAGAGATAGAGGTGCGTAAAGATGACCTGAGCGGTGGCGTAAGCCCAGGCCCGGACGCCAGGGTCGATGAGCCGCGCGATATGGATCATGACGCAAAGCAGCTGAAAGGCCGCCGCGATAAGCGGCCAATACCGCGTGGTGCGAATAGAGATCGCGGTGATCAGCACGAGCATAAGGGCGTCTGCCCCGAACGCACCCCACTGGGCGCCGAGCCAGCGCGGATCGCGCAGCACCACGGTCGTGACCAGACTTAGGACGAAGCCTCCGGAAGCGACCTGTTCCTCACGGCCGCCCTTCCAGAACGCGCCGCCGCAGATGACGACCGTCAACGTCAGTCCAACCCAAGGAGGTAAGGCGTAGGAAGAAGGATGCAAAGAAAAGACCCCCGGCATTCGCCAAGGGTCCAATCTGACAGACCGCCGCGAACGGCGGAATGGGTATTAGGCGGCGTGGACGGCGCGCAGCGCGCGACGGCCCACTTGCGGTTGCTGGTCGGCGGCCAGCAGCGGCGGCTTGCCGGTGCCCGTGTCGGTAAGCACCACAGCGCCAAGGCCGATCTGCGCCTGGGCGATGGAAAGCTCCTTATGGGTCTCGACAATGGCGCGGCGGGCCTCAGCCAGGGCCATGATCGCCTGGCTGGCGCGTTCGACGGCGTCCTGGCCGATGAGGGCCGAGGCGCCGGCTTCCCGGCGGAGCTGCGGCATCACGCCAGCAAGCATAGCGGTCTTGGAAAGGGCGGTGTCGATGGCGGCTTCCGCCTCGAAAAGGGCGGCGGCGATCTGTTCGGCGACCATGCGGCGTTGCTTGAGCATGAGTTCTCTCCTGCACACGTCGGGCTGCGACGAGCGCCAGCACATTTACGGGGGTATGGTTTCAGACCCGTTCAGGCCCTGAAAATAGTTTTCAGGTCTTCCAGGGCGTGGAGCCCGGCCAGCATGCCACCGAACGCAAGGGCCACGAAAATCGCCAGCCCCAGGATGACGCCCAACCGGGCGGCGGGGCTTAGCTTATTTCGGCCGAGCCATGTTCCGGCTCGGTCTTGAAGTTCTCGTCCAGCAGGACCCAGGTCATGCAGAGGATTTCCCGCAGGACCATTTCCGAAGGCTTGAAGGGCGCCAGCTTGCGGGTGCCAGAGACCAGGTGCCGGGCCATGCTCGCCTGGGCCGGCGTCGCCGCCAGATC
This sequence comes from Caulobacterales bacterium, assembly GCA_038213205.1. Taxonomy (GTDB): domain Bacteria; phylum Pseudomonadota; class Alphaproteobacteria; order Caulobacterales; family Caulobacteraceae; genus Phenylobacterium. Next base: position 9,418 of record JBBQTP010000002.1, read on the forward strand.
GACGAGCTGCCGCTCCAGTTGATCCCAGGTGAAGCCCGGAAGCGCTTCTTCCCGATTGGCCGGCGTCGGCCAGCGGGCTTCGAAGTCGTCGATTTCCCGACGCAGGCGCAGCGCCCGTCCGATCACCGCTCGGTTGTCGAAGTTCTGCCAGTCGCCCATCGGAAGTCCCCTTGGTTGTGGGGTCATCCGGCCAGAGGTTAACGGCGGCGTCTGTCCTGATCGTATCATGTCCTGATTCAATCAGGACATGGTTAACCGCGTCTCCGGTGTCGAGCTGGCGCGCCAGGCGGGCGGCGGCGTAGCGGTCCTCGACGCCCAGCTTGCGCCGCGCGCGGTCGCAATAGGTGTCGACCGAGGTCTTCGACATGCCGAGTTCACGGGCGATCTGCTTTGACGAAAGATGCTGATCGACAAGGCGCAAACATTCGCGTTCGCGGGTGGTGAGCAGCCCCACAGGATCATCGACGATGTCGTCGCGTGCGCGCATCAGGCGAACAGTAAACGACGACTTGGGCCTCCCGTCTACTTTAAGGCGAAGATCGGACCGCCTTGAGCTACACTCTGCCGCATCAGGAGGCGCCTGAGATGGACCCGAGGGATCCTGGCCGCACAACCCAGCTGGAGCTCGCGATCGGCGCCCGGATGCGGGCGCGGCGGCGCCAACTTAGCCTGTCGCAGAGCGACCTGGCCGACCGGCTCGGGGTCTCCTTCCAGCAGGTCCAGAAGTATGAGCGCGGCGCGAACCGGGTCGCGGCCACCACCCTGCTGTCTGCGGCCCTGGCCCTGAACGTCAGCGTTTCCTGGCTGATCGGCGAGGACGCCGCGGAGAACGGCGAGGACGGCGACGAGCATGTGTTCCGCGCCCTGGCCCGGCCCGGCGCCCTTGAACTGCTGGAGGCCTTCAACGGCATTCCCGACCAGCGGGCGCGCCAGGCGCTGCTGGCCCTGGCCCGCGAAATGGCGGTCGCCTCGCCTTCCGGCACCCTCGAGGGGGACGCGGTCTGAGCGCAGCCCCGCTTGAGGGACCGTTAAGTCGTTTGCGGTTATCGGAGGCGCCATGCGGAAGCCTCCACGACCCCTCGGCGAGCGCCGACCCCGGCGCGACAATATCAGCGCTGAACAGCTGGCCTCGCTCAGCCATGAGTTCCGCACTCCCCTGAACGGGGTGCTGGGTATGGCGCGTCTTCTGGAGTCCACCCGGCTGACCGCCGAGCAGCGCGCCTACGCCGCCGCGATCCGCGATTCCGGCGAGCACCTGCTCACCCTGGTCAACGATGTGCTCGACTTCGCCAAGCTTGGCGCGGGCAAGGTCGATCTGCATGCGACCGAGGTCGACGTGGAAGACCTGCTGCGCGGAGTGACCGAGCTGCTCTCGCCGAAGGCCCGCGAAAAAGCCCTGGAGATCGCCTGGGCCGCCCCCATGGGGACGGGTTCCATCCGGGCGGATGAGGGCCGCCTGCGCCAGGTGTTGCTCAACTTCGCCGGCAACGCCGTGAAATTCACCGAACAGGGCGGCGTCCTGCTGAGCGTCACCCGCCCCGAGAAGGGCCGCCTTCGGTTTGTGGTCGAGGACACCGGCCCCGGGGTCTCCACCGCCCAGCGCGAGCGGATATTCGAAGCCTTCGCCCAGGCCGATCCCGCTCACGCCCACATGGGCGGCGCGGGCCTGGGCCTGGCTATCGCGCGCCGCCTGGCGCTCGCCATGGGCGGCGAGGTCGGCGTCGAGGAACGCGACGACGGCGGCGCCCGGTTCTGGCTGGAAGCCGCCTTCCGTCTGCAGACCAGCCGCGAACCCGGCCAGGAGCTGGCCCGCCGCAAGGTCGGCGTGGCGTCGGACAATCCCATCGTCCGCGAGGCGGCCAAGCGCCAGATCGAGGCCTGCGGCGGCCGCGCGATCATGGCCCGCGACCTGGCTGAACTCGCCGAAATTACCGCCTTTGGCGACGTAGTGCTGATCGACCACGCCCTGGCCCAGGGCTCGCGCCTGCTGCGCCGGCCCACCGAGCGCCGGGCGATCATCCTGCTGGCGCCGGAAGATCGCGGCCTGATCGGGCGCTACCGCCGCTCGGGCTTCGCCGGCTACCTGATCAAGCCGCTGCGCCGCGCCTCGCTTGCCGAACGCGTGCTGGTCGCCGCCGGCGCCGAACAGGCCAATGAGGCGCGCCACGAGGACGAACGGATCGCCGCGGCCGCCGCGCCGGGCAAGCGCGTCCTGCTGGTCGAGGACAATCCGATCAACGCCTTGCTGGCTCGCGCGCTGCTGACCCGTGAAGGCTGCGAGATCGACCACGCGGTCAGCGGCGCCGAGGCCATCGCGGCGATCAAGGTCGGCGCCTACGACCTGATCCTGATGGACATGCGCATGCCGGGCCTGTCGGGCGAGGAGACCGCCCGGGAACTGCGGACCATGGGCATCGAGACCCCGATCGTGGCGCTCACCGCCAACGCTTTCGAGGACGACCGCCACGCCTGCCTGGCTGCGGGCATGAACGACTTCCTGGTCAAGCCGATGTCGCCGGATGCGCTGCGCGCCATGCTCACCCGCTGGACCGGCCGCTACGCCGCCCAGAACACCATCCCCTCCTACGACCCGCGCCGGATCACCCGGAGCGCCAAGGCCTAAGCCACCCGCTGGACCGTATCCGCGGCGCAGGCCAAGCTCCTACGCATGACCGCTGAAGCCGCCGCGCCGCGCCGCAAACGCACTGCCCTGGAGGTGCTGCGCGAGCTTCGCCAGCCGAAGGTGGCGGTGACCCTGGCGCTGGGCTTCTCCTCCGGCTTGCCGTTCCTGCTGTCAGCCAACACGCTGGGCTATTGGCTGCGCGACGAGCACACCAGCCTCAAGGCCATCGGCTTCATCTCCTGGGTCGGCCTCGCCTATTCTCTAAAGTGGCTGTGGTCGCCGGTGGTGGACCGCGTGGACCTGCCGTTGCTCGGCCGGTTGGGCCGCCGCCGCGGCTGGATGGCTATCGCCCAGATTCTGGTCGCCGTCGGCCTGATCGGCATCGCCCTGGTCGGCCCGACCGGACCCGGCGGCCTGACCGCCATCGGCGCCTTCGCCCTGGTCACCGCCTTCGCCTCGGCCACCCAGGACATCGCCATCGACGCCTGGCGGATCGAAGCCGCCAACAACAGCGACGAGCAGGGCCTGCTTTCCTCGGCGGCAGCGCTCGGCTACCGCGCCGCGATCATCGCCGCCGACGCCCTGATCCTGGCGGTCGCGGCGCGCATCGGCTGGCCGGGCGCCTACATCGCCTATGCGCTCGCCATGGGAATCGGCCTCGCCGCCACCTGGTTCGCCTTCGAGCCGGTCCGGGCGGAGATCGCGCTGAGGGCCCAGGCGCCGCTGTGGAAAGCCCGAGGCTTCTTCGACGCCGTGGTCGGCCCGTTCATCGATTTCTTCCGCCAGCACAAGGCGCTGGGCCTGCTGATGCTGGCGGCGATCGCGGTCTACCGCTTGCCCGACTTCGTCATGGGGCCGATGTACACGCCCTACTACGTAGACCTCGGCCTTACCAAGGATGCGGTCGCCGCCGTGCGCGGCTCGATCGGCCTGTTCGGCGCCCTGGCCGGCGTGGCGGCGGGCGGCCTGAGCGCGGTAAGGCTGGGCCTTTTCCCGACCCTGATCGCCGGCGCGGTGCTGCAGGGGCTCGGCACGGCCGCCTTCGCCCTGCTGGCGCTCTATCCCGGCAGTGTCGGCGTGTTCAGCGCGGTGATGGGCGGCGACAACTTCGTCCAGGGCTACGCCGGCATCGCGCTCATCGCCTACATGTCGAGCCTGACCAACCTCGGCTACACCGCTACGCAGTATGCGCTTTTGTCCTCCGCCTATGCGGTATTGGGCAAGTTCCTGAAGGGGTTCTCCGGCGCGGTGATCGAGAACCTGGCGGCGGTCCACGGCCAGATGCCGGCCTACGAGATCGGTTTTGTTGGCGCGGGCCTGATCGCGATTCCGGCGACGATCCTGTTCCTGATCCTGGCCCGGCTGACCCGCAGCCAAGCCGCGCCCGCCTAGGCTGTCAGGCAGACCACCTGGGCGACCCGCAGGGTGCGGCGCAGGTCGTCGGCGACGCGGCCGTAGTTCTCTGCGCTGACCGCCTGGGCGGGGACGTCGGCCCCAGGCTTATCGGACAACGACTTCGCGGACGCCGCCAGGATGCGCGCGGTGGTCTCCGGCGCGGTGGTGTAGATGCGCCCGCGCCGGGGCGCCTCGGCGATGGTGACGCCCACCACCCGGCCCTGGTCGTCCACCGCCGGGGCGCCGGACAGCCCGCCCAGCGTCCCCTTCAGCCCGTCAGTGCGCCCGGTTTCGGCCCAGACCAGCACCGGCTCGGTCCGCGCGCCCCGGCCCTGCACCACCAGGTTCTCGCGGCCCAGCAGGCGCGAACTGGCCTCGCCCGGCCGCCCCTGCGGGAAGCCCAGGTGAAACGCACGCTCGCCCCGGCGCAGGTGCGCCGACAGGCCGAACGGCAGCGGCTGGGCGCCGCCCTCCGTGGTCAGGATGGCGGTCTCGGCGTCCGGATCTATCTTCACCTTGGCGGCCACCCCGCGCCCCGGCGAGACAACGATAGCGGCCTCCCGGCAGCCCTCGACCACGTGGCGGGCGGTCATCCAGACGCCGGACGAGGCGATGGAGAACGCCGTGCCGGCGCCCGGCTCGGTCTTGTCGGCCACCTCGACCACCACCGCAGGATCGAATGGCGAGGCCGGGCCCAGCGCCGCGCCCTCGGCGGCCGGGGCCGGCGGGGGGGCGGGCGGGGCGTCGGCGCGCTCCTGGCGGCCAACGGCAGCGATCAGCAGCGCTACCACCACGGCCGCGTAGATCAGCCAGTCCGGCAGCCTCGGGAAATGCATCCGCTCCCCGCGCTCAGCCGGAAACGGCGGCGGCGAAGATAAGCGCCGTGGCCAGCTTCGCCCCCACCAGAGCCGCGGCCGCGGCCATCTCGCCGTCCTGGATGCGCTTGGGCAGGCCGTGCAGGATCAGGTCGACGATGCGGAAGATCAGCAGCTGCACCAGCACGGTCGCCGCGCCCCACAGCGCCAACTCGATCAGGCTGGTCGAGGCTTTCAGCGACACCGCCAGCGGTATGGCCAGCCCGACCAGGACGCCGGAAAGCGACACCGCCGCCGCGGTATTGCCCTCGCGGATCAGCGTGATTTCCTTGTGCGGGGTCAGCAGCACATAGACCGTCGCCGCCGCGAACAGCATCGCCACCGTGACCCCAGCGTGCAGCAGAGTGATCGGAAACCCGGTGGCGAAGGCCTGGATCTCCGGCGACTGGAACGGCGTGGTCATGGATTGGGCGGTCCAGGTTGCGAGAGCGCCCTCGATAGCATGCGCCGCGACGAGCGGCCTACTGAGGCTCGGCCCCAGCCTCGACTTCAACCTCGGCCAGAGCCGCCTTGCGCCGGACGCTGGGGCGGACCTTCTCGCTCTCGCTCTTCAGCTGGCCGCAGGCGGCGAGGATGTCGCGACCGCGTGGCGTGCGGATCGGCGAGGCGTAGCCGCCGCGGTTGAGGATCGCCGCGAAGGTCTCGATGGTCGACCAGGACGAGCACTCGTAGTCCGTGCCCGGCCAGGGATTGAACGGGATCAGGTTGATCTTCGCCGGGATGCCCTTCAGCAGCTGGACCAGGGCCTTCGCCTCGGCCGGGCTGTCGTTGACGCCCTTCAGCATGACGTACTCGAACGTCACCCGCTTGGCGTTGGAGAGCCCCGGATAGGCGCGGATGCCGGCCATCAGCTGCGCCAACGGATACTTCTTGTTGAGCGGCACCAGCTTCTCGCGAAGCTCATCGTTGGTGGCGTGCAGCGAGATCGCCAGCATGGCCTGGGTCCGCTCGCCCAACCCCTGCAGTTCCGGGACGACGCCGGAGGTCGAGACGGTGATCCGCCGCCGCGATATGGCGATGCCCTCGTTGTCGGCGATGACGTCGATGGCGCCGGCCACGTGGTCGAGATTGTAGAGCGGCTCGCCCATGCCCATGAACACGATGTTGGAGAGCCTGCGGTCCGCCTTGGGGCTCGGCCATTCGCCCAGGTCGTCGCGCGCCACCTGCACCTGGGCGACGATCTCCGCGGCGGTCAGGTTGCGGACCAGCGCCTGGGTGCCGGTGTGGCAGAAGGTGCAATTCAGGGTGCAGCCGACCTGGCTGGAGACGCAGAGCGCGCCGGCCCGGCCGACGTCGGGGATATAGACCGTCTCCACCTCGATGCCCGGCGCGGTACGGATCAGCCACTTGCGCGTGCCGTCCTTGGAGACCTGGCGCTCGACGATCTCGGGCCGGTCCAGGCTGAAGGCCTCAGCCAGGGCGGCGCGGGTCTCCTTGGCCACATCGGTCATCCGGTCGAAATCCGTGACGCCGTAGTGGTGGATCCAACGCCAGAGCTGGGTGGCGCGCATCCGCGCCTTCTCCGGCCGCACCACCCCGGCCGCGATCAGGGCAGCCGCCAGCTCTGCCCGCGTCAGGCCGCAGAGGTTCGGCTTGGCGACGGCGAGCGGCGCGCGGCGCGCATGCGAGAGGTCGAGGGTCACGCCCAAGGGGGGAAGCTTCCTGTGTGGAGGTCCCGCAATATAGGCGAGACGTGAACGCGGACCAAATTCCGCATCGTCGCAGAGGACGCTTCAAACATCCGTTCGGCTGAGCTAGCGTCCGGCCAACCTCACAAAGAGACGACCGGGAGAGCGGATATGAAGGCGCTGTTGAGCAAGGCTGTGGGCGGGCCCGACACCCTGGTCTTCGAGGACGTGCCCTCGCCGGAAGCCAAGCCCGGGTTCGCCGTGGTGCAGGTCAAGGCGGTGGGGGTCAACTTTCCCGACGTGCTGATCATCGAGGACAAGTATCAGTTCAAGCCGGCCCGGCCCTTCGCGCCCGGCGCCGAGGTCTCCGGCATCGTGAAGTCGGTCGGCGAGGGCGTGACCCATGTGAAGCCAGGCGACCGGGTGCTGGGCAACACCGGCTGGGGCGGCATGGCCGAGGAGCTGGCGCTGGAAGCCGCCCGGCTGGTGAAGATCCCCGACGCCATGCCCTTCGACGATGCCGCGGCCTTCATCATGACCTACGGCACCAGCTACCACGCGCTGAAGGACCGGGCCGACATGAAGCCTGGCCAGACCCTGTTGGTGCTAGGCGCGGCCGGCGGCGTCGGCCTGGCCGCCGTCGAGCTCGGCAAGCAGATGGGCGTGCGCGTGGTCGCCGCGGCCTCGACCCAGGAGAAGGTCGATCTCTGCCTCAAGCACGGCGCCGACGTGGGCGTGGTCTACGGCCGCGCGCCCTTCGACCGCGACGCGCAGAAGCAGCTCTCCGAGCAGTTCAAGGCCGCCTGCGGCCCGAACGGCGCCGACGCGATCTACGACCCGATCGGCGACGACTATGCCGAGCCGGCGCTCCGGGCCATCGCCTGGGAAGGCAAGTACCTGGTGGTCGGCTTCGCGGCCGGCGCAATCCCGAAGATCCCGCTGAACCTGGCGCTGATGAAGGGCTGCGACATCGTCGGCGTGTTCTGGGGCGCCTGGGTCGGCAAGAACCCCGAGCGCCACCGGCAGAGCGTCGCCGAGCTGCTGGACATGTACACCGCCGGCAAGATCAAGCCCTACATCTCCGAGCGCTTCCCCTTCGCCAAGGCGGCCGACGCGATCAAGCACCTGGCCAGCCGCCAGGCCATGGGCAAGGTGGTCGTCACGATCGACTAGCTTCCGTCTAATCTTCCCCCTCATGCTGGCCGGACCTCGGACTTGATCCGGGGGAGAGCCGGGACCCAAGGGGTTCAGGCTGTGCGGTGGCTCCTGGGTCCCGGATCGGCTTTCAGCCGTCCGGGATGACGGTTTAATTTGAAGGAGCGCGTACATGCCTAAACGTCTGGACGGCAAGGTTGCGGTGATCACCGGCGGGGTGTCGGGTATCGGCCTGGGGACCGTCGAGCTGTTCGTGGCCGAGGGGGCTCAGGTCATCGCCGCCGACATCCAGGACGAGAAGGGCCGCATGCTGGAGCAGCGGTTCAAGGGCCAGGTCCGCTACGCCCACTGTGACGTGACTCTCGAAGCAGACATCGCCGCCGCGATGGGCTTGGCCAAGACCGAGTTCGGCGGCCTCGACATCCTGTTCAACAACGCCGGCATCTCCGACGGCATGCGGACCATCGCCGAGATCGAAACCGAGCGCTGGACCTGGATCTTCGACGTCCTGGTGCGCGGCCCGGCGCTGGGCATGAAGCACGCCGCCCCGCTGATGCTCGAGCGCGGCGCAGGCTCGATCATCAACACCGCCTCGATCGCCGGCATACAGGCCGGCTGAGGCCCGATCGCCTACTCCTCGGCCAAGGCCAGCGTGATCCACATGAGCCGCTGCGCCGCCGCCCAGCTGTCGCGCCAGAAGATCCGCGTCAACGCCATCTGCCCCGGCCTGATCGCCACCTCGATCTTCGGCGCCTCCATGGGCCTGCCCCGCGACGTCGCCGATCAGATGGCCGCGCGGGTGGCCGAGAACGGCGCCAAGGTGCAGCCGATCCCCAAGGGCGGCGCGCCGGAGGATATCGCCAAGGCCGCCCTCTACCTGGCCAGCGACGACTCGGTCTTCGTCACCGGGACGCACATCGTGGTCGACGGCGGCATCACCGTCGGCGGGCGCCATAGCTGGGACCCTGAAGCCGGCTCTCCTTTCGCCGACCTGTTCCCCGAACTCTCCGTCTCAGCGCCGGCCGACTAGCCGTGGACGAAGGCGTGGCCGCTTCCTCGCCGATTGGGCCGCCCCCCGGCGAGCGCCTCGCCGGCCTGACGCCTAATGTGCGCGGCGCGCTGTGGATGCTCGCCTCGGCGATCACCTTCACCGGCATGACCACTCTGATCAAATATCTGGGCAGCGACTATCCGGCGACGCTGCAGACCTTCTACCGTCAGGCCGCGGGCCTGCTGATCCTGCTGCCGGTGATCATCAAGCATCGCGGCGCGGCCTTCGCCACCACCCGGCCGGGGATCATCATCTTCCGCTCGGCCGCCGGCACCGTGGGGATGATCCTCTCCTTCTACGCCTTCCAGAAGATGCCCCTGGCCGACGCCAACGCGCTCTCCTTCACCCGCACTCTGTGGCTGGTGCCGCTCGCCGCCTTCGTGGTGCGCGAGCACGTGGGGCCATTGCGCATCGGCGCCGCCGTGGTGGGCTTCCTGGGTGTCTTGATCATGATTAGGCCCGGCGTCGGCGGCCATTTCGCCATCGGCGTCCCGGCGCTGGCCATGCTGGCCTCGTCCTTCCTGTTCGCCTTCACGGTGACCGGCATGAAGGTTCTGACCCGCGACCACTCACCGATGGTGCTGCTGGTCTGGTCGGCGGTGCTGGGCCTGGTGCTGGCGATCCCCGGCGCGCTGCTCGTCTGGCGCTGGCCGGAGCCGAAGGACCTGGCGCTGCTCTGCCTGATGGGCGTGATCGCGACGGCCAACCAGGCCTGTTACATCAAGGGCATGCAGATCGGCGAGGCCGGCGCCATGGCTCCGATCGACTACACCCGACTGGTGTTTTCCGCCGCCGCCGGCTTCTTCCTGTTCAACGAAGTGCCCGGCGTCTGGACCATCGTCGGCGCGGGCGTTGTGGTGGTCTCGACCCTGGTCATCACCTGGCGCGAGCACCTCGCCGCCGTGCGGGCGACGGCCTTAGTCGGATCGACATTCGACAGCGTCGCAACATCAGATAAATCTCTGATTTAATTTATATTCGTCATCCCCGGGCTTGTCCCGGGGACCCAGAAACGCAAGCGCCGCAAACGGTTCTGCGACGTCGCCGCATCTGGGTGGCCGGGACCAGCCCGGCCATGACGGTCAGAGAAGGGGAAAAGCCGATCCCAAGCTGGACGGAATCCGGTCCTGGATGTCGATTCAACCTAGTCGGGGGTCCGCAACCGATCGACCTCGGCCCTTGCGGCCTCCCGGTGGCGGGGCTTCACATGGCGGCCGACCAGGCCCAGCATGGCCAGGAACACCGCGGCGTCATCGGTGTAGCCGATGCCGGCGATGAAATCGGGGATCGCGTCGACGGGCAGGACGAAATAGGCGAGCGCGGCGAACATCATGCCCTTGGCCGCGACCGGGGTCTCGTGGTCGCGGGCGCAGTACCAGACCGCCAGCGCCTCGGAGGCGAAGGGCACGAGGGCGGCCACCTTGCGGATCTTCGGCCAGAAGCCGCGGGCCACCCGGCGTTCGTTGAGGCGCATGACGTGCGGGACCAGCGCCCGGCTCGGATCCAGCGGGCCCGAGGGGTCGAAATGTTCATTGACGTTGGGTGACGCTTTTTCGCCGCCGCTCATCGGTCTAAAGCCTCTGGCTACAAACACGAGATAACCGGATCGGGAGCCCAGCGTCCAATGCAACTCAATTCATCCGTGGCCGCCGTGGTCACCGGCGGGGCCTCCGGCCTCGGCGAAGCCACCACCCGTGCGCTGGCCGCCCAGGGCGTCAAGGTCGCCATCTTCGACATGAACGAAGCCAAGGGCGAGGCCGTGGCCAAGGAGGTCGGCGGCGTGTTCTGCAAGTGCAACGTGACCTCGGAAGAAGAGGTCGACGCCGCCTTCGCCAAGGCCCGCGCCGCGCACGGCCAGGAGCGCATCCTGGTCAACTGCGCCGGCACCGGCAACGCCGCCAAGACCGCCAGCCGCGATAAGCAGACCGGCGAGACCAAGCACTTCCCGCTCGACGCCTTCAACCTGATCATCCAGATCAACCTGGTCGGCACCTTCCGCTGCATCGCCAAGTCGGCGAAGGGCATGCTTGACCTGGAGCCGATCGATGGAGAGCGCGGCGCCATCGTCAACACCGCCTCGGTGGCGGCCGAGGACGGCCAAATGGGCCAGGCGGCCTATTCGGCGTCCAAGGGCGGCATCGTCGGCATGACCCTGCCGATCGCCCGCGACCTGGCCGGCGACGGCATCCGGATCAACACCATCCTGCCCGGCATCTTCAACACGCCCCTGATGCAGTTCGCGCCTGAGGCAGTGAAGGCGGGCCTGGCGGCCTCAGTGCCCTTCCCCAAGCGTCTCGGCGAAGCGAGCGAATACGCCCAGCTGGCGCTGACCATGATCACCAACGGCTACTTCAACGGCGAAGACGTCCGCCTGGACGGCGCCATCCGGATGCAACCGCGCTAACCATCGGCGCGATCTTCGCAAGGTTCGGGGGCCGTTGGGCAAAACGGCTCCCGTTTGCGGCCGAAACGGGGTAGGACGCACCCGATTTGACGTTGCGGCGCGCGCCGGTGACAGTCGAGTCTGCGCGCCAGCGAAAGCCCTTCATGCCCGCCTCCTTTATAGCCGAGTCCACTGTCACCCGGAACGCGGTGGTTATCCTGGCCGTGATCGCCGGCGGCGCGGCGCTCTACTGGCTGGCGCCGATCCTCACACCCCTGGCGCTGGCCATGTTCCTGGCGGTGATGATCGACGGCTTCGCGCGGGTGCTGCAGGAGCGCCTGCCGCGGGTTTCCAAGAAGGCCGCCCTGCCGCTGGCGGTGGTGCTGTCGATCGTGCTGTTCGGTGGCACCGCCTTTTTCGTGGCGGTGAATTCCGCGGGCTTCGCGACCCAGCTGGTCACCGACATCCCCCGCCTTAACGCGGTGATCGCCCAGGTCGCCCCGATGGTCGGCGTCAGGCATCCGCCCACGGTGGACCAGATCGTCCGCGGCCTGGACGCGGCCAAGTACCTGGGCATTGCGGCGAACGCGGTGAAGGACTTCGCCTCGACCGCCCTCTTCGTCCTGGTCTACCTGGCCTTCATCATCGCCTCGCGGCGTGGCTGGGAACGCAAAGCCGTCGGACTGTTCCCCAACCGCGAGGAGCGCCAGGAGGCGGTGGTAGCCTTCCTCCGCATCCGCGACGGCCTGGAAAGCTACCTGTTCGTCCAGACCGTCACCGGCGGGATGGTCGCGGGCCTGAGCTGGATCGCCATGGCCGCGGTCGGCCTGCACGACTCGCTGTTCTGGGCGCTGCTGATCTTCTTCGCCGTCTACATTCCGGTGGCCGGCGGCGTGTTCGCCGGCGTGGCCCCGCCGCTGTTCGCCCTGGTGCAGTTTCCCGACTACGGCCACGCCATCGTTCTGTTCGTCGCGCTACAGGCGATCGGGGTGGTCATCGGCAATGTGATCTATCCGCGGATGCAGGGGCGCAGTCTCAACCTCGACCCGGTGACCGTGCTGCTGTCGCTGGCGTTCTGGAGCGCCATCTGGGGCCTGACCGGGGCCTTCCTGTCCACGCCGCTCACCGTCATGGTGATGGTGATCCTGGCGCAATTCGACGGCAGCCGTTGGGTTTCGGTCATACTTTCGGCCGATGGCGACCCCAACCGACTGAAGAACACCATGCCCAACGAGCCCCCGGACCAGAAGATCGCCGAGGCGGCCAAGGGGCCTCGCCGAAAGTGATCTTGATCGAGGGTCTTCAACTTGCGCATCCGCTCCCTATCTAAAGTCGACCAGGCCACACAACAGCCTGGCCGCTCGGTCCGCACCCCCAGCCCGCGGACGCTGCGAGCAGAGAGGTCTCCGTCGCCCCCCCACGACGAGGCCCAGCGGCGCCGGACACTCTCCTCCGGCGCCGCCCTCGTATCCGGACTCAATCTCGTCGGACCCAATCTCGCGGGAGCCGCGCGATGAGCCGCGCTCCCGCCACGCCCTCCGCCCTGACCAAGGCTGTCGTCGCCGCCCTGAAGGGCGACCCGGCGCTTGCCGACGCCCGCGCCTTCGCCGGCCAGGCCGCCGCCGACGCGGGGCCCGATGAACTGCCCGAGCTGAGCGCCGCCCACCTGGCCGCCAACCTCGCCGACTTCTGGCGCTTCGGTGAACACCGCCGTGGCCGCGCGCCGACCATCCGCATCGAGCGCGTCCTGGGGGCCACCCTCGATCGCCTGGAGATCGTCCAGGACGACGCGCCCTTCCTGGTTGACTCGATCATGGGCGAGATCGCCGAACAGGGCCTGTCGGTCCGCGCCCTCTTCCACCCCATCGTCGAGGTCCGCCGCGATCGCGCCGGCCTGCGCGGCGAGACCGGCGAGCCACGCCGCGAGTCGATGGTCCAGGTGATCCTCGATCCCATCGGCGCCGACCGCGAGGCCGCCCTGGTCCGCGGCCTGACCGAGACCCTGAAGGACGTCCGCGCCGCGGTCGAAGACTTCCCCGAGATGCTGTCGCTGATGGCCCGTACGTTGGCCGAGCTGAAGGCCCACGCCAGCCGCGCGCGGCCCGAGGAGGTCGCTTTCCTCTCCTGGCTGCAGGCCGAGCAGTTCGTGTTCCTGGGCGCCCGGGTCTACGAATACCCGCGCCTCAAGAACGGCGACTACGCCGCCGAGGAGCCGCTCTATCAGGCCAAGGACGGCCTGGGCGTGCTGCGCGATCCCGCCCGCACGGTGCTGCGCCGCGCTAACGAGCCGGCGATCCTGCTGGGTAAGGTCAAGGACCGGCTGATCTCCGACCCGGCGCTCACCGTCGCCAAGTCCAATGTCAGGAGCCGCGTCCATCGCCGCGGCTACATGGATTACGTCGGCATCAAGCGCTACGGCGCCGACGACCGGCCGATCGGCGAGGTCCGCTTCGTCGGCCTGTTCTCCGCCGAGGCGTATGACCAGCCCGCGAGCGCCGTCCCGCTGATCCGCGAAAAGGTCGCCAGCGTGTTGGCTCGCGCGGCGACTGTTCCCGGGAGCCACAACGAAAAGCGGCTGCGCAACATCGTCGAGAACCACCCGCGCGACGAACTCTTCCAGATGACCGAGGACGACCTGCTGGCCGAGGCTCTGGGCATCCTGCACCTCTACGACCGCCCGCGCGTGCGGCTGTTCGAGCGGCGCGACCCGTTCGACCGCTTCGCCTCAGTGCTGCTGTTCCTGCCGCGCGACCACTACGATTCCGAGCTGGCGGCGCGGGCCGGGCAGATCCTGGCCCGCGCCTATCGCGGCCGCGTCTCGGCGTCCTATCCCAGCTTCACGGACGCCCCGCTGGCGCGCGTGCACTACATCATCGGCTTCACGCCGGGCGAGCACGACCAGCCGGACCTGCGCGCCCTGGAAGCGGTGATCACTGAGGCCGCGCGGACCTGGGAAGACCGCTTCGACGCCGTGGTCCGCGCCTCGGGCCGCGAGCCGGAACAGGTCGCCGCCACCCTCGCCAGCTACAGCTACGCCTTCCCCGCCGGCTACCGCGATCGCTTCACGCCGGCCGAGGCCCTCGCCGACGTCGCGGTGATCGAGGGCATGGGTGACGGTCAGATCTGCGTACGCGCCTATCGCTCTGCCGCCGACAGCAAGCTGCAGTTCCGCTTCAAGCTCTATAAGCCCGGCGCGCCCGCGCCGCTGGCCGACGTCTTGCCGATCCTCGACAACATGGGGCTGAAGGCCCTGGCCGAGGCCGGCTTCCCGGTGGTCCGCGCCGGCATGCCCGCCGTCTGGGTGCACGACTTCGAGATCGAGGACCCGCGCGGCGAGGACCTGGTGTTCGCCGACCTGAAAGACCCCTTCGAGGCCGCCGTGGTCGCCGTCTGGACCGGCCGCACGGAGAACGACGGCTTCAACCGCCTGGTGATGGAGCTCTCCATCCCGTGGCGCGACGCGGCGCTGATCCGCGCGCTCGCTCGCCACCGCCAGCAGTCCGGCCTCGACCCCAGCCAGCGGGCGCAAGAAGAGGCGCTCAGCGCCAACCCCGGCGTCGCGCGCCTGATCCTCGATTTCTTCCGCACCAAGTTCGACACCGCCATCAAGGCCGACCTGCCCGACCGGAAGAACCAGGCCGACGCGGTGATGATCAAGATCATCGAGGCCCTGCAACTCGTGGAAAGCCTCGACGAGGACCGCGTACTGCGCCGCCTCGCCCTGCTGGTCGGCGCGATCCAGCGAACCAACTTCTACCAGCCCGGCGATGACGGCGAACCCAAGCCCTACATCTCTTTCAAGGTGGCCTCGGGCGACCTCGTCGACCTGCCGGCTCCCAAGCCCTACCGCGAGATCTTCGTCTGGGGCGTCAACGTCGAGGGCGTCCATCTGCGCTTTGGCCCGGTGGCGCGTGGCGGCCTGCGCTGGTCCGATCGGCGCGACGACTTCCGCACCGAAGTGCTGGGTCTGGTGAAGGCGCAGCAGGTCAAGAACGCGGTGATCGTCCCCGTTGGCTCCAAGGGCGGCTTCTATCCCAAGCAGCTGCCGAAGGGCGGCTCGCAGGACGCCATCCGGGCCGAGGGGATCAGCGCCTACAAGACCTTCCTCTCCGGCCTGCTGGACATCACCGACAACCTGTCGCCCGACGGCAAGGTGATCCCGCCGGTCAGCGTCGTGGTCCACGACGGCGACGACCCCTACCTCGTGGTCGCCGCCGACAAGGGCACTGCCACCTTCTCGGATATCGCCAACGGCGTGGCCGAAGACTACGGCTTCTGGCTGGGCGACGCCTTCGCCTCCGGCGGCTCGGCCGGCTACGACCATAAGGTCATGGGCATCACCGCGCGCGGCGCGTGGGAGGCGGTGAAGCGCCACTTCCGCGAGCTGGGCAAAGACATCCAGTCAGAGCCCTTCACCGTCGTCGGTTGCGGCGACATGTCGGGCGACGTGTTCGGCAACGGCATGCTGCTGTCGAAACAGACCCGGCTGCTGGCCGCCTTCGACCACCGCCACATCTTCTTCGACCCCGATCCCGACGTCGCAAAATCCTGGACCGAGCGGGCGCGGATGTTCGCCCTGCCGCGCTCGTCGTGGGACGACTACGACCGCAAGGCGATCTCCAAGGGCGGCGGGGTCTTCGCCCGCACCCTGAAGTCGATCCCGCTGACGCCCCAGGTCCGCGCCGTCCTCGGCGTGCAGGACCAGGCGCTGGCCCCCACCGACCTTATCAACGCCATCCTCAAGGCGCCCGCCGAACTGCTCTACCTGGGCGGCATCGGCACCTATGTGAAGGCCAAGGCGGAGGCCAATGTCGATGTCGGCGACAAGGCCAATGACGCGGTGCGGATCAACGGTTCGGAATTGCGGGTCAAGGTGGTCGGCGAGGGCGCCAATCTCGGCCTCACCCAGGCGGGGCGCATCGAGTACGCGACCGCCGGCGGCCGCATCGACACCGACGCCATCGACAACTCCGCCGGCGTCGACACCTCCGACCACGAGGTGAACATCAAGATCCTCACCGGCATGTTGGAGCGCACCGGCGAACTGACCCGGAAGAAGCGCGACACCCTGATGCGCTCGATGACCCACGACGTCGCCGAGCACGTCCTGGCGCACAACTACGACCAGACCCTGGCGCTCTCGCTGATGGAGATGGACGCGGTGGGCGAGCTGATGCCCTACGCCCAATTCATCGCCGACCTGGAGGGCCAGGGCCGTCTCGACCGCGCGGTCGAGGGCCTGCCCGACGCCGCCGGCATCGCCGAACGCGCTCAGGCCGGCCGCAGCCTCACCCGGCCTGAGCTGGCCGTGCTGCTGGCCTACGGCAAGCTCGAGCTGAAGCGGGAGATCGTCGCCAGCGAGGCGGCCGACGATCCGTTCTTCGAGCGCCTGCTGGAGGCCTATTTCCCCAAGGCCATGCGCAAGTGGTCCGAGCCCATGCGCCGTCACCGCCTGCGGCGCGACATCATCGCCACGGTCGTCGCCAACGACGTGATCAACCGCTGCGGCCCGAGCTTTCCCGGGCGCCTGATGCCGGCCGCCAACGCCGACGCCCAGGCCTTCATTGCCGGCTATGAAGCGGCGAAGACCGTGCTGGGCGTGCCGGCGCTCTGGGACTCCGTCGCCGCTCTCGACGGCAAGATTCCGGCGGCCGCGCAAATGGCCCTCTTCCGCCGGCTAAGCGCAGCCCTGCGCGGCTCGACCTTCTGGCTCGCCCGCCGCGCGGCGCGCGACAAGCTGGAGGTCGACGGCCTGATCCGCACCTATGGCGCCAGCTTCCAGGGTCTGCTCAAGCTGATGCCCGGCATCTTGTCGCCCATCGAGCAGTCGGCGGTGGAAAACCGCGTGCGGGAGCTGATCGAGGCTGGCGCGCCCGTGGACAAGGCCCGCGCCGTCGCCGCACTGCAGCCGATGACCATCGCCGGCGATCTGGTCGACCTAGCCGAAGCGTCGAGCTGGCCGCTGGCCAATGTGGCGCGGCTCTACCACGCGGTCGGCGAAAGCTTCTGCTTCGATCGGGTGCGCCAGGCCGCTGGTGGCTACGCGGTCGGCGACAACTTCGAGCGGACGGCGCTGCGCCGCCTTATCGAAGACCTGCTGATCCAGCAGAGCGAGCTGACACGCACGATCATGGCCTTCTCCGGCGGACCGCAATGCGCCGACACTGCCGTCGACGCCCACCACGCCACCTCGGCCTGGACGACACTGCGGCACGGCAAGGTCAACGCCGCGCGCCGCACCATCGATGAGATCGAGGCCGCCGGCGGCGCGTGGAGCTTCGCCAAGCTGACCATTGCCAACGCCGCCCTGCGAGAACTGGCGGCCGAGGGAGCGAAAAAGCGCCGCTAGACTTAGTGGCGGAATACCCGAACGCCGGTGAACACCATAGCCAGGCCGCGCTCGTCGGCGGCGTCGATCACCGCCTGGTCGCCGATCGAGCCGCCCGGCTGGATCACCGCGGTGCAGCCGGCGTCCGCCGCCTGGATCAGGCCGTCGGGGAACGGGAAGAAGGCTTCCGAGGCGCAGGCTGAACCCTTGAGGTCGAGCCCGAAGTCGGCGGCGCGCAACGCGGCGATCCGCGCGGAGTCCTTGCGGTTCATCTGCCCCGCGCCGACACCAAGCGTTTGGCCGGCCTTGGCGTAGACGATCGCATTCGACTTCACGTGCTTGGCGATGGTGAAGGCGAACAGCATGTCGCGCACCTCCTCCTCAGTGGGCCCGCGCTTGGTCACCACCTTCAGGTCGGCCGGCGTCATCCGCGCGTCGTCGCGGCCCTGGATCAGGAAGCCGCCGGCCACCGACTTGAAGGTCTCGCCTGGGGCCAGCGGATCGGGCAGGCCGCCAGTGGTCAGCAACCGCACATTCTTCTTCTTGCGGAACAACTCGACCGCGTCAGCGTCGGCCTCCGGGGCGATCACCACCTCGGTGAGCAGCTTCAGGATCTCGGTCGCCGTCGCGGCGTCCAGCCGGCCATTCAGCGCGATGATCCCGCCGAACGCGCTGGTCGGGTCGCAGGCCAGGGCCCGCGCATAGGCCTCGACCATGGTCTTGCCCGTCGCCACGCCGCAGGGGTTGGCGTGCTTGATGATCGCGCAGGCCGGGCCGGCCTCAGGCGCGAACTCGGCGATCAGCTCGAAGGCCGCGTCGGTGTCGTTGATGTTGTTATAGCTGAGCGCCTTGCCCTGCAGCTGTCGCGCGGTCGCCACGCCGGTGCGCGGGTTCGGGAAGCGGTAGAAGGCCGCCGCCTGGTGCGGGTTCTCTCCGTAGCGCATGGTCTGCACCAGCTCGCCGCCGATCGCCTTGCGTTGGGGCGCGGGGTCGCCCAGCTCCGCGGCAAACCACGAGGCGATCGAGGAATCATAGGTCGCCGTCCGAGCGTAGGCGCGTGCGGCTAGGCGCTTGCGCAGGTCGAGCCCCGTCGTGCCCGACTCTTGAAGCTGGGCCAGCACTTCCTGCACATCGGCGATCTCGGTGCAGACGCAGACGTAGCCGTGGTTCTTCGCCGCCGAGCGGATCATCGCCGGGCCGCCGATGTCGATGTTCTCGACGCAGGTCTCGAAGTCGGCGCCCGAGGCCGCCGTCTGTTCGAACGGGTAGAGGTTCACATAGACCAGATCGATGCCGCCGATCCCGTGGTCGGCCATGGCCTTGGCGTGCTCCGGCGCATCGCGCACGCCCAAGAGGCCGCCGTGCACGATCGGGTGCAGGGTCTTCACGCGGCCGTCCATCATCTCCGGAAAGCCAGTGAGTTCGGAGATGTCCTTCACCGGCAGGCCGGCGTCGGCGATCGCCTTGCGCGTGCCGCCCGTGGAGACCAGCTCCACACCCAAGGCCGCCAACGCCGTGGCGGCGTCGATCAGGCCGGTCTTGTCGGAGACGGAGATCAGCGCCCGTAGACACGGGGCGCGGTCGGGAGCGGCGGGAAAGTCAGGCGCGGCGGGCACGGCATCTCCTCTTGAGAGTCAGAGAGAAATGCCCAGGCGAGCGGCGGTCATGGGTTCCGCGCTCCCCGGTGGTCGCCCACCTTAGTTTCGCCAGTCACGCGGAATGAACGCGGCTTAGGACGTGGGCTCCGCCTCGTCAACGCGCGCGGCCTCACTGACACTGTGCGCCGCACTGATCTTCCAGCGCACCCGCGCCCCGGCGTCCAGCCGCGCCTGGCCACGCAGCACGATCTGCTGGCCGTGGCGAACCTGGCCGGCGTGCAGCTGGGTCGAGGCGTCCAGCCCCACCTCCAGCGCGTCGTTGCGCAGCCACCAGCCGGTCTCGTCGCCCTCGACCTTGAGCAGCACCGACTTCCGATCCTGGGCGATCAAGGCGCTGACCTGCGGCGGCAGATGGAAGCGCACGGCGAAGGGGATAAAGCGGCGGCCGTCGCGGGCGTTGCGGGCGCCGAGCGGCGTCAGCCGGTCCTCGCCGCGCAGCTCGCCGCTGGCCAGATCGAGATGGAACCTGCGCTCGTGCCGGAACCCGAAGCGCCGGGCCCAGCCGTCGTGGCTGAGCTCCAGCAGCACCGCGCCCGGCGCCTCGTGGCGGTGGGCCGTAAACCCGTCGCTGGCGTCGCGCAGCCGCGGGCCCAGCACCTGCGCGGCGAACCCGCTCAGCGGCGCGCCGCAGCCGGCCTCGCCCACCGCCGCCGTCGACGCGGCGTCGACCAGCCTGAGCGCCTGCGGGGCATGTGCGCTGGGCGACCAGCCGGAGTTGACGATCAGGGGCTTGCCGGCCGCCAGCACCGCCACGGCCAGCGGCTGGGCGCCGGATGCGACGCTCCAGGGCCCGGCTGCCGGCGCCGCGCCATCGGCGATCACCTGCAAGGCCGCGGAGTCCAGCCGATGGTAGCCGTTGCGGGTGACCGGCGTCGCCCGTTCGCCCAGCCCGTCCTGCGCCCGGGCCGCGGCGACGTAGGCCGGCGGCAGTGACGCCCCGCCCTGGAAGCTCGCCAGTCCGCCGTCGGCCAGGGTGAAGAACCGCACCGCCGCCGCCAGCCGGTCGAGCGCGCGCATCATCTCATCCGGCGCGGCGATGCCTCGCTGCACCAGGGCGTCGTCCAGGGTGGTGAGATCGAAGAACAGCTCCAGCGCCGCCTGCGGGCTGCGGCTCGCGTGGCCCCCATCCGGGGTGACGGTCTGCACCAGCGCGTGGTCCAGCCGGCTGAGCGCCCGGTCGAGCAGCCGCTCGCCCGCCGCGCCCCCGAGCGCCGCGCCCGCCACGGCGGAGGCCACCGCCCGCTCAGCGGCTCGCGCCGGGCCTTTCGGCGCCGATAACAGGGCGCCGGCCTGGCGGGCGAGGTCGGCGGCGACCTGGGCGGCCTCGGCATCGGAGGCTGGCGCTGACAGGCTGCGGATCGCGCAGGCCAGGTTGAACACCCGGCGCTCCAGCACCTCGCCGCTCCAGGCAAAGCTGTTCCAGCGTCCGAACAGCCGCGCCCAGGCCAGCGTCAGCCGCAGACCCTCCCAGGCGCCGGCGTCCCCCAGCCCCGTCAGGTCCTTCAGCCAGGAAAAGCCGTGCAGCGCCTCGGCGAACCGGCGGCTGGGGCTCGCGCAGTCCCAGGGGTCGCCGCGCGGGCCGGGCGCCAGGGTCTCGCCGTTGAACAGGAAGCCGCCGGCCAGGATGCGCCGGCCAGCCTCCGGATCGGCGGGGCGCAGGTCATGCGGATCGGCGGCGAGGCCTTCGGGCCGGGCGCTTAAGGCGCGGGCGAGCGGCGAGGCCCGCCACTCCGTCGCCGGCCGCCGCGCCAAGGCCACGACCGCAGCCAGCAGCGGGTAGGCTCCCGGGATGCGGTCGAGGGCCGACCCCGGCATGCTGCCTCCTCAGGCGCCGCGCAGGGCGGCGATGTTGGCGGCGTAGGCGCCAGGCCCCCCGCGAAACACCGCCGTGCCGGCCACCAGCGCCGTCGCCCCCGCCTCCACGCAGAGTTTGGCGGTCTCCGGCGTAACCCCGCCATCGACCTCCAGCGGAATGTCGCGACCGGTCGCATCGATCATCGCCCTAAGCGCCGTGATCTTCGCCAGTTGCGAGCGCATGAAGCTCTGGCCGCCGAACCCCGGATTGATCGACATCACCAGGATCAGGTCGACGTCGTCCATCATCCATTGGATTACCGACGGATCGGTGGAGGGATTGAACACCACCCCGGCCTTCGCCCCGATCGACCGGATGTGCTTCAGCGAGCGGTTGAGGTGCGGCCCGGCCTCCGGGTGGATGCTGATCATGTCTGCCCCGGCGGCGCGGAAGGCGTCCAGGTAGGGGTCAGCCGGCGAGATCATCAGATGGCAGTCCATCGGGATCTTCACGTGCGGACGCAGCGCCTTCACCACGTCCGGCCCGATGGTGATGTTCGGCACGAAATGGCCGTCCATGACATCGACATGCAGCCAGTCGGCCCCGGCCGCCTCGACGGCGCGCGCCTCCTCGCCCAGCCGCGCGAAATCCGCCGCCAGGATGGAGGGCGCGATCAGGGGAGAGCGTAAGGCCATGGCTCTCGCCATAGCGTGATGCGCGGGCCCAAGCCAGGGGGGTGGGTCAGAGCCTGGTCAGGCCTTGCGGAACCGCGCGACGTAGAACCCGTCCGTGCCACCCGGCAGATGGTGCGGCAGGATGCGCAGAGTCCCGTCCGGCCGGACGCTGGCGGCCGGCGCGCCGCCTTCGCCCGCGATGATCGGATCGAGCGACACGCCGGGGGTGCGCGCCAGGAAGGCCGCGACCTGGCCCTCGCCCTCCTCGGGCTCCAGGGAACAGACACAATAGACCAGCCGCCCGCCGGGCTTCAGCCGTCGCGCGGCGGCGTCGAACAGCTTCGACTGGACGGCGGCCATGCCCGCCACGTCGCTGGGCTTGGCGGCCCACAGGACGTCGGGATGGCGGCGGAAGGTGCCGGTCGACGAGCAGGGCGCGTCGAGCAACACGGCGTCGAAGGTCCGCTTGTCCGGCCAGGTCGCCGCGTCGGCCGCCACGGTATCGGCGGCAAGCCCGGTGCGGGCGAGGTTCTCGGCCACCCGCTTCAGCCGCGGCGCCGAGCGGTCGAGCGCGGTCACCGCCGCCCCGGCCGCCGCCAGTTGCAAGGTCTTGCCGCCAGGCGCGGCGCAGAGGTCGAGCGCGGTTTCGCCGGGTTGCACCGCCAGCAGCCGGGCCGGGATCGCGGCGGAGGCGTCCTGCACCCACCAGCCGCCCTCGGCGAAGCCCGGCCAGGTCGCGACATCGCCCCGCCGCCCGGTCCGCACACTGCCGCCCGGCAACGCCTCACCCTCCAACTCGGTGGCCAGCGCCGTGGCAGCGGCCGGGTCCTTCAGCGACAGATCGGTGGCCGGCTCCCCGGCGATCGCCGCGGCGATCTTGCGCGCCTCGTCAGCCCCGAACGCCGCGCGCCAGCGGGCATAGAGCCACGACGGCGCCAGCAGCTCCGGATCGGCGAGCTCCGGCGGCTCGCGCAGCAGGCCGCGCAGCACCGCGTTCACCAGGCCCTTGAACATCTGCAGGCCGCGGTCCTGGGCGACCAGGTCAACCGAGGTGGTCACCGCCGCATGCGCCGGGGTTTTCAGCACGAAGGCCTGGGCGACGCCGAGCCTGAGAATCTGCACCACCTTGTCCGGCGGCGGCTTCTTCACCTTGGCCTGCAGCGCCGAGTCGATCGGCCCCAGGTGGCGAAGGGTCGCCAGCACCAGGGCGCGCGCGAAGGCCCGGTCGCGGCCGTCGAGCCGGGCCAGGGCGGGATGGTTGAGGCCCTCCTCCATGCCGCTGCGGCCAGACAGGGCGGCGGTCAGCAGGTCGAGAGCGGCGGCGCGGGCTGGCAGGCCGGCCGCGTCATTGGGAGCTAAATCGGTCACCGGCGCGGCGTGCCCTTATCGGGCCGCCAGCGCAAGTGGGTAGCGGCTAGGCGGCTTTCGGCGCGCGCCAGGTCGAGGCGACCGAGGCAATAAAGGTCAGCATGCCCAGGATCGCCAGCAGCGAGCCGCCGATCGCGAACTTCTCGGCCGCGGCATTGCCACCCAGCAGCAAGGCGATGGCCGGGATCGAGACTGCCACCGACGCGGTGGAGAGCCAGTAGTTGGCCCAGCCCAGCCGGTCGTTGCGGCCGGACAGCTGATAGAAGGTCCCCATCAACGCCAGCGTCGCCCAGCCCATCAGGTTCAGATGCGCGTGCGCCGGCATCATGGTGTGGTTGTTGCTGGCCGCCATGACGACGCCCCAGATCATGCCGCCCAGCACGCAGAGCGCGCCGGTCGTGAAAAACGCCAAAGCTAGTCGAGACATTTCGGTCTTCCCCCCGGAAGTGAATGCAGGGACGACAGAGAACAGGGTTTGCGAAACGCCGCAACGCTTGGCCTAACCGGGCTCAGGGCTTAAATCTGGTCCATGGACGAAACCCCGCCCAATGCCGCGCCCGGCAAACCGCTGACCCCGGCCGCCCGCCGCGCGCTTGAGGAAGCCGAGGCACGCCGCGCCGCGGCCGAAGCCGCCCAACCCGCCGACGAACAGGGCGGCCCCAGAGGCCTCGAGCCCACCCGCTTCGGCGACTGGGAACGCAAGGGCATCGCCGTCGACTTCTGACGCTACCCCGCCTGGGCCATCTCGGCCGCCACCCGCAGGGCCGCGGCGTGGGGGTCGTTGGTGGCGGGGATCGGGCGGCCGCAGACGATGTGCGAGGCGCCGGCCTTCAGCGCGTCCAGCGGGGTGGCCGCGCGGGCCTGGTCGTTCTTGGCCGACCAGTCGGGCCGCACGCCCGGCGTGACCACCAGGAAGTCGCGGCCGCCGAGCCCGCGGGCCAGGGCCGCCTCGTGCGGGCTGGCGATCACCCCGTCGCAGCCGGCGGCGATCGCCTGGTGGATGCGCCGCTCGACCAGGGCGCGGGCGGTCTCGGCGTAACCCATCTCGGTCAGGTCCTCGTCGGCCAGGCTGGTCAGCACGGTCACCGCCAGGATCTTCAGCCCGGAGGCCCCGCGCCCGCGCACCGCGGCGGCCATCACCTGCGGCTCGCCATGCACGGTCAGGAAATCGCAGCCGGAGCCGGCCAGGGCCGCGGCGGCCCGCTGCACGGTCGTGGGGATATCGTGCAGCTTCCAGTCGAGGAACACCTGCTTGCCCTGGGCCTTCAGCTCACGGGCAAGCATCATGCCGTCGGTGGCGAACAACTCCAAGCCGACCTTGTAGAAGCTGACCGCGTCACCGAGGCCGGCGACCATGGCCCGGGCCTCGTCGGCGGTGGGCACGTCCAGCGCAACGATCAGCCGGGGATCGGCTTTGACGGGGGCTTCGGCGAGAGCTGCGGCGGCCATGGCGAGGGCTCCGGACATGCGAACGCGCTCAACCGAGGGGTTCGGCGCGCGCAGCGATTTGGGCTAAGACCCGTGGATGATCCATTGGGACTTCGCGGTCAACTTCTTCGTGGCGCTATTCGCCCTGCTCGACCCGGTGGGCAATGTTCCGGTGTTTGCCGCCTCGACCGTGGGCGCCTCAGGCCGCGAACGCGCGCAGATCGCCTTCGTGATCTCGCTGTTCGTGATGGGCTTCCTGACCTTCTTCTACTTCTCCGGCCTTTCGGTGCTGACCTTCTTCGGCATCTCCCTGCCGGCCTTCCGCATCGCCGGCGGGGTGATCCTGTTCATCTTGGGCCTGAAGATGGTCGGCGACGACTTCACCTCCAGCTTCGCCGACGCCGCCGAGGCGACGGCCGGCGATAAGCGCACCTACGTCCGCCGCCGCGTCGAGCAGATGATCGTGCCCTTCGCCATGCCGCTGCTGATCGGTCCGGGCGCGATCTCCACGGTGATCATCTACGCCAGCCAGGCCAAGGGCCTGGGCCTGCAGGGCGCAGCCATGGGCATCGGCGCGATCGTCGCGGTCTCCATCGCGACCTTGATGTCGTTCCTGGCGACGCCCTTGATCAGCCGGCTGCTCGGCAAGATCGGGCTGTCGATCATCGTGCGCGTGCTGGGCCTGATCCTTTGCGCCATGGCCGTGCAGTTCCTGCTGGCCGGGATCGCCGATTCCACCCACGGCCTGATCCGCCCTGAGGCCGCCGCGCCGTACGGGGGCTGACTAGAGCTTGCGGAACCGCGAGCTCTGCGAGGCCATCAACGCCAGCTGCCAGTCGTCTGGGATCAGCTTGCTGATCGCCGCGATCGCCTTGTTGGGCGCGCCAGGCACGCAGATCGCCCGGTTGGCCTCCACCGCCTCGTAGCCGGCCGCCGCCACCTCATCGGCTCCGAGCCACAGCCACGGCGGCGTGGAATTGCTGATCTGTGCCCGCGTGCCGTTCACGTCGTGGAATTCGGAATAGGTGAAGCCCGGGCAGAGCGCGCTCACGTGAACGCCCGACCCTTGCGTCTCCATGTGCAGGCTCTGGGAGAAGCGCACCAGGAAGGCCTTCACCCCGCCGTAGAGCGTGTGCCCTGCTGATCCGGGGACAAGGCCCGCCAGCGACGCGACATTGACGATCCGCCCGAACCCCCGGTGGATCATCCCCGGCAGCACGCGGTGCGCCAGCTCGGCCGGAGCGGTCATCATCACCTGGATGAAAGCCTGCTGGTCCTCCCAGCGCGTGTCGCCATAGGCGCCGGACAGGCCGTAGCCGGCGTTGTTGACCAGGGCGTCGACCGTGCGGCCGTGAGCAGTCAGGTAGTCCAAGATCTGCCCCGGGGCCTCGGGCTCCGCCAGGTCGGCGACGACGGTCAAGGCCTCGACGCCGAAGCGCAGCGAGATCTCCTCGGCCAGCGTGTCCAGGCGATCGGCGCGCCGGGCGGTCAGGGCCACGTCATAGCCGTGGCTCGCCAGGATGCGGGCGAATGACGCCCCGATGCCGGCCGAGGCGCCCGTCACCAGCGCCAGTCTGCGATCCATCCACCCCTCCAGGTCCGAGTGCGAAACTAGGGCGCGGACGCGGGCGTTCAAGGAAAAGCCGCGCCGACAGGACTCCCCTGTCGGTTGTGCGCCGCAGCACGGCCATTGTACGGGGTCTGGAATGGGTGTATCGCGCCCGCCGCAGACGGCATCGGGCCGCCCAAAGGGAACTCCGCTCAGGTTCCCGGAGATTTTGGATGGCTGATCCGGCTGTGGGCGCCCCTGAGGCGGCCGAGGAGTCGCATCACTCCCCGCACAGTGAGAGTTTCTGGGCCCTGTCCCTGGGCTCGATGGGCGTGGTGTTCGGCGACATCGGCACGAGCCCGCTCTACGCCATGCGCGAGGCGCTGAAGCACACGCGCGCGACCGTCTCGCCGGACACGGCGGTGCTGGGCGTGGTCTCGCTCGTCGCCTGGGCCCTCGTGCTCATCGTGACCGTGAAATACGTCGTCTTCCTGATGCGCGCCGACAACAAGGGCGAGGGCGGCACGCTGGCGCTGATGGCGCTCGCCCAGCGGGTCGTGCCGCGGCGCTCCGGCTGGATCCTGATGCTGGGCATGGTCGGCGCGGCGTTGTTCTATGGCGACGGGATCATCACCCCGGCGGTGTCGGTGCTCTCTGCGGTGGAGGGCGTGCGCGACGGTCCTGGCGCGCCGCATGAGGTGGCCAAGCTGGTGCTGCCGGTCTCCGCCGGCATCCTCATCGCGCTCTTCCTGGTGCAGGCCAAGGGCACGGCCAGCATGGCTCGATTCTTCGGCCCGATCATGGCCGCCTGGTTCCTGGTGCTGGCGGGGCTGGGCGTCTACCACATCGCCGAGGACCCGACGATTTTCCGGGCGCTATCGCCCCACTACGGAATCGTCTTCCTGATCGACAATGGCTTCCTGGGTTTCGTGATCCTGGGGAGCGTGTTCCTGGCGGTCACGGGCGCCGAGGCGCTCTACGCCGACATGGGCCACTTCGGGAAGAACCCCATCCGGGCGGCGTGGCTTTTCTTCGCCCTGCCCGCCCTGCTCCTCAACTACCTGGGCCAGGGGGCCATGGTGATCCACCACCCGGCCGCCCACGTCGACCCGTTCTACAAGATGATCCCCGAGGCGATCTATTGGCCGGTGCTGCTGCTGGCGACCGTCGCCACGGTGATCGCCAGCCAGGCCGTGATCACCGGCGCCTTCTCGATGACCCAGCAGGCCGTCCAGCTAGGCCTCCTGCCCCGCATCGACATTCGCCGGACCTCCGAGACCCAGGCCGGCCAGATCTTCGTGCCCTACGTCAACAACGCCCTGATGATCGGGGTGCTGATCCTGCTGTTCACCTTCCAGACGTCGTCGAACCTCGCCGCCGCCTACGGCATCGCGGTGACCGGCGCGATGTTCGTCGACACCATGCTGTTCTTCGTCATCGTCCGCTTCATGTGGAAGAAGCCCCTGTGGGTGGCGCTGCTGGCCTCCAGCGGCTTCGGCGTCCTGGATGTGACCTTCATCTCCTCCAACCTGCTGAAGATCCCGCAGGGCGCCTGGCTGCCGCTGGTGCTGGGCTCGGCGCTGGTGGTGATCATGTGGACCTGGACCCGTGGAGCCCAGATTCTCTCCGACAAGACCCGCCGCGATTCCGTGCCGCTGATCGAGCTGTCGGAAATCCTCAAGGCCCGCGCCCCGCACCGCGCGCCCGGCACAGCGATCTTCCTGACCTCGGACGCCTCGATGGCGCCCGTCGCTCTGATGCACAATCTCAAGCATAACAAGGTGCTGCACGAGAAGAACATCGTCCTGACCATCGAGGTCGCCGAGACGCCCCGGGTGCGCGAGGCCGATCGGGTGCGGATCGAGCCGGTCAACGACGACTTCAAGAAGCTGATCATCACCTACGGCTTCATGGAGAGCCCGAACCTACCCAAGGCGCTGGGCCTCTGCCGCAAGCTGGGCTTGAAGTTCGACATCATGGCCACCAGCTTTTTTCTCGGCCGCCGTTCGGTCGTGCCCTCGGCCCAGTCCGGCATGCCCCTTTGGCAGGATAAACTGTTCATCTTCCTGATGAAAAACGCCGCCAACCCGACCGACTTCTACAAGATCCCGCCAGGCCGGGTGGTGGAGCTCGGAACCCAGGTGACGATCTAAGCCGTGCTGGCGAACGTCTCCTGGACGGCGTTCTGCGGCTACGCTGGAGATGCGCTGTGGGTGCTGGCGCTCGCCCTCATGTTCTCCACCTCCCTCAACGCATGGCGCCAGACCGAGGGCCGCCAGAGCGTCCGCTTCCTCGGCGGCCAGGGACGCCGCGAAATGGCTTTCTGGCTGCTGCCCACCGCCAGCTTCGCGCTTAGCATCTGGCTCGCGATCCAGGCCCGCGGCGTCGACAACGAGGCGGCGATCGTCCTCTTCGGCGTTCGCGCGGTCTCCGCGCCACTGCTGGCGCTGGTCCACCTGCGATGGGTCGGCGACGCGCTTAAGCCTTGAACCTCCATTCTCCTTGAAAAGGGGGCGGGTTGGCCCTTTAAGGCGCGCGACGAACCATCTCTCTTCCATCAGGACTGCCCGACCCATGGCCGACAAGCCCATCAAGAAAGTCGTCCTCGCCTATTCCGGCGGCCTCGACACCTCGATCATCCTGAAGTGGCTGCAGACCGAATACGGCGCGGAGGTGATCACCTTCACCGCCGACCTCGGCCAGGGCGAGGAGATCGAGCCCGCACGCGCCAAGGCGCTGGCCGCCGGCGTGAAGCCGGAGAACATCTTCATCGAGGACGTGCGCGAGGAGTTCGTCCGCGACTTCGTCTTCCCAATGTTCCGCGCCAACACCGTCTATGAGGGCCAGTACTTGCTCGGCACCTCGATCGCCCGGCCGCTGATCGCCAAGCGCCAGATCGAAATCGCCCGGATGCTGGGCGCCGACGCGGTCAGCCACGGCTCCACCGGCAAAGGCAACGACCAGGTCCGCTACGAAGTCGCCTACTACGCGCTCGAGCCCGACATCCATGTGATCGCGCCCTGGCGCGAGTGGGACTTCAAGTCCCGCGAGGCGCTGCTGGAGTTCGCCGAGCAGCACCAGATCCAGATCACCAAGGACAAGCGCGGCGAGGCGCCGTTCAGCGTCGACGCCAACCTGCTGCACTCCTCCTCCGAAGGGAAGGTGCTGGAGGATCCGGCGGTCGAGGCGCCGGAGTTCGTCCACATGCGCACGATCTCGCCCGAGGACGCGCCGGACAAGGCCTGCGTCTTCACCATCGACTTCGAGAAGGGCGATCCGGTCGCCGTCGACGGCGTGAAGATGTCGCCCGCCACCTTGCTCACCAAACTCAATGAGCTCGGCCACGACAACGGCGTGGGTCGCCTCGACCTGGTGGAGAACCGCTACGTCGGCATGAAGTCGCGCGGCGTCTACGAGACCCCCGGCGGCACGATACTGCTGGCCGCCCACCGCGGCATCGAGAGCATCACGCTCGACCGCGGCTCGATGCACCTGAAGGACGAGCTGATGCCGCGCTACGCGGAGATCATCTACAACGGCTTCTGGTTCACGCCCGAGCGCGAGATGCTGCAGGCCGCCATCGACCACTCCCAGGCCAAGGTCACCGGCCAGGTGCGGGTGAAGCTCTACAAGGGCAACGTCTCGATCATCGGCCGCACCAGCGCCTACTCGCTCTACGACCAGGACCTGGTCACCTTCGAGGAGGGCAAGGTGGCCTACGACCACCACGACGCCACCGGCTTCATCAAGCTCAATGCGCTGCGCCTGCGCGTCGCCGCCAAGCGGGACCGCCGGGTCAAGTAGTTCCCGACCGCCCCCGATACGTGCCAATCTGTCCCCAAGGCGGAGCTGACTTCGCCGCTTTCGGGGGGAAACAACATGATGATGCAGCACCGCTGGGTGGCCCTGGTCACCCTCTTGGCGCTTCTGACCTATTTCTGGATGAGCACGCGGGTGCCGTTGGCGCGCAACAAGTGCGGCATCCAGGCGCCGGCGATGACCGGCGACCCGCTGCTCGAGCGCACCATCCGCGCCCACTACAACACCCTGGAATGGTTGCCGATCTTCCTGGTGTCCCTGTGGCTGTTCGCGATCTATTGGAACGAGCTTGTGGCCGCCGGCCTAGGCGTCGTGTGGATCGTCGGTCGCATCCTCTACGCCCTGGGCTACTCGGCCGACGCGGCCAAGCGCGGGCCGGGCTTCATGATCCAATCGGTCGCGGTGGCGGTCCTGCTGTTCGGCTCGCTCGGCAAGATCGTCTACAGCCTGGCCACCGGCGGCGTTTGAACCTAAGGCGCCTGATCTGACATTCACTGTGAGGACGCCGAAACCGCGCAACCACATTTGCTGCGCACAGTTGTGCAGGTTAGACGTCCGAAGCGAGGGACGCTTCCAGTTCGAGGCATGCTGATGTCCAAGACCACTGCGGCGCTTGCGACCGCCCTCTTCCTCTCGGTGGGCTTAACCGCCTGCGAGACCGCCACGCCCTATCAGCCCTACATCCGCGGTCAGGCGGCCTCGGGCGGCTATTCCGAGGCCCGCCTGGAGCCCGACCGTTGGCGGGTGAACTTCTCAGGCAACTCGATGACCAGGCGCGAGACGGTTGAAGGATATTTGCTGTTCCGCGCCGCCGAGCTGACCCTGCAGAACGGCGACGACTGGTTCGCCATTGTCGACCGCCACACCGACACCAGGGCCCGCTCCTACGTCCAGCCCGACCCGTTCTACCAGCCCTGGTACGGCTCCGGCTTCGGCTATTGGCGCCCGTCCTGGCGCTATCGCGGCCGCGGCTTCGGCTGGCGCACCTGGGACCCGTTCTTTGGCGACCCCTTCTTCGCCGACCGCTACGATGTCCAGACGATCGAGAGTTTCGAGGCCTCGGCTGAGATCGTCACCCACAAGGGCAAAAAGCCCGCCGACGATCCGCGCGCCTTCGACGCCCACGCCGTGGCCGACAGCCTGAAGCCGCGCATCCAGTACCCCGCGCCACCCAGGGGGTAGGACGTCAGAGCAAGTAGGCGGCCCCGAACAGGGCCAGGCCCGTCAGGCCCAGGCCGATCGAGCCCAGCCAGAACGCCTTGCGCCGGGTGATGATCGCCACCGTGCAGATGGCGATGCCGATCTCCAGCAGGGTCGCGGCCGCGGTCAGCCAGTGGTGGCGGTGCTCGTGGCTACGGCTCTGGGCCAGCAGCTTGTCGCGCTCGGCCTCGTCCTCCAGCGCCTGCTTCTTGACGTCGGCCTGCTTGGCGACCTGTTCCTTGGCCGTGTCCGCGTACTTCGCGGCCTTGGGCCCGCCCGCGTCGGCGGCGATGCCGTAGATGTGCTTCTTCAGGCTGTCGGCCTGGTATTCGCCCCAGACGTCGGTGGCCTTGTCCTGGCTGAGCACGGCCTCGCTGGAGGCAGTGATCGCCCCGCCCGCTTCGATGGTCTCCAGGCTGCCGACCGCGGCGGCCAGCACCGCCAGCACCGCGATGGTGATGGACACCCGACTGATGAACGGATCGTGCTCGTGGGCCGCATGTTCGGCGTGTTCGGCGTGCTCGTGTGCCTCAAGGGCCGGATCGTGGGTCATAGGGGGGTCCCATAGGCGGCGCGGCCGGGAAGGTCCCGGCCGGCGTCATCTAGCTATCTAGCTGCGGAAATTTGGAGCGGGCGAAGAGATTCGAACTCTCGACCCCAACCTTGGCAAGGTTGTGCTCTACCACTGAGCTACGCCCGCGCTCCTCGAGGGTTGAATTGGCCCCCGAAATTCGAGAGGCGGCTTATGGCAGACACCCCCTGCATTGGCAACCCGGCCTAACCCTGTCCTGTTTTGATTGAATCAATCAAAATCGGAGGAACAGGGTCGCCGCCTAAATTTGCGAGCACGATTCAAGGTTTTGATGGCTCCATCAAAACCCATCGTGCTCTAGCGGCCGAACTTGGGCTCCTTCAGGCGGCGCTTGTTGATGTGGTCCTCGCGGGCCGGCGCGACCTCCTCCGGGTACTCCCCTTTGAAGTAGTAGCGCTGCCAGGCCTCCTTGGTGGCCTCCGGGTCCTGGCGGAAGATCCGCTGGTTGAACTCGCTGCGGTGCTTCTCCCAGACGTCGTACTGGTTGCGAAGCTCGGGGTTGGAATCCATCCGTTTGATCACCGGCTGGATCTCGTGCAGCGGCTTGTCCTGCAAGAGCGTGATGAAGCAGAACGGCTCGCCCTTCTCGAAGCGCACCTTGCCCGGCCGGGTGAACAGCCAGTTCATCGTGAAGGGGAAGGGCAGCCAGTCGGTCTCGATCACCCCGGCCAGGGGCTGGATGCCGTCCTTGACGTGGTTGGGCGAGCCCATGGCCATCATCGACCAGCCGGGCGGGGTGCGGAAAAGATAGCCCGGATGCATGGTCAGCACTCCGTGGCTGAAGTGGCTCGACGCCAGACGGTGGAAGTCCGGGCTCGGGAAGTCGGACTTCAGCGTGATGTCCTCCTGGCGAATGCCGCCGTTCCATTCGGCGGTGAAGGCCACCGGGCAGAGGATTTCCCAGCCCGAGGTGTTGGCCATGTTCAGCGGCAGGCAGCGGTAGGCGTGGCGGGCGTGGAAGGCGTCCATCCAGGCGCGCGACTGGCGTCCGGGCACGATCTCCGGCGGGCGCTCGGTGGTCGGATAGCACTCAAGTTCCATCAGCCTGCCTTCAAATGGCGATCACCCCAGACCTTAGAGCGGCGGGCCGCCTTCGCGTCCAGTTTCCCCGCACCTGGTTTCGCTGTCGCCCGCTCGCTAAGAGGGGGCATGAAGACCCGCGCCGATCTCGAAGCCCTGCTGGACAGCCTGGGCGCCGACCACGCCACCGTCGAGCACCCGGCCGTCTTCCGGGTCGGCGAGGGCGAGGAGATCAAGGCCGCCATCAAAGGCGCCCACACCAAGAACCTGTTCCTCAAGGACGCCAAGGGCCGCCTGTGGTTGATTTCCGCCGAGGACCACGCGGTGATCGACCTGAAGCGCCTGCACCAGGTGATCGGCTCGGCGCGGCTGTCGTTCGGCAGCGCGGCGCTGATGGAGGCGACGCTGGGCGTGACGCCCGGCTCGGTGACGGCCTTCGCCTTGATCAACGACGCGGACTGCCGGGTGACCTTCGTTCTGGACCGCACCCTGGCCGATGCCGAGCGGGTCAATTTCCATCCGCTGACCAACACCGCAACCACCGGAATCGGCCGCGCGAGCCTGCAGAAATTCTTCGCGGCGGTGGGCGTTAAGCCGCTGATCGTCGATTTCGCGGCCATGACGGTGGTCGAAGAGGCTCAGGCGCGTTGAAGGTGTCGCCTCGCGGGACCATCTTGCTGGGCGACGCGTTGAAGAGTTTGAGGCCGTACATGAAGACGGGGACAAGGCCATGAGCCTGATCGGAGAGACCGCTGGCAAGCCGGTCGGCGACATCATCAAAGAGGCCACGGACGCGAGCTTCGCGGCCGATGTGATCGACGCCAGCCGCGACACGCCGGTGATCGTCGACTTCTGGGCGGAGTGGTGCGGCCCGTGCCGCCAGCTCGGCCCGGCCCTGGAAAAGGCGGTCACCGCCGCCAAGGGCGCAGTGAAACTGGTCAAGGTCGATATCGACAAGAACCCCGCCTACGCCGGCCAACTGCGCGTGCAGTCGATCCCAGCGGTCTTCGCCTTCGTCGACGGCAAGCCCGTGGACGGCTTCACAGGCGCGCTCTCCGAGAGCCAGGTGAAGGACTTCGTGGCCAAGCTCGCCAAGCTGAAAAAAGGTGGCTCGCCGCTGGACGATATGCTGGCGCTGGCCAAGGAGTCGCTGGAGCTCGGCGACATGGGCGGCGCGGCCCAGGCCTACGCCCAGGTGCTGCAGGCCGATCCGCAAAACGCCAAGGCGATCGGCGGCCTGGCCAGGGTCTACCTGAACACCGGCGATGCCGAACGGGCGGGCGAAGTCGTCGCCATGGCCCCGGAAGGCGCCAAGGACCCCGACCTCGACAGCGTCCGCGCCGCCCTGGCCCTGGCCGCCGAGGCGCCGTCCGACACCGCCGCCTTCGAGGCGCGATTGCAGGCCAACCCGGACGACCACGAGGCCCGCTTCGAACTGGCCAAGGCGTTCGCCGGCCAGCACCGGCTGGCCGACTCCGCCGACCAGCTGCTGACCATCATGGAGAAGGACCGCACCTGGAACGACGAGGCGGCGCGCAAGCAGCTGCTGCTGGTGTTCGAGGCCGCCGGCCCGGCCTCCGAGGTCACCCGCCACGGCCGGCGCAGACTCTCCGCGATCCTGTTCAGCTGACTCCTTGAGGGAAGCAGGCCCCATGGCCGCCTACCGACGCATCGCCGACCTACCGCAGATGATCCCGGTGTTTCCGCTGGACGGGGCGCTGCTGCTGCCGGGCGGCGACCTGCCGCTGCAGATCTTCGAGCCGCGCTACCTCAACATGATCGACGACGTGATGGCCGGCGACCGGGTGATCGGCATGATCCAGACCCGGTCCGGCGGTGACCGCGAGCGCCCCAAGCTGACCGAGGTGGGCTGCGCCGGGCGGATCACCAGCTACGCCGAGACCTCCGATGGCCGCTACCTGATCACCTTGACGGGTGTCTGCCGTTTCGACGCCGGCGAGGAACTGGCCTTCCACACGCCCTACCGCCAGCTTCGCGCCAGCTATGAGCGCTTCGAGACCGACCTGGCCGAGGGCGGCGACGCCCAGGCCTCGGCCGCTGCGCGCGCCCGCTTCGCCAAGGCCCTGAAGCGCTACCTCAACCGCCGCGAGCTCGACATCGACTGGGAGACCGCCCAGACCGCCCCGCTGGAGGCCCTGGTCAACTCCCTCGCCATGGGCCTGCCCTTCGAGCCGGCCGAGAAACAGGCGCTGCTGGAAGCTCCGACGCTCAATGGCCGCTTCGAGACCCTGGCCACTCTGCTGGAGATCGACGGGGTCGAAGATGGGGATGACGAAGGTCGTTCTTTACAGTAGTAATATTCTGTCTTCCGGAGTCTTCCTCATGGCCGAACCCGCCGTTCCCGCCGTCGCTGACGCAACTGAGATCGACCCCCGACTGCTGGAAGTGCTGGTCTGCCCGGTGACTCGCGCGCCGCTGGAATATGACCGCGGGGCCGGCGAGCTGATCAGCCGCGCCGCCCGCTTAGCCTATCCGATCCGCGACGGCGTGCCGATCATGCTGCCGGAGGAGGCCCGCGAGCTCTCCGATGCCGACTAGCGACTTCGGCCGCAGCGTCCGACGCGTCTCGCTGGCCCACGCGATCGTGGCCGTGATCGGGCTGGGCATCGCCACCTCGATCATCACGGTCACCTACGTGAAGGACCGCAACGTCCACATCGCCACGGCCAAGGTCTGGGACATCCAGGGCCCGCCCTGCCCAGCGCTCTCGGCCGCCCAGTGGAGCGCTCAGCATCAGCGCGCGGACAAGGTCTTCGACTACGACGGCGTCGCCATCGGCCGCGCCGCGGGTAACGCCAGCTGCTCGGACGTGCACACCAACGGCGGCAAGGGCTTCGGGGTCAGGAAGGTCTGCCAGTTCACCAGCCCGGGGCTGCTGACCGTCACCTCCAGGGCCGGCGCCTTCTATTTCAATCCGGGCGTCGGCCAGCTGGCCAGCCTGATCATCGAAAAGGACGTGCCCGCCTGCGTGATGGCCTCGCACTTCACGATGCGGGGCGGGGGTTAGACGCGTGACCGCGCGTTCCATCCGGCCCGCGCTCTCCAGCCTGATGGTGCACGTCGGCCTACTCGCCCTGCTGCTCGCCGTGGTCAGCATCCCGGCGATGACCGCCTACGGGGTCTGGGCAGGGCTGCAGGAAATGAAGGCCGCGTGGACCATTCCCGGCCCGCCCTGCCCGATCGTGGCCACGCCCTCGATCCTGGTCCAGGCCCGCAAGCCGCCAACCGCGTTCCACTACGGCGACGCCGAGTTCACGCATCAGGTCGGGGGCGCCAGTTGCGTGGCCGTCCCGGAGGACGGGCTGCTGACGCGGCTGAACTACCACGTGTGCCAGTTCAACGGCCCGGCCATGGTCGCTGTCACCGTGGGCGGTCACAAGACGATCTACGAGCCCGGCGTCGGCCGCACCGTCACGGTGACCGTACGCCACGGCCGCCCGGCCTGCGTCATAGGCGGCTGGTACAAGATCTGACTGAAAACACCGCACTCATGGCGGCGGCCGACGCGGCAGCTTGGGCTCGCGAGGATCGTCGTCGGCCTGGCGCTGCGCCATCTCGGCCTGAGCCGGAGGCGGTGGCGGGGTGATCTGGGTGTTCATCCCAAACATCAGGAGGAGCCCGGTCAGCAGCACCGCGCCGCCGCGCTGTCGCTTGGCGAAGCCGATGGCCCATACCGCCGGCCGCATGAGCGCAACAACCAAGGCGCAACCGGCCAGGAAAGAGATCAAAGCGTCCGCCCGTCATTAGCAGCGGCGCCTCATATGGGGCTTCGGGCGGCCATTGCAGCGCTGGCGGCGCTAGAGCGCCTCGCCCCGCAGCAGCTTCGGCAAGTCGCCGACGGCGCCGCCGGCCTCGCTCATGAAGAACCGGCGCGCCGGGCCGATGCGGTTGACCGCGGCCATGCCGGCGCCGCGAGCCAAGCGCAGCAGCGGGTTGTCATTGGAAAACAGCCGCACGAAGGCGTCGGCGCCGGCAGAGATCGCCACCGTGTCGAAGCGCCGCCAGGCCGCGTAGCGCTCCAGCACCACCTCGGAGCCGATGTCCTCGCCGAGGCGCGAGGCCTCGACCAGGGTCTCCGCCAGGGCCGCGGCGCTCTTCAGGCCCAGGTTCAGTCCCTGGCCGGCCACCGGATGGATGCCGTGGGCCGCGTCGCCCAGCAGGGCCGCCCGTGGGGCAACCAGGCGTTCCGAAAGCTGCAAGCTGAGCGGATAGGTGAACACCGGGCCTTCGACCGTCGCCTCGCCCACGAAGTCGCCGAACCGGCGCTGCAGGTGGGCGTGGAACACCTCCGGCCGCGCGGCCTTCAGCGCTTCGGCCCGCGATCGGCTCTCGGTCCAGACCAGGCTCGCGCGGCCACCGGTCAGCGGCAGGATGGCGAAGGGACCGCCGGGCAGGAAATGCTCATAGGCGACGCCCTGGTGCGGGCGTTCGAGCCGCACCGTCGCCACCACGCCGGTCTGCGGATAGTCCCAGCCCACCGCCCCGATGCCCGCGTCGCGTCGGATGATCGAGCCGCGGCCCTCGGCGCCCACCGCCACCGGGGCGGTCAGCCGCCGGCCGTCCCCCAGGGTCACCACCGCCTCGCGGGCCTCGAATGCCGCGCTCGCCACCCGCGCGGGGGCCAGCACCTCGATCCCCGCGGCGATCACCGCCTTGGCGAGCGCCGCGCGGATGTGGCGGTTCTCGATCAGATAGCCCAGCGGCTCGCCGTCGGAGCTGTCGGCGATCTCGGCGCTGTCGAAGCGCAGGAAGAACGGGCCCGGCCCCGCAGCCGAGGCGCCCGGCGCCTTGCCGTCGGTAACCAGGATCTGCTCGATCGGCTGGGCGCAAGGCTCCAGGTCGGCGGCGAGGCCCAGCGCCCTCCACTGGCGGAACGCGGCATAGGCGATGGCCGAGGCGCGGCCGTCGAAGGTCGGCGCCAGCTGGGCGTCGAACACCACCGGATCGATCAGCACCGGCGTCAGGCCCGCCTGCTGCAGCGCCAGGGCCAGGGTTGCCCCCGCGATGCCGGCGCCGGCGATGATCACGTCTGCGGATTGGTCGCTCATCGGCCGCGATACGCCCACGAAGCGGTGCGCCCGTCCAGGCCCTCTGGGCCCGCCGGCAGGTTTTCTGGACGCACTAGTCCATTATTCACTTGTCGGATACCGAGGCCGTGTGATCGATTGGACTGGAGAGTCCAAGATTAGAGGTCGGGATATGGCGGGACTGCCGAAACGACTGGTTCCGATGCTGGCGGGCGGCGTCGCTATCCTGGCAGTGGGCGCCGGCGGCCTGCTCTGGTGGACCGACCGCCAGCACTACGAAAAGACCGACAATGCCTTCGTCGCCGCCGACAAGGTCTCCGTGGCCCCGCTGGTCGACGGCACGGTCATCGAGGTCGCCGTGGCCGACAACCAGACGGTCAAGCCGGGCGACCTGTTGGTCCGCATCGATCCCGCCTCCATCCAGGCCCGGCTGGCGCAAGCCCAGGCCAACGCCGAAGCCCTGGAGGCCGGCGTCCGCCAGGTCGACGACAAGGCCAAGCTCGAACAGGCGATGATCGCCCAGAAGGCCGCCGGCGTGGCCAGCGCCAAGGCCCAGGCCGAATGGACAGCCGCCGAGCTCAATCGCTACGGCGCCCTGCAGAAGGCCGGCTACTCCTCGACCCAGCGGATGCAGACCGCCGGCGCCGCCCAGGCTCAGGCCGTCGCCGCTGTCGACCAGGCCCAGGCCACACTGGCCGCCGAGCGCCAGGCCGCCGCTTCCCTGGGCTCAGCCCGCGATCAGACCCAGGCCCAGGCCGCCGCTGCCCGCGCCGCCGTCGACCAGGCCCGCATCGACCTTAGCCGAACCGAGATCCGCAGCCCCTCGGCCGGCGTGGTCGGCGCGCGCGGCGTCCGCGTCGGCCAAGACGTGCGGCCCGGCGGGGCGCTGATGACCATCGTGCCGCTGAACGAGGCCTATGTGGTCGCCAACTTCAAGGAGACCCAGGTCTCGCGCCTGCGGGTCGGCCAGCCGGTGGAGATCCGCGCCGACGCCTTCGGGGACAAGTCGATCAAGGGCCGCATCGACAGCTTCGCCCCCGCCACCGGCGCCGAGTTCGCCCTGATCCCGGTGGAGAACGCGGT
This sequence comes from Caulobacterales bacterium, assembly GCA_038213205.1. Classification (GTDB taxonomy): domain Bacteria; phylum Pseudomonadota; class Alphaproteobacteria; order Caulobacterales; family Caulobacteraceae; genus Phenylobacterium. The sequence goes on from JBBQTP010000002.1 coordinate 48,090, forward strand.
CGGCAACTTCACCAAGATCGCGCAGCGCCTGCCGGTGAAGATCGCGGTCGATCGCAGCCAGCCGCTGTCCGGCGCGCTTCGCCCCGGCCTCTCGGTGGAGGTGAAAGTCGACGTCACGAGCAAGACCGGTGTCAGCTTCGCCGACGCGGCCGCCTCGCCCGCTGTCGTCGCCCGCCGCTAGGCCTCGCGATGGCTGACGCCGCCGTCACCTTGACCCCGCCCGCGCCGGTCCGCCCGCCCTCCGTGGAGCTGGGCGCCGACGGCCAGACCGTCAACTGGACCAAGGTCTTCCTGGGCTTCGGCGGGATGATCATCGGCCAGTTCATGGCCATGCTGGACATCCAGATCGTCGCCTCGTCCCTGGTGCAGATCCAGGCCGGCATCGGGGCCACTGCCGACGAGATCAGCTGGGTGCAGACCATCTACCTGCTGGCCGAGGTGGTGATCATGCCGCTCACCGCCTACCTGACCAAGATGTGGGGCACCCAGCGGTTCTATGTGATCGCCTCGATCGCCTTCATCATCACCTCCGTCGCCACCGGCCTCGCCTCCAGCGTCGACATGATGATCCTGACGCGGGCCCTGCAGGGCCTTGCCGCGGGCGCGATGATCCCGCCGATCTTCGCCACCGCCATGACCGTTTTCCCGCCCGAGCGGCGCACCACCGCCAACGTGCTGGTAGGCCTGATCGTCACCCTGGCGCCGACCATCGGCCCGACCCTGGGCGGCCACATCACCGAGGCGTTGTCCTGGCGCTGGCTGTTCTTCATCAATGTGCCGGTGGGCCTGCTGGTGGTGTTCCTGGTCAGCCGCTACGGCGACTTCGACAAGCCGGACCCGCGGCTCTCCAAGGGCATCGACTGGTGGGGTCTGGGCCTGATGACGGTCTTCCTGCTCGCCATGCAGTACGTGCTGGAGGAAGGCGCCAAGAACAGCTGGCTGCAGGACGACGTGATCCTGTGGCTGGTGGTGCTCGCCGCCCTGGCCGGCATCGCCTTCATCTGGCGCCAGCTCGCCTATCGCCAGCCGATCGTCTCGCTCAGACCGTTCACCGACCGCAACTTCTCGCTCGGCATCGTGATGACCTTCGTCACCGGCATGAGCCTGTTCGGAGGCACCTTCATCCTGCCGCTGTATCTTGGCCAGGTGCGCGGCTTCTCCTCCGGCGACGTCGGCACCACCATGCTGGTCTCCGGACTGACCATGTTCCTCTGCGCCCCACTCTGCGGCTGGATGGTCCGCAAGATGGACGCCCGCGTCGCCATGGTGATCGGCTTCTCGCTGATGGCCTGGGCGATCGGCCTGGGCGCGCGGATCACCGACGACTGGGGCTTCCGCGAATTCCTGATGCTGCAGATCGTCCGCGGCGTCGGCTCGATGACCGCCATGGTCGCCGCCCAGATGATGACCGTCGCGACCCTGCCGGTGACCATGATGAAGGACGCTTCGGGGTTGATAAACCTGATCCGCAACGTCGCCGGGGCCATCGGCCTGGCGGTGCTGGCCACCATCCTGACCAACCAGACCTTCGCCCACTACGCCGACATCACCGCGGCCGCCTCCACCGCCAACCCGATGAGCCAGGGGATGTTGTCCGGCCTTTCCGGCATGATGAGCGACGGCGGCATGGCCGATCCCGAGGGCGGGGCGCGCAAGGCCTTCTCGATGCTGATGCGCCGCCAGGCCGTAGTGCTGAGCTTCGGCGACTGCTTCATGTTCCTGTCGATCGGCTGCTGGTTCGCGGCCTTCCTGGCGCTGTTCGCCAAGCCCGGCGCGCCGATGGCTGGCCCGCCGCCCCGTGCTCAAGGTGGGGGAGCCCACTGATGGCCCGCGCGGTCGGCCAGATCGATGTCGCCAAGACCGAGGCCATCCTCGACGCCGCCGTCGACGTGCTGGCCGAGCGCGGCCCCCTGGCCTCAATGGAGGAGGTTGCGCGCCGCGCCGGCGTCTCCAAACAGACCATCTATAATCACTACGGCTCCAAGGCCGAGCTGGTCCGGGTGATGTCAGACCGCCGGGTCGCGGAGATCACTGCCGCCCTGGACGCGCCCGACGCGCTGGAGGACCCGCATGGCGCGCTCGCGGGCTATGCGCGCGTCTTGTTGCAGGTCCTGCTGATGCCTCGCGGCTTGTCGCTGTTCCGCCTCGCCATGGTCGGGGCCGAGACCATGCCCGAGGTCAGCCACGCGGTGTTCGAGGCCGGACCGCGCGCGAGCCGGCGGCGCCTGGCCGAATTCCTGGCCGCGGAAACCCGGGCTGGAAGACTCGACTGCCCCGACCCAGCCGAGGCCGCCGAATTTTTCGGCGGCATGGTGGTCTCCACCCGCCAGACCAAGGCGATGATGGGCATCGGGCCGGCGCTCACCGACGCCGACATCGAGCGGATCGCCATTGAAGCCGCGGCTCGTTTTATCCGCGCCTACGCGCCTTAGCTTTCCGCTCTTTCGCTTTCGGCGGCTTCGTCTTCCTTGAAGCCCATGATGTGGAAGCCGGCGTCCACGTGGACCACCTCGCCCGTAGTCGAGCGGCCGAGGTCGGAGGCCAGCCAAAGAGCCGCACCGGCGACGCCCTCCATCGAGGTGTCCTCCTGCATGGCCGACAGCGCCCGGCCCTTGGCCAGCATGCCGCGCCCACCGGCGATGCCCGCCAGCGAAAGCGTGCGCATGGCGCCGGGGGACAGTGCGTTGACCCGGATGCCGTTCGGCCCCAGGTCGCGCGCCGCATAGCGCACGGCGGCCTCCAGCGCGGCCTTGGCCACGCCCATGGTGTTGTAGTTCGGGATCGCGCGCTCCGAGCCCATGTAGGTCAGCGTGATGATCGAGCCCCCGGTCGGCGGCATCAGCGTCGCGGCCCGCCGGGCGCAGTCAACGAAACTGAAGGCCGAGATTTCCATCGCCCGCAAAAAGCCCTCGCGGGTGGTGTTCTCGACGAACGAGCCCTTCAGCTCGTCGCGATTGGCGGAGGCGATGGCGTGGACGAAGAAGTCGATGGTCCCGAACGCCTGCTTCACCGTCGCGAAGGCCGCGTCCATTGAGGCGTCGTCGGTGACGTCGACCGGGCTCAGCACCTTCACGCCGATGCTTTCGGCCAGCGGCGCGACGCGACGCTCCATGCCCGGCAGGTGCAGGAAGGCCATTTCCGCGCCCTGGGCGGCCAGCTGGCTGGCGATGCCCCAGGCAATCGACTGGTGGTTCGCGACGCCGGTGACGATCCCGCGCTTGCCGCGCATGAGGTCGCCCTTGAGCATCTGATAGTCGTCAGCCACTTGGCGTCTCCCTCGGTCCCGTTGGGCGGGGTTGTGGACGATCAAGTCTTGGGTGTCATCCCGGAAAGCCCCGGCGGACGCCTCAGACCTTGGCCATCACCAGGCAGCCGTTGGTCCCGCCGAAGCCGAACGAGTTGCTCATCACCGTCTCCAGCGGCTTGTCCGACCGCTGCCGCAGGATCGGCAGGTCGGCGAATTCCGGATCGAGGGTGGTGATGTTGGCGCTCTCGGCTGCAAAGCCGTTGTTGAGCATCAGCAGGCAGTAGATCGCCTCCTGCGCGCCGGCCGCGCCCAGGCTGTGGCCGGTCAACGACTTGGTGGACGAGATCAGCGGCGGCTTGTCGCCGAACACCGCACGGACCGCCTCCATCTCTCGGCTGTCGCCCACCGGCGTCGAGGTGCCGTGCGGGTTCAGGTAGTCGATGGTCCGCCCGCCGATCGTCGACATGGCCATGTTCATGCAGCGCACCGCGCCCTCGCCGGATGGCGCGACCATGTCGAAGCCGTCGGAATTGGCCGCGTAGCCGATGATCTCGCCCAGGATTTTCGCCCCGCGCGCCTTGGCGTGCTCGTACTCCTCGAGCACCACGATCCCACCACCGCCGGCGATCACGAAGCCGTCGCGGTCCTTGTCATAGGCGCGGCTGGCCACGGCCGGGGTCGCGTTGAAGTTCGAGCTCATCGCGCCCATGGCGTCGAACATCACGCTGAGCGTCCAGTCGAGCTCCTCGACGCCGCCGGCGAACACGACGTCCTGCTTACCCATCAGGATCTGCTCGTAGCCGACGCCGATGCAGTGGGCGGAGGTCGCGCAGGCCGAGGAGATCGAGAAGTTAAGGCCCTTGATCTTGAACCAGGTGGCCAGCACCGCGGACGCGCCGGAGCTCATCGCCTTGGGCACCGCGAACGGGCCGACCCGCTTGGGCCCCTTGGTGCGGGTGATTTCGGCCGCCTCGACAATGGCCCGCGTTGACGGCCCGCCGGAGCCGACGATCAGGCCGGTGCGTACGTTGGAGACCTCGGCCTCTTCCAGGCCGCTATCGGCGATCGCCTGCTCCATGGCCAGGTGGCCGAAGGCCGTGCCCTGGGCCAGGAATCGCGCGGCGCGCCGGTCGACCATGGATTCCCAGTCGATCTGCGGCGGCGCGTGCACCTGGCAGCGGAAGCCGAGCTCGGCATATTCCGGCGCAGCGACAACCCCTGGCTTCGCCTCACGCAGCGACGCCAACACCTCGTTGGTGTTGTTGCCGATGGACGAGACGATGCCCATCCCGGTGACGACGACACGGCGCATGCTGGTTCCCGCTTCTCCCGGCCGTCAGGGCCGCTGGTAAAGGCCGACGCGTAGATCTGCAGCCCAATAGATGGGAACGCCGTCGGCTTCCAACACCCCGTCGCCGATGCCCATCACCAGACGGCGATTGATCACCCGTTTCATGTCGATCTTGTAGGTGACCTTCTTGATATTCGGTGTCACTTCGCCGCCGAACTTCACCTCGCCGCAGCCGAGCGCGCGTCCGCGGCCCTTGCCGCCGATCCAGCCGAGGTAGAAGCCGACCAGCTGCCAGAGCGCGTCGAGGCCCAGGCTGCCAGGCATCACCGGGTCGCCGATGAAGTGGCACTGAAAGAACCAGAGGTCCGGATTGATGTCGAACTCGGCCTCGATGAAGCCCTTGCCATGGGTCCCGCCGTCGTCGGTCATCTTGGTGATGCGGTCGAACAGCAGCATCGGCGGCGACGGCAGCTGGGCGTTCCCCGGCCCGTACATTTCGCCGCGGGCACACGTCATCAGCTCCTCGAAGCTGTAGTGGTCCTGGGCTTTGGCGTCCGTCATCTGTGGTTCCGATTCTTAGAGGGGTCAGGCCCTAGCAGAGCCGCCCAGCGGGCTCAATGGCGGCGTCACGACCCGGGCTGGGACCCAGACTGGCGGCACTGGGCCGTATCGGTGGTGCCCCAGAGGATCCCCGCCTTCACCCAACCCGAGGCCCGGTCGGCCTTCACCTTGCACCAACCCTTGCCGCAGCGGTCCAACGTGGCCAGCGCTTTGGGGTTCAAATAGGCGTCCGCCTTGGCGTCGTCCTTGGGCCGACGCATCAGCGCCGCCGGCTGGACGCCCATGTTGATGGTGGTGCGTCGCCCGTCGGTGACCCGCTTGTGCACCCAGGCCAGCGCGCCCTCCGGATCGCAGACTCGTCGCCACTCGGAGGTCTCGGCGACCACCTGCAGGGGCAATCCGCGCACCCGGTAGACCCAGAGCAGCTTGTAATCGTCCCCCGGCCCGGCCCGGGCGTTGACCTTGGCGAACTTCAAAGAGACGTAGCGGGGCACTGCCATGCCCGAGGGCGTCTGGCGCTCATTGGGCGCAGACTTGGCCGCGAAACTCAGTCCCGCCAGCAGGGCGACCGCCCAATAGGACCTCGCCCCCTTGGAGGTGGCTCCCTCGGAGGTAGCCGGAGTTTTCAGCAGATGCCGTTTCGTTGCGGTCAATTACTGCGCCTCGCCTTGGCCGCCCCAAGCGGCTTTGCTAGAGGTTCTGGCAACACATCGCGCCGACCAACGGTGCAGGAAACGTCGCCGCCTCTTTTTCAAGTCCAGCCCCCCTTCTTGTGTAAGTCAGAATGGCCGTCCGCAAGCCGAAAGTCATCGTCACGCGCAAGCTCCCCGATCCGGTGGAGACGCGTATGCGTGAGCTGTTCGATACCGAACTCAACCTGACGGACGAGCCGCTCACCGCGGAACGGCTGGCCGACGCGGTCAGCCGCGCCGACGTCCTGGTCCCTACCATCACCGACCGGATAGATCAGGCGCTGCTGGCGGGCGCGGGGCCAAAGCTGAAGGTGATCGCCAACTTCGGGGCGGGCGTCGACCACATCGACGTGGCGGCGGCGATCGCCAAGGGGATTGCCGTCACCAACACCCCCGGCGTGCTCACCGAGGACACCGCCGACCTGACCATGGCCCTGATGATGGCGGTCTCGCGCCGCATCGTCGAAGGCGCGAACGTCGCCCAGGCCGGCGAATTCCACGGCTGGAACCCCACCTGGATGATGGGCCACCGGATCACCGGCAAGCGGCTGGGGATCATCGGCATGGGCCGGATCGGCCAGGCGGTCGCCCGCCGCGCCCGCGCCTTCGGCCTGCAGATCCACTACCACAACCGAAAACCGGTCTCCTCGCGGATCTCCGAGGAGCTTGAGGCCACCTACTGGGAGAGCCTCGACCAGATGCTGGCCCGGATGGACATCATCACGGTCCACTCGCCGCACACGCCCGCCACCTATCACCTGCTCTCGCCGCGCCGCCTCAAGCTGCTGCAACCGCACGCCATCCTGATCAACACCGCCCGCGGCGAGATCATCGACGAAAACGCGTTGGCCGAGCTTTTGAAGGCGGGCTCCATAGCGGGCGCCGGCCTTGACGTCTTCGAGTTCGAGCCGACGATCAATCCCAAGCTGCTGGGGCTGCCCAATGCGGTCCTGCTCCCCCACCTCGGCTCGGCCACCATCGAAGGCCGCATCGACATGGGCGAGAAGGTGATCATCAACATCCGCACCTGGATGGACGGCCACAAGCCGCCCGACCGGGTCATTCCGTCGATGATGTGAGCGCGCAGCGACTCACCCCGGCGAACGCCGGGATCCTGCTGGCCCGCTAGCGCAACACACGGATCAGACAGAACCCGTCCCAGCCCTTGGACCCCACCGTTTGCACGGCCGTCGCGCTGACCCGCGGCTCGGCGGCGATCATCTCGTTCATCTTGCGGATGCCCTGGATGTTGGCGTCGCCCTTGGGGTCGGTCACTCCGCCGCCACGCACCACATTGTCGACCACGATCACCGAGCCCGGCCGCGACAGCTTCAGCGCGCCTTTGAAATAGTCCGGGTTCGAGGCCTTGTCGGCGTCGATGAAGCTGAAGTCGATGGGCCCCTCGACGTGCGGCAGCAGCTCGACGCCCCGGCCGACCCGCACCTCGGCCACGTCGGCCAGGCCGGCGCGCGCCAGGTTCTTGCGCGCCACCTCGGCGTGTTTCGCCTCGTACTCCAGCGAGATCAGCCGGCCGCCCGGCGGCAGGGCGCGAGCCAGCCAGATGGTCGAATAGCCGCCCAGCGTGCCGATCTCCAGGATTCGCCGCGCGCCGACCATCTGGGCCAGCAGCATCAGGAGTTTGCCCTGGTTGGGCGCCACCGCGATGGCCGGCAAACCCGCCGCGTCGCTGTCGGCCAGCGCCTGGTCGAGCACCGGGTCCGGCGCCAGCAGCGCGCCCACCATATAGTCGTCGACCCGGGTCCAGTCCGCCTGGCTCATGCCATTCCTCCCTGAGAGGGGGTGGCACACACCGGACACTCCGGGTCTGCGCCCACCTTCACCGTCCGCGTCTCCGCCGACAGCGCGTCGTAGATCAGCAACCGCCCGGTCAAGGGCTCGCCAGCGCCCACGATCAGCTTGATGGTCTCCAGCGCCATCATCGAGCCGATTACCCCCGCCAGCGCCCCAACCACGCCGACCGCGACGCAGGTCTCGGCGTCCGGCGGAAGCTCCGGCACCAGGCAGCGGTAGCAGGGTCTCCCCGCGAAAATCCCCACCTGCCCGGTCCACCGGCCGATCGCCCCCGAGACCAGCGGTTTGCCGTGCTTCACGCAGGCGGCGTTGACGACGTAGCGCACCGCGAAGTCGTCGGTCCCGTCGAGCACCAGATCGACCCCCTCGCACAGTTCATCCGCTGTCGAAGCATCGAAGGCCTCCGCGAAACCGGCCACGAAGATGTGCGGGTTGAGCGCGGCCAGCCGGTCGGTCCCCGCCTCGGCCTTGGGCCGGCCGAGGTCTTCCTCGGTGTAGAGCACCTGGCGCTGCAGGTTGGAGAGGTCGACGGTGTCGGGGTCCGCCAGGATCACCGTGCCTACGCCTGCCGCGGCCAGGTAGAGCGCCGCAGGCGCGCCCAGGCCGCCGGCCCCGACGATCAGCACGCGGGCGGCCTTCAGCTTCTGCTGGCCCGGCCCGCCCACCTCGCGGAGCACCAGGTGGCGCGCGTAGCGCTCGATCTCAATGTCGGTGAAGGCCATGGCCGATCATCTTGGCCGTTCGCCCGTCCGGCGCAACCGCCATCCGGCGTCCGTCGCGAGCCCCGGGCCATTCGCAGCACGGCCACGCGACGCCGGCTGCGGACCGTCCTAGGGTCGCGTCACAAACTCCGGAGACTGTTCACGTGTATAAGACGCTGATGGCGCTGGCCGCCACCGGACTGCTGGCGACCTCGGCGCAGGCCCACCCGGCCGATCCGGCCCCGGTGATCGCCGCCGAGCGCGCCTTTTCCGCCCGCGCCGCCGTGGTCGGGATCGCGCCGAGCTTCCTGGAATATATGACCGACGACGCCATCGTCTTCAGTCCCGGACCGGTGAACGCTAAGACCGTCTACGGCGGCCACCCACCGCCCAAGACGCCCAAGGACGGCGGCACACTGCTGGCGTGGTGGCCCAACTACGCCGGCATCGCGCGCTCCGGCGACCTCGGCTTCACCACCGGCCCGGCGACGATCAACGCCGGCAAGCCGGGCGTCTTCTATTTCACCGTCTGGCAGCGCCAGGCGAGCGGCGGCTGGAAGTGGATCTATGACGGCGGCATCGACGCCGACGGGACGGCCGCGCCCGGCCCCGCGGTGGCGCCCATCGCCCTGCCGCCCGGCGACGCGAAACCCCTGTCGCCGGCCGTCGCCCTCACTCAGGTGAAGGCCGCCGAAGCCGCGCTGGCCGCCCGGGCAAAGACCGATTCCGCCGGCGCGGTCATCGCCGCGCTTGCGCCGCTGGCCCGGGTCCAGGGCTCGACGCACATGCCGGTCAATGGCCTTACTGCGGCCGGCCGGGAGCTCGCGACGCGCGCCAAGGCGATCGATTTCAGCCCGCTGGGCGGCGGCGCGTCCCGGGCTGGCGACCTGGTCTGGACCTATGGCGATGCGCGTTGGGAGGGGCGAACCGGAAGTTACGTCCGCGTCTGGCAGCGCCGCGGCGGCGGCTGGAAAATCGTCTTCGACCAGATCGTCGAGGCGCCGCCCGTGCCGCCGCCGGCTCCGGCGAAGAGCTAGCCCCGCTCCAGCCGCGCCTCGGAGATCGCCTGCTTCAGCGCTAGCGCGAACGCCGCCCGTTCACGGGGGCTGAGCGCCTGAGCGACAGGGACCTGCTTGCTGGACAGCGCCAGCCGCAGACCGACGTTGCGCCCATCCTCCTCCTCGACCGCCACACGGGTGAAGGCGGTCGGGCTTTCCCAGACGATCTTGCGCCACTGCGGCGTCTCGTGGGTCACCACGATCTCGCGCGCGGTCACCTGCACCCGCTCCACCCGCCGCGCGGCGCGGAAGCTGGCGGTGAAGGCGACGATCACCGCCATCACGTCGAGGCCGAGGAAGAGCGGCACGAACACCGCCCCCATGCGCACGAACACCGCGGCCGAGATGCAGTTCGCGACGGTAACGATCGCGATCAGGATGATGAACCCGCGCTCCGAGAGCGAGCGGTGCGGCGTGATCACCGCGTCCATGTAGGTGAGGCCCGTCATCTGGGCTGGGACCATAGGCCCCAAATCCGCCTTGGCGAAAAAGGGGGGCGCCGCCATCTTGCCTCTCGCATGGCCAAGTCCCCAAAATCCCGAAAGCCGGCCGCCCGCAAGGCGCGCTTGGGGCCGGCCGAGCAGGCGCGGATCGCCGAGATCTTTCGCCGCTTTGAGGACCAGGAGAGCGACCCGCGCACCGAGCTGGACTACGCCAGCCCCTATGAGCTGGTCACCGCCGTGGCGCTGTCGGCCCAGGCCACCGACGTCTCGGTCAACAAGGCCACGACCAAGCTGTTCAAGGTCGCCGACACGCCGGGCAAGATGCTCGCGCTGGGTGAGGCGGGGCTGAAGCCCTTCATTTCGTCGATCGGCCTCTACAACATGAAGGCCAAGAACGTCATCGCCACCGCCCGGATCCTGATCGAGCAGTACGCTGGCGAGGTGCCGCTGACCCGGGAGGCGCTGCAATCCCTGCCCGGCGTCGGGCGCAAGACCGCCTCGGTGGTGCTGAACGAACTGCGCATCGAGCCGGCCATCGCCGTCGACACCCACGTGTTCCGGGTCTCCCACCGCCTGGGCCTTGCCCGGGGCAAGACGCCCGATCAGGTCGAGGCCGAGCTGATGACCATCACGCCCGCGCCGCTGCAGACCCGCGCGCACCACTGGCTGATCCTGCACGGCCGCTATGTCTGCGCGGCGCGGCGGCCGAAGTGCGAGGACTGCGTGGTCGGCGACCTTTGCCCCAGTCGCCACCTGTTCGTGCGCGCCCCAAGTTCGCTCGCATGAGCGCGCGGCCCCGCCTGCCGCTGACCTCCTTGAGGGTCTTCGAGGCGGCCGCGCGGCACGAGAGCTTCCTGCAGGCCGCTGAGGAACTGGCCATCACGCCCGGCGCCGTCAGCCGCCAGATCAAGGCCCTGGAGGCCGACTTGGCGGTGCGCCTGTTCGAGCGCTTCAACCGCGCGGTCCGCCTCACCGAGACCGGCCAGCGCTTGGCGATCGGCGTGCGCCAGGGGATCACCGCGATCGTGGAGGCGGTGGAGGAGGTGCGCAATCCGCGACAGGCCGTGTTGGCGGTCACCGCCATGCATTCCTTCGCTGCCCGCTGGCTTGTGCCGCGCCTGCACCTGTTCAGCGAGCGCCACCCCGACATCCAGGTGCTGGTGGCGGCCATCGACGAGCCGGTCGACCTGGTGCGCGACCGCTACGACGTGGCGATCCGCTTCGGGCGGGGTCCCTACCCCAGCTTTGCGGCGAACAAGCTGATCTCGCTCTTCATGTTCCCGGTGTGCAGCCCGCGCCTGCTGGAGCAGACGCCGCTCAACCACCCCCGCGATCTGGCCAAGGTGCAGCTATTCGGCGACGTGAACCTGGCCCAGGCCGAGCCGGACTGGGGCGCCTGGCTGGCGCAGGCGGGCGCGCCGGAAGTCGACTGGCGGGGCGGGCAGCTATTCTCGAACACCTATCTGGCGATCGAGGCGGCCATGGCGGGCCGCGGCGTAGCGCTCGCCGAAGCCGCGTTGGTGAAGGACGAGCTCGCCTCGGGGCGGCTGGTGAAGCCCTTCGATATCGAACTCCTCTCCACCTACAGCCAATGGATTCTCTCCCTCCCGGAAAAGGCCGACCGGCCGGACATCCGCCGCTTTCGGACCTGGCTGTTGGCCCAGGCAGATGCCGAGGGGCTACGCCGCTTCGAGTGATCTCAGCTCACCTGATGGGTGGGCTTCTCCTTTGTCGGATCGGGTTCGATGACCTATCTCACAGTCATCCGAAGCCTAAGCCTTGAAGGAGCCCGCCATGACCACCGAATGCATCGCCAACCTGGACATCGCCGAGCGTAACGCCGGCCCAGGCGACGAACGCGGTGATGTGCGGATTTCCCCTGCCGAGTGGGGTCTCGTCGCCATCATCGTCGTCGGCTTCCTGCTGATGCTGCCGGCCGCCGCCTTCCTGATCTCGCACCTGACGGCGTGACCCCCGGTTGTGAGCAATGAGCCAGGCTGCGTTGCCGGGCGGGCCGAATTTCTGTAAGCCCGCCCGGCCTGCCGCCTGAAAGCTCAACCATGCCGGACCTTTACGACGTCGCCGCGATCGGCAACGCCATCGTCGACGTCATCGCTCCAGCGAGCGACGCTTTCCTGACCGAGAACCGTCTCGACAAGGGTGCGATGATGCTGGTCGATCAGGCCCAGTCGGCGGCGCTCTACGCCAGGATGGCGGCGGGCGTGGAGACCTCGGGGGGCTCGGCCGCCAATTCCATCGCCGGCCTCGCCAGCTTCGGCGGCAGGGGCGCCTTCATGGGCAAGGTCGCCGACGACTGGCTGGGAGAAGTCTTCCGTCATGACATGGCCGCCATCGGCGCCCGCTTCGAGAACGCCCCGTTGGTCGCCGGGCCGGGCACCGCGATCTCGATGATCAACGTCACCCCCGATGCCCAGCGCACCATGTGCACCTTCCTGGGCGCCTCGGTGGAGTTCACCGACACCGATGTTGAAGCCGCGACCGTAGAAGCCGCCAAGATCGTTTACCTGGAAGGCTACCTGTTCGACGCCGAGCCGGCGCGCCGCGCCTTCGCCAAGGCCGCCGCCCTGGCCCACGGCGCCGGCCGCAAGATCGCGCTCACCCTCTCCGACAGCTTCGTGGTCGAGCGGCACCGGGCCGGGCTGCTGGGCTTCATCGAAAGCCAGGTGGACCTGCTCTTCGCCAACGAGAGCGAGGCCACCGCCCTCTTCCAGACCCACGACCTAGACGCCGCCGTCGAGCAGCTGCGCACCCGCGTCAGCCTGGCCGCCGTCACCTGCGGCGCCTCCGGCTCGGTGATCCTTTCGCAGGGAGAGCGGCTTACGGTGAAGGCCGAAGCAGTGGAGAAAGTCGTGGACACCACCGGCGCCGGCGACCAATACGCAGCCGGATTCATGTTCGGCCTCTCGCGGGGGCGGCCGCTGCAGCAATGCGGCCAACTCGCCAGTCTCGCGGCGGCCGAGGTGATTTCGCACTACGGACCGCGCCCGCAGGTCAGCTTGAAAGAGCTGGCGGCGTCCAAAGGGTACTAAAAAGATGAGCCGCCCAGATACGGCCAGAACAGCGGAAGTCGTCCGCAACACCAAGGAGACCCAGATCCGGATCGTGCTCGATCTGGATGGCTCCGGCGAGTCCAAGATCTCCACCGGCATCGGCTTCTACGACCACATGCTGGAAAGCTTCATCCGCCACGGCGGGTTCGACGCGACGATCGAGACCAAGGGCGACCTGCACATCGACATGCACCACACGGTGGAAGACACCGGGATCGTGCTGGGCCAGGCGTTCAGTCAGGCGCTGGACGGCTTCAAGGGCGTCCGCCGGTTCGGCCACGCCTATATCCCGATGGACGAGACCCTGACGCGCTGCGCCATCGATCTCTCCAACCGCGCCTATCTGATCCACAACGTCGCCTACAAGACGCCCAAGGTCGGGGACATGGACACCGAGCTGTTCAAGGAATTCCACCACGCCTTCGCCATGAACTGCGGCGCCTGCGTGCATCTGGAGACCCTCTACGGGACCAATTCCCACCACATCGCCGAGAGCGGCTTCAAGGCGCTGGCGCGCGCACTGCGTCACGCCGTCGAGCTCGACCCCAAGACCCATGGCCACGCCCCCTCCACCAAAGGCGTGCTGTAGGAATTTCCTGAAATGCAGCGTGTCGCCCTGATCAATTACGGGTCGGGCAATCTTCGCTCGGCCGAAAAGGCCCTCCTTCGCGTGGCTGGCGGGCATAGCGAGATCGTGGTCACCGACGATCCGGACGTGATCGCCACCGCCGACCGCATCGTCCTGCCCGGCGTCGGCGCGTTTGCCGCCTGCATGGCCGCGCTCGAGGCTCGCCCCGGGGTGGCCGAGGCCATGACCGAGGCGGTCCACGCCAAGGGCGCGCCCTTCCTCGGCATCTGCGTCGGCATGCAGCTGCTCGCCTCGCGCGGCCTGGAATTCGGCGAAACCCCCGGCCTCGACTGGATCGGCGGCGATGTGCGCAAGCTGGAAGCCGGCGGCGATCCGGCGATCAAGATCCCGCACATGGGCTGGAACAGCCTGACCGATGTGGCCGACCACCCGTTGATGCAGGGGCTCCAAGGGGGCGAAACCGTCTATTTCACCCACTCCTTCGCGTTTTTCCCCCGCGACGGGGCCGACGTCGCGGCCTATGTGGAGCACGGCGAGCGGTTCCCCGCCGCCGTCGCCCGCGGCAATGTCGTCGGCGTTCAGTTCCACCCGGAGAAGTCGCAGGCCGTGGGCCTCGACCTCCTCGCGCGCTTCCTGGAGTGGCGACCTTGATCCTCTACCCCGCCATCGACCTGAAGGACGGCAGCTGCGTGCGCGTGGTGCATGGCGATCTGGCCACCGCCACGGTGTTCAACACCTCGCCCGCCGCCCAGGCCCGCACCTGGGCCGATGGTGGCTTCCACTGGATCCACGTCGTCGACCTGAACGGCGCGGTCTCCGGCAAGGCGGTGAACCAGGCCGCGGTGGAGGAGATCCTCAACGCCGTCTCCGTGCCGGTGCAGCTCGGCGGCGGCATCCGCACCATGGCCGACATCGAAGGCTGGATCGAAGCCGGCGTCTCCCGGGTGATCCTCGGCACCGTCGCCGTGCGCCAGCCGGAGATTGTCCACGAGGCGGCCAAGGCCTGGCCCGAGCAGATCGCCGTCAGCGTCGACGTGCGCAGGGGCAAGGTCGCCGTCCAGGGCTGGACCGAAGATAGCGACCTCGACGCCGTCACCGTGGCCAAGCGGTTCGAAGACGCGGGCGTCAGCGCCCTGATCATCACCGACATCGACCGCGACGGCACC
>JBBQTP010000003.1:0-61422 GCA_038213205.1 Caulobacterales bacterium
ATCTCGCCTTGAGGACGCCGGGTTCATCGCTCTGGGTGTAGAGCACGAAGCCGATATTCAGAGGTTCGGCGGCGGGCTTTGGAGGCAGGGGCTTTGCACTCGCCGCGAGCGCCGGCTCAACCGAGGCCGACAGCAAGGTCGTCAGTGCGGCCGCAAGCAAGAACGATCGAAGCATAGCACCTCCCATTTCAGCCCTCTCTCTCACCAGAGTAGAAGGACGCTAGTCCCCCCGAAAGGCCGGGGTCCGCTTTTCGTTGAAGCTGGCGACGCCTTCGCGCCGGTCGGCGGTCTTGAACAGGCGATTGTAGGCGGAGAGTTCCATCTCCATGGCCGCGGCCAGGTCCAACGAGTGAGCCTCGCGGACCACGTGCTTCAGGGCGCGGACCGAAAGCGGCGCCTTGGCGGCGATCTCGGCGGCGACGGCCAGGACGGTGTCCATCAGGGCCTCCGGGGCGGCGACGCCATTGACGACGCCGTACTCCAGCGCCTGGACGGCTGTGAACTGGCGGCCGCTGGTAAGCAACTCGATCGCCCGGCGCTCGCCGACGCAGCGGCGCAGGAGCTGGGTGCCTCCGAGGCCCGGCATGATCCCCAGGCCCACTTCCGGCAGGCCGAAGCGGGCGGTCTCGCTCGCATAGGCGAAGTCGCAGGCCAGGGTCATCTCGCAGCCGCCGCCCATGGCCGCGCCGTTGACGGCGGCGATGATCGGCACGGGCACGGAAAGCTGGGCGCGGACCATGGCCTCGAAGATCTTATGCTGCAGCGCCCAGGCCGCATCGGTCATGCCGTTGCGCTCTTTCAGGTCCGCGCCGGCCTGGAAGTGGCGGCCCTCGCCGGTGAGGATCGCGCAGCGCAGGTCCGCGCGGGACGCCAGATGCGTCCAGGCCTCGGTCAACTCCTCGCCCATCTGGGTCGAGAGCGCGTTGGCCACCTCGGGTCGGTTGAAGGCGACGACGGCGACGCCCGGAGCGGGCTCGGTAAGCAGAATCGTCGTGTAGGTTTCTTGCGGCATTCAGAAGCTTTTCGGCAGGTCCAGCACGTGGGTGGCCACGTGGGAGAGGATGAGGTTCGTGGAGATCGGCGCCACCTGGTAGAGCCGGGTTTCGCGGAACTTGCGTTCGATGTCGTACTCCTCGGCAAAGCCGAAGCCGCCGTGGGTCTGGATGCACATGTCGGCCGCGAACCAGGACGCCTCCGAGGCGATCAGCTTGGCCATGTTGGCCTCGGTGCCGCAGGGCTGGCCGGCCTCGAACAGGGCCGCGGCCCGGTCGACCATCAGCGACGCGGCGGTCATCTGGACGTAGGCCCTGGCGATCGGGAACTGTACGCCCTGGTTCTCGCCGATCGGGCGGCCGAACACCTCGCGGTCCTTGGCGTAGGCGGATGCGCGGTCGATGAAGAACTTGGCGTCGCCGATACACTCCGCCGCGATCAGGATGCGCTCGGCGTTCATGCCGTCGAGGATGTATTTGAACCCCTTGCCCTCCTCACCGATCAGATTGGCGGCAGGAACACGCACGTCCTCGAAGGCCAGCTCGGTGGTGGCGTGGTTCAGCATGGTGCGGACCGGGGTGATGGTCAGGCCGTTTCCGACCGCGTCGCGCATGTCGACCAGCAGCACGCTCATGCCGTCAGACGGCTTTGCGGCGTCCTCGCGCTTCGTCGTGCGGCAGAGCAGGACCATCAGGTCGGAGTGCTCGGCGCGGCTGATCCACAGCTTGCGGCCGTTGACGACGTAGCTGTCACCGTCTCGCCTCGCGAAGGTGGTGATCCGGGTGGTGTCGGTGCCCGCATCGGGCTCGGTGACGCCGAAAGCCTGCAGGCGCAGCTCGCCGGACGCGATCTTCGGCAGGTAGGCTTCTTTCTGGGCCGGCGAGCCGTGCCGCAGGATCACCCCCATGGTGTACATCTGGGCGTGGCACGCGCCGCCGTTGCAGCCCGAGCGGTGGACTTCCTCCAACACCGCGTTGGCCGCGCCCAGGCCCAGGCCCGAGCCGCCATATTCCTCCGGGATCAGGACGGAGAGGAAGCCGGCCTCGGTCAGCGCCTGCACGAACTCAGTCGGGTAGGCCCGCTCGCGGTCGAGCGCGCGCCAGTACGGGCCGGGGAAACGGGCGCACAGCTTGCGCACCGCCTCGCGGATTTCGGGGAAAGTCTGGTCGCTGTCGTAGGCCACGGCGGCATCTCTGCCATGCGCAAGGCTGGAGATCGACTGTCAAAGGTGGCTATCTGGGGCCGGACAGAGCGCGGGGACCTTCCGTTGAACGAGTTGAGCTATGTGAGCGGCGCCAGCGCCAAGCCGCTGCTGGGGCAGACCATCGGCGATTGCTTCGACGCGACGTGCGCGGCCCATCCCGACGGGATGGCGCTGATCTCGCGCCACCAGAAGATTCGCTGGACCTACGCCGAACTGAAGCAGCGGGTCGACGCCCTGGCGGCTGGATCGCTGGCGCTCGGCCTTGAGCCCGGCGACCGCATCGGCATGTGGGCGCCCAACTGCTGGGAGTGGGCGGTCACCCAGTTCGCCGCCGCCAAGGCCGGGCTGATCCTGGTCAACGTCAACCCGGCCTATCGGCTGAGCGAGGCCGAGTACGCGCTCAACAAGGTCGGCTGCAAGGCGCTGGTCACCGCCATTGCGCACAAGACCAGCGAGTACCTGGCCATGCTGCGCGACCTGGCGCCTGAGCTCTCGTCGGCCCGGCCGGGCGCGCTGCAGGCCACCCGGCTACCGGCGCTCAGGCTGGTGATCACGCTCGGCGAACAGGAGCACGCCGGTTGCATCGCCTTTCATCAAGCGATGGACGCCGGGACGGCGGCCGACGTAGCGCGCCTGGCCGAAATCGGGCCGACCCTGCAGTTCGACGAGCCGATCAACATCCAGTTTACCTCGGGCACCACGGGTTTCCCGAAGGGCGCGACGCTCAGCCACCACAACATCCTCAACAACGGCTACTTCGTCGCCGAGGCGATCCGGTTGGCGCCCGGCGAGCGGCTCTGCGTGCCGGTGCCGCTGTATCACTGCTTCGGCATGGTGATGGGCAACCTGGGCTGCATCACCCACGGCGCGACCATCGTCTATCCGAGCGAGGGCTTCGATCCGCTGGCGGTTCTGGAGGCCGTCGAGGCCGAGGGCTGCCAGGCGCTCTACGGCGTGCCGACCATGTTCATCGCCATCCTGGGGCCCGAGAAGTTCGGCCGCTTCGACCTGTCGACGCTCCGCACTGGGATCATGGCGGGCTCGCCCTGCCCGATCGAGGTGATGAAGCAGGTGATCGACCGAATGCACATGCCGGAGGTGACCATCGCCTATGGGATGACCGAGACCAGCCCGGTGAGCTTCCAGTCCGGCGCGGACGACACGCTCGAGGCGCGCGTCTCGACCGTCGGCCGCGTCCAGCCGCACCTGGAGGTGAAGATCGTCGACGAGGCCGGGCGCATCGTGCCGCGCGGTGAGAAGGGCGAGCTCTGCACGCGGGGCTATTCGGTGATGATCGGCTACTGGGACGATCCGGAGCGGACCGCCGAGGCGATCGACGCCGGCCGCTGGATGCATACCGGCGACCTCGCCACCCTCGACGCGGACGGCTTCGGCAACATCGTCGGACGGATCAAGGACCTGGTGATCCGCGGCGGAGAGAACGTCTATCCGCGCGAGGTCGAGGAATATCTCTACCGCCACGAGGCGATCTCCGACGTCCAGGTGATCGGGGTGCCGGACCCGAAGTACGGCGAGGAGCTTTGCGCCTGGATCGTGCTGAAACCCGGCACGGAGTTGACGCCCGAGGCCGTGCGCGACTTCTGCAAGGGCCAGATCGCCCACTACAAGATTCCACGCCACATCCGTTTCGTGGAAGGCTTTCCCACCACCGTCACTGGTAAGGTGCAAAAGTTCGCCATGCGCGAGGCGATGATTGCAGAACTCGACCTTGTGCTGGAAAAGACCGCTTGAGGCGCAAACCGGGAACTAACAGGACCGCATGAGGAAACTCGCCACCGCCATCGACGCCAAGGGCAAGGCCTTCGCGGCCAACGCGAAGGTGAACCGTGGGCTCGTGGCGGAGCTGAAGAAGCGCGCCGGCGAGGCCGCGCTGGGCGGGCCGGAGGAGAGCCGCAAACGCCACGTGGCTCGCGGCAAGCTGCTGCCGCGCGAGCGGGTGATGCGGCTGATCGATCCGGGCTCGCCGTTCCTGGAGATCGGCGGCCTGGCCGCCAACGGGCTCTACAATGACGAGGCGCCGGGGGCCGGGGTGATCGTCGGCATCGGCCGGGTCTCGGGCCGCGAGGCGATGATCGTCGCCAACGACGCGACGGTGAAGGGCGGGGCCTATTTCCCGATCACCGTGAAGAAGCATCTCCGCGCCCAGGAGATTGCCCTGCAGAACCGCCTGCCCTGCATCTACCTGGTGGATAGCGGTGGCGCGAACCTGCCCCACCAGGCCGAGGTGTTCCCGGATCGCGACCACTTCGGGCGAATCTTCTTCAACCAGGCGCGGATGAGCGCCGAGGGCCTTGCGCAGATCGCTTGCGTCATGGGCTCCTGCACGGCCGGCGGCGCCTACGTGCCGGCAATGAGCGACGAGACGGTGATCGTCCGCGGCCAGGGGACGATCTTCCTAGGGGGCCCGCCGCTGGTGAAGGCCGCCACCGGCGAGGTGATCACGGCGGAAGAGTTGGGCGGCGCCGACACTCACGGCCGCCGCTCCGGCGTGGTCGACTACGTGGCCAATGACGACGAGCACGCGCTGGCCATCGTACGCAACATCATGAGCAACCTGAATACGCTCAAGCTCGTCGACATGGACATCGCCGAGCCGAAGCCGCCGGCCTATGACGCGGATGACCTCTACGGCATCGTGCCCTCAGATGTACGCGCGCCCTATGACGTGCGCGAGGTGATCGCCCGGATCGTCGACGGCTCGCAGTTCGACGAGTTCAAGTCGCTCTACGGCACGACCCTGGTCTGCGGCTTCGCGCGCATCTGGGGCTATCCGGTGGCGATCCTGGCCAACAACGGGGTGCTGTTCTCGGAGAGCGCGCTGAAGGGCGCCCACTTCATCGAGCTGGCCTGCAAGCGGAAAATCCCACTGGTCTTCCTGCAGAACATCTCCGGCTTCATGGTCGGCGGAAAATACGAGGCGGGCGGCATCGCCAAGGATGGCGCCAAACTGGTGACCGCGGTCGCCTCAGCCGAGGTGCCGAAGTTCACCGTGCTGATCGGCGGCTCGTTCGGGGCCGGCAATTACGGCATGTGTGGCCGCGCCTATTCGCCGCGCTTCCTGTGGACCTGGCCCAACAGCCGGATCAGCGTCATGGGCGGCGAGCAGGCCGCCAGCGTGCTGGCCGCCGTCCATCGCGACGCGGCCAAGTGGACGCCGGCCGAGGCGGAAGCCTTCAAGGCCCCGGTCCGCCAGAAGTACGAGGACGAGGGCAATCCCTATTTTGCCACCGCGCACCTGTGGGACGACGGCATCATCGACCCGGCCCAGACCCGCGACGTACTCGGCCTGTCGATCAGCGCCTCGCTGAATGCGCCGATCCCCGAGACGCGCTTCGGCGTGTTCCGGATGTAGCCATGGCGACGGGCGACCACCTCCTTGAAGCGGTCACGGCCGACACCATCGCGTCGGAGGCCAAGCGCGCGGCGCGACGCAGCCTGCCGATCGGCGCGCCGTGCGCGAACTGCAACACCGCGCTCGCCGGTCCCTGGTGCTACACCTGCGGCCAGCGCGGTGAGCAGTACCACCGCTCGATCTGGCGCCTGACTTGGGAGGCCGTCGAAGGCCTCACCGACCTGGACGGGCGGATCTGGCAAACCTTCCCACGGCTGATCCTGCGGCCCGGCCGGCTGACCCGAGACTATCTGGACGGCCACCGGGCCGTGCAGGTGCCGCCGTTCCGGATCTTCCTGGTAGTGCTCCTGCTGGTGTTCTTCGCGGGCGCTTTGGATGTTTCGAAGAACCGGGAACAGTTCCGCCTGGCCGGCCCCAACAGTCCCGAGGCCGCCAAGTTCCTGACGCCCGAGCAGCAGAAGAATTTCACCATGCAGATCGGCGACGCCAAGGCGTCGAACTGGATGAAGGAGCGACTGATCTTCTCGCTCAATCACCAGGACGCATTCTTCGCGGCGGTGGCGGACTGGGGCCAACGGTTCGCCGTCCTCATGCTGCCGATCGCGGCCCTCATGCTGACGGTGTTGTTCGTCTTCAAGAAGGACACCTACGTCTTCGACCACCTGATTTTCGCGATGCATTCGCTGTCGTTCCAGGGGCTGTTGCTGACCGGTGTCTTCCTCCTCGCTCTGATCGGCGACTGGGGCGCGAACCTGTTGTGGCTGTCGCCGATCCATCTGTTCATGCACATGCGCGGGACCTACCGGATCAGCGTGATCGGGACCCTCGTGCGCATGACCCTGCTGTTCTTCGGCTCAGCCATCGCCTTCGGACTTCTGGTCGGCGGCCTTGTGCTCGTCGGCCTCGCCACGGCCCATTAGGGACGCCCAGCGCTATGTTCAAATCCGTCCTGGTCGCCAATCGCGGCGAGATCGCGCGCCGAGTGTTCGCCACCGCCCGGCGTATGGGGCTGGAGACCATCGCGGTCTATTCCGAGGCCGACGCCGATGCCGCCCACGTGGCCGACGCCGACCGCGCGGCGCCGATCGGCCCGGCGGCGGCGCGCGAGAGCTACCTGGTCCCGGAGAGGATCATCGCCGCCGCGCGCGAGACCGGCGCCGAGGCGATCCACCCGGGCTACGGCTTCCTGTCGGAGAACGCGGCGTTCGCCGACGCGGTGATCGCGGCGGGTCTGATCTGGATCGGGCCGCCGAGCTCGGCGATCCGCGCCATGGGCCTGAAGGACGCCGCCAAGGCGCTGATGCAGAAGGCCGGCGTGCCGGTGACGCCGGGCTATCTGGGCGCGGACCAGGCGCCGGCGACGCTGGCCAAGGAAGCCGCGCGGATCGGTTTCCCGGTGCTGATCAAGGCCGTGGCCGGTGGCGGTGGCAAGGGCATGCGCAAGGTCGAGGCGGCGACGGACTTCGACGCGGCGCTGGCGTCCTGCAAGCGTGAGGCGGCGGCCTCGTTCGGCGACGACCGGGTGCTGCTGGAGACCTATGTCAGCCGGCCGCGGCACATCGAGGTGCAGGTGTTCGGCGATAGCCACGGCAACGTGGTCCACCTCTACGAGCGCGACTGCTCCCTGCAGCGCCGCCACCAGAAAGTGATCGAGGAAGCCCCGGCGCCCGGCATGGATGCGGCGACCCGCAAGGCGGTCACCGACGCGGCGGTGAAGGCCGCCAAGGCGGCGGGCTACGTCGGCGCCGGGACCATCGAGTTCATCGCCGACGCCAGCCAGGGCCTGAGGGGCGACCGCATCTGGTTCATGGAAATGAACACCCGGCTGCAGGTGGAGCATCCGGTCACCGAGATGGTCACCGGCCTTGATCTGGTCGAATGGCAGCTGCGCGTCGCGGCGGGCGAGCCCCTGCCGCTGAAGCAAAAGGACATCGGCCTGACCGGTCATGCAGTGGAGGCCCGGCTCTATGCGGAGTCGACGGCCGGCGGGTTGTTCCTGCCGTCCACCGGGCGGCTGGAGCACTTCGTCCTGCCGCGCACCGTGCGCGCCGACACGGGCGTCGAGGAGGGCGGCGAGATCACCCCGTTCTACGACCCGATGATCGCCAAGCTGATCGCCCACGCCGAAACCCGCGAAGCGGCGCTCGCCGAACTGGCCGACGCCTGCGACGCCGTGGAAGTCTGGCCGGTGAAGACCAACGCCGGCTTCCTCGCGCGTTGCCTGGAGGCGCCCGACTTCATCGCCGGCGACGTCGACACCGGCTTCATCGAGCGCAATTTGGCGACCCTCACCGCCGAGGGGCAGCCATCGCCGGCCGCCCTGGCGGGCGCCGGCCAGGCGGCGCTGATGGAGGCCGACACCGGCGAGGACTCGCCCTGGCGCCGGCTGGCGGGCTTCCGCCTGAACGCCGCGCCGGAGACGGCGGTGCGCCTGTTCCTGGCCGGCAAGCCGGTGATGGCCGACGCCGCGGCCTCGGCCGCCGAACGTGCCAGCCTGATCACCCCGGACGGCGAGATCGTGGTGTTCGAGAGCGGCGACGCCTTCGTCTTTTCATCTCACCCGCCGGCGGACGATCACGAAGGCGCCGCCTCCGACGGCCAGGTCCGTTCGCCGATGCCGGGCAAGGTGACCCAGCTCTCGGTCAAGGCCGGCGATATGGTGACCAAGGGCCAAGCAATGGTGACCCTCGAAGCCATGAAGATGGAGCACGCCCTGGCCGCGCCCTACGACGGGACGGTCGAGGCCGTGACCGTGGCGCTCGGCGATCAGGTGAGCGAAGGCGCGGCCCTGGTGAAGCTGGCCGCGGCCACCTAGCCCAAAACCCTGATCGTCATGGCCGCGCTTGTCCCGGCGACCCATACGCGCAGGCGCTGCAGGCAATCCACGGGCGTCGGCGTTTATGGGTCCCCGGGACAAGCCTGGGGATGACGGTTCAAAATTGAGATCTACGCCTTCTGCAGCAACGCCACGGAGCCCTGGCCGCCGTCGGCGCAGATGCTGACGATGGCGCAGGCGCCGGACGGCATGGCCGAGAGCTCCTTCACCGCCTGGCTAAAGACCCTGGGCGCAAACCTGCAAAGCGCCATGCCGCTACTTGGCGGCCGCCTGCGCCTTTTCCGCCGCCCGGGCGCCGGCCAGGATGTTGGGCAGGGAATAGTTGCCCTCGTGGCAGGCAAATTCGTAGAGCGGCTTTGGCGTTGCAAAGAGCGAATACTCCGCCAGCCAGGGCGCTGTGTAGATCGCCGGATCGACCACCGTGTACTGGTAGAGCAGCTCGGTCTTCGAGACCCGCGTGTAGCGCTCGATCACCTTGGCCTCCGCCCTCACAAAAAGGGTCGGGAACGGCCGCAGAGCGTCCTTCGCCGGCATGCCGATGGTCTCGATCACCAGGGTCTCGCCCTCCCAGTGCGCGATCGCGTCGCCCAGCGCCGAGACCTGCAGCGGCGGGCCGTGCTTGTCCGTGAACGGGATGATGCGCAGGTCCGGGCCGTATTCCGTGAGGATCACTACGGCGTCCCTGGTCTGGACGATCTTTCGCGGGTTGATGTCGCTGGTGCTGACGACCGGGGGCTGGCCCCAGCCGACGACGCAGCGCTCCCAGTTCGGCCGGACTTCGGGCCCATCGGTGGGGAACGGTGGCTCGGACTGGGTGCGCAGCGCCTGCTCGATGAAGCGCATCTGGCCGCGCGCGCCGCGGGTCAGCGGCAGCATGCCGTCGGCAGGCAGCACCACCTGACGCGTGCGCCGCTGGCCGCGGACGATGGCCAGGTCCGAGCGGCTGGGGTCGACGCGGATTTCGGCCACCTCGGGATCCTGGGTGAAGATCGCCAGCTTGCCGGCTTCTTCGTTCAGCTTGCGGGCAAAGGCGGCCGCTTCAGGCTCCGGCAAGGTCAGGCTCTGCATGTCGGGCCGGGCTTCCATCGGCAGCAGGAAATGGGTGTTCCAGACGCCCTGCAGGTCGGGCTGGCCCAGAGGGTTTCGCGGCGCCTTGTAGTCGGCCGCCGTCGCGGCGCCGGCGAACACCCATGCCATCGCCATAAGAACCAGGCTGAGCGGTTTCATCGTCCGTCGGCTCCCGCCACAACGCCCGCGTCATGCAGGCGTCCGATCTCGCTCGAACTCATGCCCAGCACCTCGGCCAGCACCTGGTCGGTGTGCGCCCCGAGCCGAGGCGCCGGCTGCACCGGCCCGCGCGCGTCGGGTAGCACGGTGCCCATGGCGCCGGGCGCGGGGTAGCTGAGGCCGCTCGGATGGGCGACGGCTTCGAACACCGGATTGTCCTTGAAGAGCCGCCGGTCGTTGAGCGCCACATCCAGCGTCTGGTAGGCGCCCCAGGTGACCCCGCCGGCATCGAGGGCCGGGGTCAGTTCGGCGGCGTCCTTGGCCGCGAAGGCCCGTTCGAACAGCGGGTAGAGCCGCTCGCGATGGGTGAAGCGCAGGCCCTCGTCGGTGGCGAATGAGACGCCGAGCTCGGCCTCGACCGCGGCGGCGGCGGCGACAATGCCAAGCGCCTCCAGCGCCTTCGACCATTGCCGGGGCGTGACGCAGAGCAGCATCAGGCGTTGGCCGTCGCGGGTGATGAAGTCGCGTCCGAAGGCACCGTAGAGGTCGTTCCCCATGCGCGGCCGCTGCTGGCCGGTGAGCTGGGTCTCCGCGGTGAAGCCGAGGTTGGCCATGGTCGCCGCGCCGACATCCGACAACGGCACGCGGATCTCGCGCCCACCGCCCCCGCGCGAGCGGGCCAGCAGGGCGGAGACCATGGCGAAGGCGCAATAGGCGCCGGTCAGCAGGTCCCAGGCGGCGAGCACATGGTTCACCGGCCGGTCGTCGTCCACTGGCCCGGTCATCAGCGGCAGGCCGAGCGCGGAGTTGATCGTGTAGTCCATGCCCTGCGACCCGTCGGACCAGCCCATGACGCGCACGCAGATCAGGTCGTCGCGCAGCGCTTTCAGCCGGTCGTAGGCCAGGAAGCCTTCCACCGGGAAGTTGGTGACGAAGAGGCCGCCGTCGTCACCTGGCGAGGCTGCCAGGCGCTGGGCGATCTCACGCCCGGCGGGGCTGGCCAGATCGATGGCCACAGACTTCTTGCCCTTGTTGAGCCCCTCCCAGTAGAGGCTCGATCCATTGTCGGCGAGGGGCCAGCGGCGGAAGTCCGGCCCGCCGCCGATGTTGTCGAAGCGGATCACCTCGGCGCCCATCTGGGCCAGGTAGAGCCCACAGGTCGGCCCGGCGACGAACGCCGAGCCTTCCACCACGCGCAGGCCTTTGAGCAGGTCGTACATCAGAAACTCCGCTCATCTCGGTCCCCGGGTCCGACCATTGGTCGGCCCAAGGATAAACGCCAGCCGGGACCCAAGCTGGGCCCGCGGTCTCGCAATCGCGCTTGTAGCGCCGATAGCCCGCTTGGGTCCCGGCTTTCGCCGGGATGAGCGGGATTTATGCTCACGAAATCAGTGCGGCCACCTCATCCACCTCGTCGGCGGTGAGTTCCCAGGCGGTGGTGGCGGCGTTGGCATTGATCTGCTCGACGCTGGTCGCGCCGGCGATCACCGAGGACACAACCTCGTGGCCGAGCAGCCAGGCAAAGGCCAGCTCCAGGATGGTGTGGCCACGTTCCCCGGCCCAGTCGGTGAGCTTCTCGACCTTGTCGAAATTCTTGTCGCTGAGCGCCGCGGCGCCGCGTGAACCCCAGGCGGCCAGGCGAGTGCCCTCCGGCGGCTTCTCGCCGCGCTTGTACTTGCCGCTCAGCAGGCCCGACCCCAACGGAAAGAACGGCAGGAAGCCCAGGCCGAAGTTCTCGCAGGCCGGCAGCACTTCGTGCTCCGCCCGCCGCTCAAGCAGGGAATACTGGTTCTGGGCCGACACGAAGCGGCTGGAGCCGGCGGCCGTCCAGTCAGCGTCTGCTATCTGCCATCCAGAGAAGTTGGAGTTGCCCAGGTAGCGGACCTTGCCCTGGGTCACCAGGTCGTCCAGCGCGCGCAGGGTCTCGTCGATCGGGGTGTCCGGATCGGGCGAGTGCATCTGGTAGAGGTCGATCCAGTCGGTCTTCAGCCGCGTCAGGCTGTCTTCCACCGCGCGCATGATCCAGCGCCTTGAGCCGCCCTTGCGGCGCTCGTCATCACCGATCCGCATGCCGAACTTGGTGGCCAGCACGATGTCCCCGCGGCGCTTGCCCAGCGCCTTGCCGAGGAATTCCTCAGACTTGGTCCCGCCATAGATGTCGGCGGTGTCGAACAGGGTGATGCCGGCGTCGATCGCGGCGCCGACGACCGTATCGGTGGCTTTCTCGTCAATGCGCATCCCGAAATTGTTGCAGCCCAGTCCGACCTCGCTGACCTTCAGGCCCGAGGCGCCCAGCCGACGCAGTTTCATAATCATTTCCTCTCAAAACGGCTCTTCCGATGCGCCCGCGGGCGGCCCAGACGCGGGCTGAGCCTAACGGTTTCCCGTGGCGCCGCCAGAGGGCCCGCCGAGGCAAACCCAATCATGATTGACGGCGTATTCACTTAGTTTGTTCGCGATATCGCAAGTCTCGGATCGCTAAGGTCACGATCTGCAAAAGCTTTTTTGGCGAACGGTTTCATCATGCGCGTCGTCACCATCGTTAGTCTCGGGGCCTCCGCGGTCCTCGGTCTTGCCGCCCTCGTCGTGGCCAAGACCATGCTCCCCAACAAGGCCACCGCCAGGATCGCGATGGCCGCTCCGGTCGCGGGTCAGCCCGTGGTCGTGGCCAAGGGTCCGCTGAAATTCGGCGACCGGCTGGACGCCTCGAAGCTCGAGGTGCTCAAGCTGCCGTCGAATGCGGTGCCTGAGGGGGCGTTCACAACGGTTGCTCAGGTTCTGGCCCAGGACCATGGCGGCGCGCCGGTGGCGCTGACCCCCATCGCGTCCCGCGAGCCCCTGCTGCCGTCCAAGCTCTCCGGACCCGGGGCCCGCGCCTCGGTGGCCGCCGAGATCGGCGACGGTTTCCGCGCCTACACCATCAAGGTCACGGACGTGACCGGCACCGGCGGCCACGCCCTGCCGGGCGACCGGGTCGACGTCGTGCTGATGCGCGACACGACGCCAGAGGGCAACGCCCGCAACTATATCTCGCAGGTGGTCATCCAGAACGTCCGCGTCCTGGCCGTCGACCTGAACGCCGACCTCGCCTCTGACAAGCCGGTCAATCCGTCCACCGCCACCCTGGAAGTCAGCATTCCTGACGCCCAGAAGCTGGCTGTGGCCGGCGACCTCGGCAAGCTGTCGATGGCGCTGCGCAAGTCCGGTTCGACCGAGATCGCCCAGACCAGCATCATGCCGACCTCGGCCTTCGCCGGGGGCGCTCCGCGCTCGACCCACGCCGTGCGTCGCAGGACCGCGGCCGGCCCGGTGGGCCCGGCGGCTCCGGCGCTGATCCAGGTCGTCGAACCTGTGAAGCGCGACGGCATGACCAAGCCGGCCGCCGCCGCCCGTGGCCCGGCCTCCGAAGCCAAGGACACCGCCGCCGCAGGCGCCAACCTGGTGAGCGCCGAAAAGGCCGCCACCGGCACCGTCGCTGCGTCGATCCACCCGGCCACCTGATTTTTCCGGAGTACCTGACCATGCCTCGCAACCTGGCCACCGCGCTCTGCGCCACCGCGGCCCTGCTGACCGCCGGCCTTGCCGCATCCCCGGCGCTGGCCGACGCTATGGCCCCCGAGCAGGCCCCCTCGCGGGTGATCTCGGTGCCCAAGGACAAGTCACAGTCCTTCCGCCTGGACGAGCCGGCGACCAAGATCGTCGTCGCCCAGCCCGATATCGCCGAGGTGGTCGCCACCACCGACCGCAGCTTCTATGTGCGCGGCATCGGCGTCGGCTCGACCAACCTGCTGGTCTATGGACCCGCCGGGCGGCTGCTGCAGGTGATCGACGTGCGCGTCGGCTATGACGCCAAGGCGCTGCAGAGCGACATGTCGACCGCGCTCCCGGGGGAGGATGTCCACGTCCAGACCCTGGGCGAGGGTGTGCTACTCACCGGCCTTGTCTCTACCGCTCGCGTCGCGGAACAGGCCAAGGCTCTGGCGGACAAGTTCGCGCCCGACGGGGCGACGATGATGCTGACCGTCAAGGCGAGCCAGGAAGTGGTGCTGGAAGTTCGCATCATGGAGGCCACGCGCTCGGCCCTGCAGGACATCGGCTTCTCCGGGTCGATCACCACCGGCAACCTGACCATGAACTATGGCAGCGGCCTGATCGGCAACGTTCCGGCCAATGGCGAGGTCCGTTTCGCCACCCATGCGGGTCGCAATGGAATCGATCTGCAGCTGCAGGCGCTGGAGGACAAGGGCATCATCCGAACCCTGGCCCGGCCTAATCTCGTGGCGGTGTCGGGCGGCAAGGCCAGTTTCCTGGCCGGCGGCGAGTTCCCCTATCCGGTGCCCCAGAACGCGGCCACGGGCAGCAATAGTTCGACGATCGGCATCGACTTCCGCCCCTATGGCGTGAAGCTGAACTTCCAGCCGATCGTGCAGGACAACGGCCTGATCCGCCTCGCGGTGAACCCGGAAGTCAGCCAGCTCGACCAGGCGAACGGGATCAAGATCGGGGGCGTGCAGATTCCGGGTCTGATCACCCGACGGGCCGACACCACCGTGGAGATCCGCGACGGTGACTCCCTGGCGATTGGCGGGCTCTTCCTGCACGACTACTCCAACGACATCCGACAGTATCCGGGCCTCGGCAGCATCCCGGTGCTTGGCGCCCTCTTCCGGTCCTCCCGCTGGAAGCGCGATGAGACCGAGCTGGTGATCATCGTCACGCCGCACATCGTCACCGCGCGAGACTTCGAGCGGGCCGCCAAGACCACCTCCATTGGCGAGCGCGAGCCCCTGGCGGGCAGCGTCGAATTCCTCGGCAAGGAGTCGAACGAGAAGCCGATGAGCCGCGACCTGCGAGGCCCGACTGACACCCTTCCGCCCCTGCTCCCCGCGTCGCCGCAGCTGCGCGGCGAGATCATTCCCGCGGCGCCGCCCACCGGAAAGTAAGCGTTATGAGTACCCACCCACTCGCAGGGCGCCGCGTCCTGGCCATCGGCAGTGCGCTGTCGGCGCTGGCCAGCGGCCCGCTGTCCGGCGCGCAGCTTGAAGTGGGCGGTCTGGATCGGCTGGACGCGGCGGGCTTGTCCGCCGTCGATCTGGTGATCATCGACGCCGACGCGTGGGAAGCCCCGGACCTGGCGCACGGCATTCAGGCCCTGGCTGCGCTGCCCGCGCCGCCGCCCGTGTTGCTGGTCGGGACGCACCTGCCGACCACGGTGGTGCGCAACCTGCTGCGGCTCGAACGCTCCGACGTGCTCGAAGCGCCGTTCGCCGACGACAAGATCGCCCACGCCATCGCCGCCCTGATGGTGGCGAAGGCGCCAGCTCCAGCACCCGTCGCCGCGACGCCGCATCAGTTGGCGCGCTGCTGGGCGGTGACCGGCGCGGTCGGCGGCTCCGGCGCGACCACCGTGGCCATCGAGGTCGCCACCGCCCTTTGCGCACGCGCGACCCGCGACAAGAGCGTCTGCCTGATCGACCTGAACCTGGCCGACGGCCAGGCCGCCGCCTACCTGGGCGCGCACCCGACCATGCGGCTGGCCGACCTGGGCGCGGGGGCCGAGCGGATCGACGTGGCCATGCTGCAGGCCTTCATCACCCCGGTGACGCCGAAGCTCGACCTGCTGGCCGCGCCGCGCGATCCGACCGCTTTTGATTCCACGGCGCGTGAAGCGGTGCTGCGGGTCCTGGAAACCGCCTGCGAAAGCTACGAGTGGGTGATCCTCGACGTGCCGCGCCACCGCCAGTCCTGGACCATGGAAGCGCTCGGAGGCTGCGACGAGGTGCTGGTGATTTCCGAGCTCACCGTGCCGGCGCTGATCGCCGCGCGTTCGCTGTCCGACGAGATCGAACGCTCGCTCAGCAACGGCTCGAAGCCGAAGATCGTGCTCAACCGCGTGGCCAGCCGGATGTTCGGCCCGGCCCCCTCGCTGGCCGAGGCCGAGAAGGCCCTGCAGCGCAAGTCCGAGGGCGGCATCAGTTCCGATTGGGAGGCCGCCGCGGCCTCGGTCAACCTGGGCGGCCCGATCGCCACCCACCGTCCGAAGTCGAAGATCGTCAAGGACGTGCAGACCCTCGTTGACGGCCTGGCCGGCGGCGCTGTGGCGAAGCCCAGCAAAGCCAAGCGAGCCGCCTGATGAGCCGTTTCAGCCTGCCAGGCGCGCAACCTGCGGCAACACCGCAGGCCACGCCTGCGCCCGCCGCGCCGACGCCTGAGCTCGATACGCAGCGCACCGCCTCGGTGAACCGCGCCGGTCCGGCCGCCGCCGGCCCGCCCAGCCATCTGGACGTGCGCTTGCGCCTGCACTCGCGGCTGATCGAGGAACTCGACCTCGCCAAGCTCGACAAGCTCAACGAAGCGGATCTGCGCCGCGAGGTGCTGAACCTTGTCGCCGACTTTGCGCGCGCCGAGCGCATGGCGCTGAACACCGCCGACCTGCAGGAACTCGGCGCGTCCATCTACGACGAGATGGTCGGTCTGGGGCCACTCGAGCCCCTGCTCAAGGACGAGAGCATCAACGACATCCTGATCAACGGACCGTTCCAGGTCTATGTGGAGCGGCGCGGCGAGCTGGAGCTGACGCCGGTCAAGTTCCGCGACAACGATCACCTACTGCGCATCGTCAACCGCATCGTCGCCGGCGTCGGCCGCCGGATCGACGAAAGCCAGCCGATGGTCGACGCCCGCCTGCCCGACGGCAGCCGGGTGAACGCCGCGATCAGCCCGATCGCCATCGACGGCGCGGCGGTCTCGATCCGGAAGTTCTCCAAGAAGCCGATGACGCTCGAAAAGCTCGTCGAATTCAACGCCATGCCCACGGCGGTCGCAGAATTCATCCACGGGGCGGTCAAGGCCCGCGTCTCGACCGTGATCTCCGGCGGTA
The DNA here is from genome assembly GCA_038213205.1 of Caulobacterales bacterium. Taxonomy (GTDB): domain Bacteria; phylum Pseudomonadota; class Alphaproteobacteria; order Caulobacterales; family Caulobacteraceae; genus Phenylobacterium. The sequence continues at coordinate 16,514 of JBBQTP010000003.1, forward strand.
CGGGCTCGGGCAAGACGACGCTGCTGAACGCGCTCTCGGCCGCGATCAGTCACGGCGAGCGCCTGATCACCATCGAAGACGCCGCGGAGCTGCAGCTGCAGCAGCCGCACGTGGTGCGCCTGGAAACGCGGCCGCCGAACATTGAGGGCAAGGGCGAAATCCGCCAGCGCGAGCTGGTGAAGAACGCCCTGCGGATGCGTCCCGACCGAGTGATCCTCGGCGAAGTCCGTTCCGACGAAGCCTTCGACATGCTGCAGGCCATGAACACCGGCCACGAAGGCTCGATGGCGACGATCCACGCCAACAACCCGCGCGAGGCCATCGGCCGTCTGGAACAGATGATCGCCATGGGCGGCCTGGCGATCAGCCCCGACGCCATGCGCTCGCAGATCGCCTCGGCCATCGGCCTGATCATTCAGGTGATGCGTCTGTCGGACGGCAAGCGGAAGGTCACGCACGTGACCGAGATCACCGGCATGGAGGGCCAGGTGGTGCAGATGCAGGACATCTTCACCTTCAACCGGACCCACACCGACCCGGACGGCGCGGTGCACGGCGAGTTCCGCGCCACCGGCCTGCGTCCGCGCTGCATCGACGAGATGCAGCGCCGCGGCATCCACTATGACACCGCCAATTTCGACCCCTCCAAGGTGCTGGGCTGACCATGCACCTCGACGCACACCTCATCGTCATGATCCTGGTTTTCGCCGCGGTATTCACGGCCGGCCAGGCGGCGTTTGGCCTGCTCACCGTGGCCACCCAGAAGCGCAAGGTGAACGCGCGGCTGAAGGTCGCCGACCGCGTCGACGGGGTTTCGGCCCTGGTTACGGAGCTGCGCAAGCAGCGCGGCCTCAACGCCGCCGGCGAGCGGGGCAAGCGCTTGCGCTGGCTCTCTGACCTGATCGTCGCCTCCGGCGTCGCCTACAACCCGAAGAAGTGGACGCTCTACATCGCCGCCGCCGCCCTGGCCGGCGGCATGGCGGCCTTCGTGGCGACCAAGAACCCGCTGTTGTTCGTCGCCGGCGCTCTCCTGGTCGCCATCCTCGGCCCGATCATGTTCCTCAAATATATGGCCGGCAAACGCGCCAAGGCGCTGGGCTTCCAGTTGCCGCAGGCCCTCGAGATCATCGTCCGCTCGCTGGAGGCCGGCCACCCGGTGCCTACCGCCATCAACCTGGTCGGCCGCGAGATGAGCGACCCGGTCGGCTCGGAGTTCGGCATGGCCGCCGACGAGATCGCCTATGGCGCCACCATGGAGCAGGCGATCGAGCGGATGGCGGAGCGTTGCCAGCATCCGGACGTCGACCTGTTCGCCGCCACCGTGCGCCTGCAGGCCGGCACCGGCGGCAACCTGACGGGCCTTTTGAAGCTCAACGCCAACACCGTGCGGGAACGGCACAAGATGCGCCTGAAGATCAAGGCCGCATCCTCGGAAGGCCGCGCCTCGGCGATGATCCTCACCTCGGCGCCGTTCGTCGCCATGGGCTTCATCATGATCTCCTCGCCGCACTTCTACGGCGACGTGATCCATGAACCGGTCGTGAAGTACGGCCTGGGGGTCGTGGGCGTGTGGATGTTTATCGGCAACATGGTCATGCGGCGCATGATCGACTTGAGGCTCTAGGCGCATGGACCTGCAGACCATCATCACCGGTCTGGGCTCCCTGCTGGTGCTGGGCGGCGTCGGCGGCGTCGCCTGGCTGGCAGCCGGCGAGCTTCGCCTGCGCTCGCTGCGTCGTGCCCGCCTGCAGCCGGCCGGCGGGGCGCTGGGCGGCGGCCCGCGCGCGTCGATCTCCGGCGGCATCGGCGCCGGCATGCTGTCCGGCTTCCGCCGGTTGGGCCAGCAGAGCGCGGTCAAGGATCCGGCCAAGCTGTCGGTGCTGCGCTCGCGGCTGATGCAGGCGGGATTCTACAACCGCGAGGCTCCGGTCATCTATCTGGGCGTCCGCGCTGTCGCCCTGGTGATCGCGACCGTCGGCGTGATGATGGTGCTGCCGCTGATCCTTGGCGGCAAGGTTGGCATGAGCGGCGTGGCCATCGCCAGCGTCCTGGCGGGCATCGCAATCTTCGGGCCCGACCAAGTGCTGAAGATGCGCCGCACCTCACGCGAGCGGGAATATTCCGACGGCTTCCCCGACCTGCTCGACCTGCTGGTGGCCTCCGTCGAGGCCGGCCTGTCGCTCGACGCCGCGGTGACCCGGGTCACCGAGGAGTTGCGGCGGCGCTATCCGACGCTCACCGTGCACCTGCGCTTCCTGGTGTTGGAACTGCGGGCCGGCAAGTCGCGTAAAGAAGCCTGGTCGGCCTTCGCCGACCGCCTGGGCATCGATGACGCCCGCCAGCTCGCCACCATGCTGCGTCAGGCCGAAGAGATGGGCACGAGCCTCGGCGACACCCTGACCGTCTTCTCGCAGGACATGCGCTCCAAGCGGATGCTGCGCGCCGAGGAAAAGGCGCTGGCCCTATCCGCCAAGCTCACCGTGCCGCTGATCCTCTTCATCTTCCCGTGTCTGCTGGGCGCCCTGATGCTGCCGGCCGCCGCGCGCCTGATGCACGTCTTCGGCCACCACTAGGGCGCAATGCGCGCGGCGATGAACGCCGCCAGCTTGTCGCCGCGCCAGGGCGGGGCCACGTTGCTCAGCACCACGACCACGACCCGACCATCGCCGATGACGTGCAGCGCCCCGTTCTGGCCGGGGCCGCCACCGCTGTGGCCGATGTCACGGACGCCGCCGGCGCTCCAATCCTCGAAGCCGAGGCCAAACTTCTGTCCGGCGAGGTCCCCCTCGCCAGTGACCGCGACGGAGGTCAGGAGCTTGGCGTGCGCCGCATCCAGCAACCGCCCGTCGCCGAGCGCCAGGGCGAAGGTCAGCAGGTCGCTCGCGGTCGAATAGTCACCGCCCGCCGGGGTCGCCGGGCCATCGAACACTTTCGGGCGCGGCGTCACGCCCTGAGGTCCAGTGACGTAGCTGCGCGCCCAGGCAAGGTCGCGGCCCGCGCCGGCCGTCAGCGCCGTGCGCGTCATGCCAGCCGGGCCGAATACGTGGGCGGCCAGATAGGCGTCAAAGGGTTGACCGGAGACCACCTCCACGATGCGGCCGAGTACCACATAGCCATAGTTGGCGTAGCTGAACCGCGTTCCAGGCGTGAACTCCGGCGGGCGCAGGCCAAAGAGCGCAACGTAGTCGCCCGGCGCGCGGAGCTGATTGTGTCGCGCCGCCCAGACCGGACCCATGAAATCGCCCGCTCCGCCGGTGTGGGTCAGCAGTTGGCGGATCGTCACTGTCCGCGCGAAGCTCGGGTTGGGATAGTCCGTCAGGTAGCGGCCGACAGGCGCGTCGAGATCCAGCTTGCCGACCTGGGCAAGCTGGGCGATCGCCACGGCGGTGAACATCTTGCCCATCGAGGCGATGCCGAACTGGGTCTCGGCGGTGTTGGGGGTGGCGTACTCCCGGTCCGCCAGTCCCATGGCCTTGAGGTAGACAGGCCGCCCGCGCGCCGAGACCAGGACGACGCCAGAGAAATCACCGATGCGGGTCAGTTCTGTATCGATCAGCGGGGCGATCTTCCCCGACGCCAGCCGCTGCGGCTCGGCGAGCGATGACATGGGTGTCACCAAGATCGCGAAGACCGTCAAAGCGATCCTGGCTGTCCGCAGCATGTCTATCTCCCGAGCGTCTGGAGATATTTACACGCGTAATATTATTCGTCCAGCCGCAGCTCAGATTCCGTACGGCCGATAAGGTCCGGCGATCAGCTGTTCGAAAATGCCGATGCCCTGGCGGGTGGGCTCGCCGGGTGCGTCGAGTGTGGCTTTGGAGATCGCCTGGATGTGCCAGTTCTCCGGCGCGGCCATGTCGACCGTGGCCAGGTCGATGTCCTCGCGGGCCACGGCCAGCTCGCCTTTCAGTCCGCCGTGCCGCCACTCGCCGCCATAGCCGATACCGCGCATCAGGAAGGTGCTCTGCGGCTCGATTTTCACCGTCGCCTCGCCCTGCAGTAGGGGAATCTTGAGCGTCCCGCCCGTCGCGTGGCGGGTGCCGGGCTTCAGCGAGACGTCCTCCATGCGCGGCACGTCGGAGTGCCAGCCGCCCTCCGGACCCGCCCCGTCCGGAAGGATCACCGCCCGCGTGTTCCAGGGCTTGCCGTCGGTGTCGGCGTTGATGTGGAAGTACACGCTGCGGTCCTCGAAATTGATCGGCGCCCACTGCCAGAAGAAGCCGGCGATGCCGCCGCCCGGGGTCATCTGGCTGTCCGGCGCGCCCACCGGTCGGATGCCCCAGGAGCGGTCCCGCGTGCCGGTCCAGCCGGCGGCGCAGGCGCGCCGATCCCCGTCCACCTCGGTCCAGCCGGTGACCCGAACGTTCTGGGTCAGCCGTGTGTAGTCCATGAACATCCTGGGCCCGTTGCGGCGGACGAAGCGCGGCTCCTCGATCGGGAAGGCGCGACCCTCGAAGGTCAGGTCGCAAGCCAGGCCCTCGGCCTTTTCCAGGGTGACGCGGAGCTTTTGCAGGGGCTCGATCACCTCGATCCGCACCGGGCCGACCACGATGTCCATCCGCTCCATGCCCAGGATCCGCGAGGCGTGCAGGCACCGCTGGACCCCGTCGCGGATGATCGAGACGTGGGCGTCGGCGACGTTCAGCGCCGGATAGACCCCGAACGCCACCGCCACGAACTCGCTGCCGTCCGCCGAATAGGCGTTGAAGAAGTAGCGGTCGTAGAAATTCCGGTCGGAGCCAGCGTAGGCGATCGGCTCCGGTGTCTGGTGGATCGGGAAGTCGTCGCCCTTGGTCAGCATGTGTGTCGTCCTCCCGTTGGCCGCTTGGGTGGCCAGCTTGACGTTTCGTCATGCTTGCGGCGGCTCTGCGGGGCGTATCAAGTGCGTGCGACGACAAGAAAACAAGTGAGCCTTTTGAGGGGAGGATCCGATGAGCGTCATGTCCGCCACCGACCATCGCATCCCGCTGAACGTCGCCGCCCAGCTGGCGACGCCGGGCGCCTATGCCGATGGCCGCATCCACGAGGCCTACGCCTGGCTGCGCAAGAACCAGCCGCTGGGCGTCGCCGACATCGAGGGCATCGACCCCTTCTGGGTGGTCACTCGCCACGAGGACATCCTGGAGATCAGCCGGCAGAACGACCTGTTCCACAATGGCGACCGGGCTACGACCTTCACCTCCCAGGCGGTCGACAAGAAGGTCCGCGAGATGATGGGCGGTAGTCCGCACCTGCTGCGCACCCTGGTCCAGATGGACGCCCCGGATCACCCGAAATACCGCGCCCTCACCCAGGGCTGGTTCATGCCGCAGAACCTGCGCAGCCTTGAGGACCGCATCCGCGTCATCGCTCGTGCGGCGGTGGACAAGATGGCCGGGCTGGGCGGCCGCTGCGACTTCGTCAAGGAGGTCGCGCTGCACTTCCCGCTGCACGTGATCATGACCATCATGGGCGTGCCGGAGAGCGACGAACCCCGGATGCTGAAGCTCACTCAGGAGCTGTTCGGCGCCGCCGATCCGGAGCTGACCCGCAAGCCCGACGAGATCGAAAAGCCCGTCGAGGAACGCAGCTTCGACATGGGCGTGATCACCGATTTCTTCAACTATTTCCGAGCGATATCGGAAGACCGTCGGGCCAACCCGACCTCCGATCTGGCCAGCCTGATCGCCAACTCCAAGATCGACGGCAATCCGATCAGCGATTTCGAGGCGATGGGCTACTACATCATCGTCGCCACCGCCGGGCACGACACCACCTCGTCGTCGACCGCCGGCGCGATGTGGGCGCTGGCCGAGAACCCCAAGGAGCTGGCCAAGGTCAAGGCCGACCTGTCGCTGATCCCCAGCCTGGTGGACGAGTCCATTCGCTGGACCACGCCGGTGAAAACCTTCATGCGTACGGTCACCGCCGACACCGAGTTCGCCGGCCGCGACTTCAGGAAGAACGACTGGCTGATGCTCTGCTACGCCTCGGGCAACCGCGACGAGGCGGTGTTCGACGCGCCGAACCAGTTCCACGTGGACCGCAAGCCCAACAAGCACTTGGCCTTCGGCTACGGCGCGCACCTGTGCCTCGGCCAGCACCTGGCCAAGATGGAAATGCGCATCCTGTGGGAGGAGCTGCTGCCCCGGCTGTCGGACCTGGCGCTGGACGGCGAGCCGGCCATGAGCGAGTCGCTGTTCGTGAACGGGCCCAAGCGCCTGCCGATCCGCTTCAGCATGACCTGAGGCCCGGCGGTTGGCCCACCCTCTCGAGCCGCGGGTCGCGAGCTACATCGCGGCGAAGCTGCCGGACGCCTCCGACGTGGTGGTGGACAGTCTTGAGCGGATCTCCGGCGGGGCCTCGCGGGAGACCTACCGCTTCCGGTTGACCTACCGCGAGGGCGGCCAGGACCATGCGCGCAAGCTGATCCTGCGGCGCGACCCGCCGGCCAGCCTGATCGACACCGAGCGCCGCGTCGAGTTCGAGGCCTATCGCGCCTTCCATGGCTCGTCGGTGCCGGTGCCGAAGATGCTGTGGCTGGAGGAAGCGGACGCCGCCCTCGACCATCCGTTCTTCATCGCCGAGGAGCTGTCGGGCTTCCAGGCCGCGCCAGCCATGCTGTTCGCCGGTGGCTATGACGCGGTCCTGCCCAAGGTCGCCGAGCGCAAGTGGACGATCCTGGGCGAGATCGCGCGCGCCGACCCGGTCGCGCTCGGCCTCGACAAATGGCTGGAGACCCCGGCGGCCGACGGCTGCTGGCGGCGCGAGCTCGACCACTGGGAACACATCCTCGACACCGATGAGGCCGAACCGCAGCCGATCACCCGGGCCGCCATCCGCTGGCTGCGCGCCAACCCGCCGCCGCCGGCCCAGAAGATCTGCGTGGTGCACGGCGACTACCGCACCGGCAACTTCCTCTACGACCCGACCGGCGAGGTGCGCGGCGTGCTGGACTGGGAGATGGCGCACCTGGGCGATCCCCTGGAGGACCTGGGCTGGGGCTTCAATCCGGTCTGGCAGTTCGGCCGCGGCCTGGCCGGCGGGCTGGCGCGCCAGGACCAGGCCATCGCGACCTGGGAACGGGCCAGCGGGCTTGTCGCCGACCCCGCGGCGCTGCACTGGTGGATGCTGTTCAACTGCGTGAAGGGCCAGGGCATCTGGGTGGGCTCGGCGCGAACCTTCATCGACGGCGGCAACCGGGACCCGATCATGGTCTACTCGGCCTGGTGGCTGCTGAACGCCCAGGAACGCGCGATGCTGAAGGTGATGGGCAAGCTATGACCCCGCAGGTTCCCTCGGTCCTCATCGAGCTCGCGGGCCTGATGCTGCGCAGCGCCGAGCCCGGCGTGCCGGACGGCGAGCGGGCCAATGCGCTCAGGCTCTCCGCAGGCCTGCTGGGCATGGCGGCTGAACGGTGGGACAGCGCCGCCGACAATCTGGTGCGCGAGAACCGGGCGCTGGCGGCGTTGCTGGATGACACCGCCGCCGAGGACGACCTGCGGGTCTCGGTGCTCGGCGCGGAGAACGCGCGGCTGCGCGCCCGGTTGATCGAGGCCCAGATCGCCGCCGAGCAGGCCGGCGACGCGGCCCGCCTGGACGCCATCTGGGCAGAGCTGGTCGCCTCGACCGAGCGCCGCAAAATCTCCATGGCGCCCGTCTGACCCGTGGCCTCGCAGCAGGACATCGACAACCGAGTGCCGATCACCGGCGCCCTGATGCTGGCGACGCTGATGAACACCCTGGATTCGACCATAGCCAACGTCGCCCTGCCGCACATCCAGGGCAGCGTCTCGGCCGGCCAGGACCAGATCACCTGGGTGCTGACCTCCTACATCCTGGCGACGGCGGTGATGACGCCGCTGTCCGGCTGGTTGTCGCAGAAGTTCGGCCGCAAGCAGCTGTTCCTGTTCTCCATCGCCGGCTTCACCTTGGCCTCGATCCTCTGCGGCATCGCCACCAGCCTGCCGGAGATTGTGCTCTATCGATTGATCCAGGGCCTGGCTGGCGCGTCGCTGATGCCGCTCTCCCAGGCGACCATGCTGGATATCTATCCGCAGCGGATGATCCCGCGGGTGATGAGCATCTGGAGCGCCGCGGTGATCCTGGGGCCGATCGCCGGCCCCACCCTCGGCGGCTGGCTGACCGAGAGCCTATCCTGGCGGTGGGTGTTCTACATTAATGTGCCGATCGGCATCCTGGCCTTCCTGGGCATCTGGACCTTTATGGGCCATGACGACGGGGGTCGGGAGCGGCCCTTCGACTTCCTGGGGTTCGGCGCCCTGATCACCTTCGTCATCGCCTTCCAGGTGATGGTCGACCGGGGTCCCCGTCAGGACTGGTTCGACTCCAAGGAGATCTGGATCGAGGCGGCGCTGGCCGCCGCGGGCCTATGGATGTTCGTCGTTCAGACTTTCACCGCCGAGCATCCGTTCTTCCACCGCGACCTGGCCAAGGATGGCAACTTCGTCGGCACCACGCTGTTCGGCATGTTCGTGGGCGTGATGCTGTTTTCCACCAGCGCACTCTTGCCGTCGATGATGCAGAACCTGCTGGGCTATTCGGCCCTGCAAGCCGGGGTCGCCTCCATGACCCGCGGCCTGGGCTCGCTGATCGCCTTCCTGGCGGTGCCGATGCTCATCCCGCGCTTTGGCGCCAGAATGGTGCTGTTCGTCGGCGTGCTGCTCTCCGCCTTCGCGCTCTGGCAGATGGGGCAGTTCGACCTGTCGATGACCGCGCGGCCGATCGAGATCGCGGGCTTCGTCCAGGGGCTCGGCACCGGCCTGCTGTTCGCGCCGCTCAACACGCTCGCCTATGCCAAGCTCGCGCCGATCCACCGGACAGAGGGCACCATCGTCGCCACCATGGCCCGCAGCCTGGGCGCCAGCGCCGGCATCTCGGTGATTTCGGCGCTGCTGATCCGCGATGCGGCCGCGGCGCACTCGGGCCTGACGGAGCATATTACGGTGACGGACCCGGTTGTGCGCTGGGCCATGCCGTCGTTCTTCAACCTGTTCTCGCCAGGGGGACTGGCGGCGATCAACGGCGAGGTCACCCGGCAGGGCACGATGATCAGCTACGACGCCATCTTCGGCGCCCTGGCGGTCGCTTGCCTGCTCCTGGCCCCGCTGCTGTTGCTGCTGAAGCCAGCGCCGAGGACTCCCATTGGCCCCGAAGAGCTGGTCGCGGACTAGCCGTTGGCCGCGCGGCTGTCGGCCGGCGCCTGGTCTCGCTCGGTCATCCCGTAGTCGCGCAGCACGCCGGCCACCCGCAACCGGTAGCCCGCGAAGACTCCGCCCCGTCCGGCCGTCTGGGCGGCGCGGTGCTCGTCCAGCCCACGCCACTGCGCCACCGCCGCCTCATCGCGCCAGAAGGACAGCGACAGGACCTTGCCAGGCACGCTCAGGCTCTCGAACCGCTCGATGGAGACGAAGCCCTCTATCGCCTCCAGACGCGGCTTCAGCGAGGCGGCGATATCCAGATAGGTCTGGCGGCGGCCGTCGGCCGGCTCGACCTCGAAGAACACGGCGATCATGTCGCTTTTCCTGGATTGGGGCGCACCGGTTGCAGGAAGGTCCGCGTCTCTTCCAGGATGAACTTCTTTTCCTGGGCGAAGGCAAAGTTGGCCATCGAGGCGCCGTCGCTGCGCAATCGGCCGCGGTAGGTCTCGTAGGCGGCCAGGCAGTCAAAGGTGATCATCGCCATGCCGATGTTGTTGGTCCCCTCGCTGGGCAGGAAGTAGCCCAGCAGGTCGCCGCCCAGCTCCGGGATGATGGTCAGCCAGGCCTGCGCATATTTCTCGAAGGCGTCGCGCTGGAAGGGATCGATGACGTAGCGGATGCAGCAGGTGACGGTCATTGCGGGTCTCCGTTCGGGCCGTCTTCCTAGCCTGTCGCGGCCGGCGCATGCTTCGATCGCGGTCGAAGCCTCGGCCCTGGCCAGCGGCCACGATCGGCGTAGGATCGAACCATGAAATCCGGGCCGGACATCACCACCATCGCCTCTCTGCTCGGCGACCCGGCGCGGGCCAACATGCTGACCGCGCTGTCGGCCGGACAAGCCTTGACCGCCGGCGAATTGGCCCGCGAGGCCGGGGTCACCGCCCAGACCGCCAGCTCCCATCTCGGCAAGCTGTCGGCTGGCGGCCTGATCGAGGGCCGCAAGCAGGGCCGCCACGTCTACTACGCGCTCTCAGGCCCGGACGTGGCCGGCGTGATCGAAGCCTTGACCGGCCTGGCCGAACGCACCGGCCACACCCGGGTGCGCACCGGGCCGAAGGAGCCGGCGCTGCGCCGCGCGCGGGTCTGCTACGACCACCTCGCGGGCGACCTCGGCGTGGCCCTGCTGGACAGCCTGATGGCGCGCAAGATGATCGTCGGCTCCGGCGAGACCCTGGTGCTCAGCGAGGCGGGCGAGACCTTTATGACCGCACTCGGCCTCAACGTTGGGGCGCTCTCGGGCCTGCGTCGGCCGCTCTGCAAGGGCTGCCTCGACTGGAGCGTGCGGCGCTCACACCTGGCCGGAGCCCTGGGCGCCGCCCTGCTCAGCCGCTTCTATGCGCTCGGCTGGGCGCAGCGCGAGGCGGATAGCCGGGTCGTCAGCTTCAGCCCGCGCGGCCTGGAGGCCTTCCGCGAAATCTTCGGGGTCGCCGCGGAACCCGAAGCCACAGCGTGACAAGCCGCTCGCGGTCGGCTTTGCTGCGCGTCCCCCGGGTTTCGGGGGTTTCAGCGATTTTTCATAGGGACGGATTTTCATGCCACCACGGATGTTGCCTGAGCCCACGCCGGAGACCCGGCATTTCTGGGACGGGTGCAAGGCCGGCGAGTTTCGCCTGCAGCGCTGCACCGAATGCGACGGCGGAAGCTATTTCCCACCCAGGCCGTTCTGCCCCAAGTGCGGCAGCCGCAAGGTCGAGGACTACGTCGCGTCCGGCAAGGGCGTGCTGTGGTCCTATGTGATCAACCAGCGGCCTCGCCCCGACATGGGGACCGAGCCCTACGCCATCGCCGTGGTGAAGCTGGCCGAGGGTCCGCAGCTGATGACCAACATCGTCAACTGCCCGCAGACGCCCGAGGCGCTGGAGCTCGACATGGCGGTCCAGGTCGCCTTCGCCAAGCAGAACGACGACATCTCGCTGCCCCTCTTCGAACCCGTGCCCTCGTCTCAAGCGAAGGCAGGGTGAACCGATGAAACAGAAATCCATTGCGGTCGTCGGCGCGGCCGAGACCACCAAGATGGGCAAGATCCCCGACCAGTCGGTGATCGGCCTGCACGCTGACGCGGCGCTGAACGCCATGGCCGATGCGGGCCTCAAGCCCTCGGACATCGACGGCGTGGCCACCGCCGGGATCAGCCCGACGGAGCTCGCCTACTACCTGGGGATCACGCCGACCTATGCGGACGGCACCAGCGTCGGCGGCTGCTCGTTCATGCTGCACGTGCGCCATGCGGCCGCAGCGATCAACGAGGGGCTCTGCAACACCGTCCTGATCACCCACGGCGAAAGCGGCCGCAGCCGCGTGGGCGCCGGGCGCTTCGGCGCCTCGCCATCCAGCCTGAACGGCCAGTTCGAGATGCCCTATGGTCCGGTCGGTCCGCCCTCGATGTTCACGATCCCGGTGCTGCGTTATCTGAAGACCTATGGCCTCAAGCCGCAGGACATGGCCCCGGTGGCGGTGATCCAGCGGGAGTGGGCGGCGCTCAACCCCCGCGCCAGCTACCGAGACCCGCTGACCATCGACGACGTGATGAACGCCGACATGATCGCCTGGCCCTTCACCAAGCTGATGTGCTGCCTGGTGACCGACGGCGGCGGGGCCTTGATCCTGACCAGCGCCGAGCGGGCCAAGGATTTTCCGCAGAAGCCGGTCTACATCCTGGGCACGGGCGAAAGCGTCGAGACCCCGATGGTCAGTCAGATGGAGGACTTCACCTCCTCGAAGGCCTTCCGCGTCTCCGGCAAGAAGGCGTTCGACGAGGCCGGGATCAAGCACGCCGACGTCGACCACCTGATGATCTACGACGCCTTCGCCCACCTGCCGCTCTACGGCCTTGAGGACCTGGGTTTCTGCAAGCCCGGCGAGGCCGCGGGGTTCATTCGGGAGCGGAACACAGCTCCCCCTATTGATGGAAAGGGCGGGGGCAAGCTGCCGCTGAACACTAATGGCGGCGGGCTCTCCTACATGCACTCGGGCATGTACGGCATGTACGCCCTGCAGGAGTCGGTGCGCCAGATGCGGGGCATTGCTCCCGCCCAGGTGTCCGGCGCCAAGGTCAGTGTCTCCCACGGCGTCGGCGGCATGTTCGGCGCCTCGGGGACCATCGTGTTTTCCAACGAGGCGCCCTAGCAAACGTCACAGGTTTCCTTCTCCCCTTGTGGGAGAAGGTGGCCTGCGAATGCGGGTCGGATGAGGGGGCTCGCCGGCTCGTCAGCTAGGAAGGATCGAGCCGTGCACGGAGTGCGACCCTCCATCCGTCGGCTTGGCGACGCCACCTTCTCCCACAGGGGGAGAAAGCTCGCGGTGCTGTTCGCCCTCGTGGCCACGTCCGCCACCGCGGCGGAGGACCTGACGCTTACCGGCGTCATGACCCACGCCGACCACCAGACCTACCGCGAGGTTCCCTTCAAGGTTCCGGCCGGGACGACGCGGTTGACGGTGGAGTTCGCCTACACCGGCAAGGACGAGAAGTCGGTGATCGACCTGGGCGTCCGCGACCCCGTCCGGTTCCGCGGCTGGAGCGGTGGCGCCAAGGCCGGCTTCACGATCTCCGACGCCGACGCCACGCCGTCCTATCTGCCGGGCCCGATCCCGGCCGGGACCTGGAAGCTGGTGCTCGGCGCGCCGAATATCCGGCCGAACGCAGCGGCGCACTACACGGCCCACATCCACTTCGACCACGGCTTGGCGTTCGCTGGCTTCTCCGCTGCGCCCATCAAAGCGGGACCCGGCTGGTATCGCGGCGACCTGCACATGCACACCGCTCACTCGGACGCCTCATGCCTGTCCGTACGCGGCGCCCACGTCCCCTGCCCGGTGTTCAAGACACTCGAGGCGGCCCACGCCCGTGGGCTCGATTTCATCGCGGTGACCGACCACAACGACGCCGCCCAGAACAACGCCCTGCGCGAGCTGGCGCCCTATTTCGACGACCTGCTGCTGATCCCTGGCCGGGAGATCACCACCTTCAACGGCCACGCCAATGTCTGGGGCCCGACCGGACCGATGGACTTCCAGCTGGGCTCCGCGCGCGCGCCCACCCTGGCCGCGATCCAGACTGAGGTGGAAAAGGCCGCCGGCCTGATCTCCATCAACCACCCCGGACAGCCGTCCGGCGAGGCCTGTACGGGCTGCGGCTGGACGGTGAAGGATACCGATTTCAGCCGCATCCAGGCGATCGAGGCGGTGAACGGCGGCTCGTCCCGGCTGCCGGGCGGGGCGGAGAGCGCGATCTCCGGCATTCCGTTCTGGGAGGCGCGGCTGAATGCCGGCCTGCGGATCACGGGGGTCGGTGGCTCGGACAATCACGACGCGACCTTCGACCCACGCCTGCCCGCCGCGGTCGGGCGTCCGACAACCGTGGTTCACGCGACAGAGCTGTCGCAGCCAGCGGTGCTGGCGGCGATCCGCGCCGGCCACGTGTTCGTGGATATCGAGGGCACGCGCGACAGGGTGGTTGAGATCACCGCAACGATGGGCGGCGCATCGGCCGGAATGGGCGATCCCCTGCCCGCGCCGGCTCAGGCGCCGGTGTCGCTCAGCGTCCATGTACTGCATGCCAAGGGTGGGCTGGTGCGGCTGGCCGGCGACGGGGCTAAGCTCGCCGACCATGCCGAGGCTGCGCTGGCAGGCGATGACGCGACGGCCAGCTTCAGACTGATCAGCGACGGCGCGCGCCACTGGATCCGCGCCGATGTGCGCGGGCCGGACGGCAACCTCTGGCTGCTGGGAAACCCGGTCTACCTGAACGCGCCTTAGGCGACCTCGGAGACGCCGGCCGCATCCTCGTCCGCCCCACCCGCGTCAGATTGAGCGGCGATGGCGTTCATGATGCTCTCGATCAACGCCTGGGCGTGGATCGGCTTGGAGAGGTGCTGGTCGGCGCCGGCTTCCTGGCTGGAGCGCACGTGGTCGTCCAGGGCGTTGGCGGTCAGCATGATCACCGGCGTGCGCCGCGTGCCCGTCTCCCGCTCCCAGGCGCGCAGCATGACGGTGGCCGAGAGCCCGTCGAGCTCCGGCATCTGCATATCCATCAGCACCACGTCGAAGCGCTCGGCCTTGAGTGCGGCCAGCGCCAGCGCGCCGTTCTCGACGATGATCGGGGTGACGCCGACCGATTCCAGGATCAGTTCGACGACCTTCTGGTTGGTCGGATGGTCCTCGGCGACCAGCACGCGGGCGCCGGAGATGTCTATCTCCTGAACCTCGCCGCCGGCCTCGTGCGACGCCTCCCCATCAAGCCCTTCCAGCGGCACGCGGACCAAGAAGGTCGAGCCCTTGCCGGGTTCAGAGGTGACCTCGATGCGCCCGCCCATCAGCTCGACCAGCGAGCGGCTGATGGCCAGGCCCAGGCCCGTGCCGCCGAACCGGCGGCGGATCGAGGCGTCGGCCTGCTCGAAGCGGCGGAACAGGCGCGCGCCGGTCTCCTCGTCGAAGCCGATGCCGGTGTCGGAAACCGCGAAGCGGATGCCGTCGTCGTCGACGCCGACATCCAGGCGGACCTCGCCGGCCTCGGTGAACTTCACGGCGTTGGAGAGCAGGTTCGACAGCACCTGGGTCAGGCGCACGGTGTCGCCGCCGAACCAGCCATTGGCCTCCGGCGCCACGGCCCAATGGAATCCCAGGCCCTTGCCGCGCGCCGAGGCGCGATGGAGTTCGGCGATGCCGCCGACCAGCCGCTCCATGGAGAATTCGTCGTGCGCCAGGGTGATCTCGCCCGCCTCGATCTTCGAGAAATCGAGAATGTCGGTCAGCACGCGTTCCAGCAGGCGGCCGGAAGAGACTATCAGTTCCGCCAGCTCGCGGCCCTTGGCGGTGGTCTGCTTGCCGGCCAGGGTCTCTGAAATGGCGATGACGCCGTTCAGCGGCGTGCGCAGCTCGTGGCTCATATTGGCCAGGAAACGCGACTTCTCGGTGTTGGCGCGCTCCAGTTGGGCGGTGCGTTCGCTGACCCGATCTTCCAGCGAGGCCATCACCCCCACGGTCTTCTCGCGCTCGGTGCGCAGCGAGGTGGCGAGCACGCCGATCTCGTCGTTGCGGCGCTCGACGTCGCTGACGTCGGGACGCTCGGCCCCGCTCTCCGGCTCGCAGGAGGCTGCCAGCCGCTCGATCGGCCGCACAATGCTGCGGCGCGCAAGCAGCACCACAGCCAGCGCCTGCAGCGCCGACGCAATGCCGCCGATCAGCAGGACCCAGGAGGCCGAGCGCGCCGCCGACGTCATCACATTGGCCTTCGGATAGCTCAGCAGCAGGTACCAGTTGGGCCCGTTCAGGCGGCCGAAGGCGATGATCTGGCGCCCGTCCGGGCTGGTGACCACCCCGTTCTCGCGGCCGCCCCTGGCCAGGTTGGCGACCAGCTTCTTCAGGCCGAAGTTCTTCTCGTATTCGGCGAGCGTCTTCTCCGGCGCCTTGGATTGGTCGGTGAAGCCCGGGTAGGCGATCAGCTCGCCCTTGGAGGTAACGATCATCGGCGAGGCGCCGGACGGCGTGTCCTTCACCGCGTTGAGGAAGAAGTGGGTCAGCTCCATCGACGAGCCGAAGGCTCCCGCATAGCGGCCGTTGACGTAGGCCGGCGTCATACACGCCGTCGCCAGCCGCTTGCCGACCTTGTCCTGGATCAGCCGCTGCAGGTTGGTGCAGCGCGTGGCCCGCGTGGGATCGGCCTCCGGCGAGGTGATGCTGGACATCTCCTCCTTGGCGATCGACAGGTCGCTGGGCGCGTCATGGCGGTAGAACATGAGGTGGTCGGGACGGTCGGGCCCATAGACCACCAACCGGGTCGCCGGCGGGGTGAAGAAGTAAAAGTTGTCGTACTCACGCCGTGCGGCCTGGCCGAAGTTGGAGACCAGCTGGAAGGCGGCCACCAGCGACGCCTTCTCTTCGGGCGTCATCTTCTCGGCCTGGCCGATGTAGGCGCCCATGCCGTAGGTGTATTCGTCCTGCTCCAGGACCCCGTCGAAATACTTCGACCGGCTGCGGCGCGTGCCGTCGGCCTGCAGCGGGAAATATTTGTCGGCGAGCGCGTCGACCTGGACCGGGGTCAGCCGGTTCATCCGCCGCTCAAGCTCTTCGCCGGCGGCTTTGTGCAGGGTCGACAGGTTGGAGAACTGGCGGTCG
Source organism: Caulobacterales bacterium (assembly GCA_038213205.1). Lineage (GTDB taxonomy): Bacteria > Pseudomonadota > Alphaproteobacteria > Caulobacterales > Caulobacteraceae > Phenylobacterium. Next base: position 32,827 of record JBBQTP010000003.1, read on the forward strand.
ACGTTGCTGGAGCGCTCACGCACGTAGTCGGTCAGGTAGCCGATCTGACGGCTCGACAGCTCACGCTCGAACACCACGAACGCGCCCAGGGTGCCGAGCACCGTCATGACCAGCGACATCAGACCAACACTGATCAGGAACCTGCGCGACAGGGATTTCATGGGGACCGAGCGCACTCCGAGTAAGCGCGCACCCTATGCCAGGGTGTGTTTAGGTCAGGTTTACAGCGGAAAATCACTGGAAACGGCCGTTTTCACGCGCGGATTTTGCGGAACTGCCAGCTCACCACCCCGTTGGCTCCTGGCGTCAATCCTGGAGCCAGACCGCATGCCGCCTCGCGCCCCCGAACCCCGCAAGGGCATGCCGAGCCCGCAGCTCACGAAGACCGCGTTCACCGCCCGCTTCCAAAGCCAGTTCAAGGATCCCGCCTTCGGGCCGCTGGCCGCCGACCTGGCGCGCATCGCCGATGCGGCCTGGGACGGCTACATCAATGCCCGCAAGTCGCCGGTGACCCGCAAGGCGGGCAAGGGCTTCGCCGACCCGAGCTACGACCTGTCGGTGGATTGGATCGCCGCGCGCGACGCGGTGAAGGCCGCCCAGGCGCGGCACGCCGACAAGACGGGGCCGATGCGCTTCCTGCTGATCAACGCCTCGTCGCGCAGCGAGCACACCTGCCCGGGCGAGATGTCCAAGTCCTACCGCTTCATCGCCATGGCGCGGCGCATCCTGGGCGCCGCCAAGGGCGCCGAGGTGAATGTGCTGGACCTATCGCGGCTGACCTCGGAGTACGGGCGCGCGATCCACCCCTGCAAGGCCTGCTTCTCTACCGCCGCGGCGCTCTGCCACTGGCCGTGCTCCTGCTACCCCAACTATTCGTTGGGCCAAACTCAGGACTGGATGAACGAGATCTACCCCATGTGGGTGGAGGCTCACGGCGTGATGATCGTCACGCCGGTCAACTGGTACATGACCTCCTCGCCGCTGAAGCTGATGATCGACCGGCTGGTCTGCGCCGACGGCGGCAACCCCGATCCCAGCTCGACCCACGGAAAAAAACCGAAAGAAGCCAAGCAGCTAGAGCTCGACGGTTGGGACTATCCTAAGCATCTGGCGGGACGGCAGTTCGCCGTTGTGGTGCACGGCGACGTGGAAGGGGCGCAGAATGTCCGCAGCGCGCTCCACGACTGGCTGGGTTCAATGGAGATGCGCTCCGCCGGCCCCGCCGCCGAACTGGACCGCTACGTGGGTTATTGGAAGCCCTACGCCACCAGCCACGACGAGTTGGATATCGACACGGCGATACAGCTGGAGGTCAAGAATGCCGCCCGCGTGCTGCTGAAAGCCGTGCAGGAGGATCGGCTGGGCGGCAACCTGGAAGCCACGCACGGTCTGAAGCCGTCACGGCAAAAATGAGCGCGCAGCGACTCTTTCCCGCGAAGACGGGAATCCGACCCCATCACTACCGATCCAACTTGGTCGCCAGCACGATCGAGGAGTTGGTGCGCTCCACGCCGCGCAGACCGCCGATCTCGTCGATCAGGGCATCCATGTCGCCGACGTTGGCGGCCTCCACCGCAGCGATCATGTCGAAGGGTCCGCTGACCGACTGCAGTTTGCGCACGCCGGGCATGCGTTTCAGCGCCGATGTGACGGCTGCGGCCTGTTTCGGCTCAACGGTGAGCATGACAAAGGCGTGGATCAGCGCCGCCTCGCGGGCCTCCGACAGCCTGACCGCATAGCCGGCGATGACGCCGGAGCGTTCCAGGCGCGCCAGCCGGCTCTGCACCGTGGTCCGCGACAGTCCCAGCGCGCGGGCGAGCTCGGCCACCGGGGCGCGGGCGTTGTCGCGCAGGCGGGCGAGCAGGTGGTCGTCGAGATCATCCATCGTCGTCGATTCGCCGAATGTTGCAGGCTATCTGCTAATATTATCTACGAATATCGCCGAAACGCGAGTTGAAACTGGCGCCAACGAGATTGATTCTTGAGGGACCCCGTCAGTCAGGAGCTTCCCATGCACAAGGTCGCCGTCGTCGGAGCCGGCAAGATCGGCTCCACCATCGCCAGCCTGCTCTCCGGCGCCTATGAGGTGCTGGTCATCGACCAGAACGCCCAGGCGCTGGCAGGCCTCGACCCTCACCCGGCGCCGGCCACCAAGGCCCTGCCGATCGACGATCCCGCGACACTCGCCGAAGCGCTCAAGGGTTGCTTCGCGGTGGTCAACGCCGCGCCCTATCACCTGACCACCATCGTGGCCCAGGCCGCCAAGATTGCCGGCGCCCACTATCTGGACCTCACCGAGGACGTCGCCGCGAGCCGGGTAGTCCGAGAGCTGGCCGCGGACGCCAAGACTGCCTTCATCCCGCAATGCGGCCTGGCGCCAGGCTTCATCACCATCGCCGCCTGGGACTTGGCCAAGCACTTCGATGAGTTGCACGACGTGCGCCTGCGGGTCGGCGCCCTGCCGCGCTATCCGTCCAACGCCTTGAATTATAACCTGACCTGGTCGACCGACGGGGTGATCAACGAATACTGCGAACCCTGCGAGGCTATCGTGAACGGTCGCCTGCGCGAGGTCCCGGCCCTGGAGGAGTGCGAGGAGTTCGCCCTCGACGGGGTGATCTACGAGGCCTTCAACACCTCCGGCGGCTTGGGCACGCTTTGCCAGACCCTGGAGGGCAAGGTCCGCAACCTCAACTACCGGACCATCCGCTACCCCGGCCACGCGGCGATAATGAAGGCGCTGCTCAACGACCTGGGCCTGCGCAATCGCCGCCCGCTGCTCAAGGACATCCTGGAGAACGCGGTGCCCGCGACCCTGCAAGACGTGGTCATCGTCTTCGTGACCGTCAGTGGGCTGAAGGACGGCCGCCTGATGCAGGAGACCTACGTCAACAAGGTCTTCGCGCAGCCCGTGGGCGGCCAGATGAAGAGCGCCATCCAGATCACCACCGCCGGCGCGGTCTGCGCGGTGCTGGACCTGCTGGCCGACGGCGCCCTCCCGCAATCGGGCTTCATCCGCCAGGAGGACATTCCCCTGGCGCAATTCCTGGGCAACCGCTTCGGCGCCTTCTACGCTGCCGATCCGGATCAACTGCGCGCCGCCGCCGAGTAAGAGACCCGAGCCAGAAAACATGACCGCTCAAACGAAGATCAGCTCGGCACAGGCCGAGACCTCCCAGGTGCTCGCCAAGCTCGGCGTGCCGGAAGCCTTGTGGACCGGCGGCGGCCGCGCCGTCCGCTCTCCCGTCACCGGCGAGGTGATCGCCCAGGTTCACGACACCGTCCCGGCCGCCACCGCCCAGACAATCGTCGCCGCGCACGAGGCCCATCTGGCCTGGCGCAACACGCCGGCGCCGCGCCGCGGCGAACTAGTCCGGTTGCTCGGCGAGGAACTGCGCGCCGCCAAGGCCGACCTCGCCGCCTTGGTCACCCTGGAAGCCGGCAAGATTGTCGCCGAAGCCGCCGGCGAAGTGCAGGAGATGATCGACATCTGCGACTACGCCACCGGCCTGTCGCGCCAGCTGTTTGGCTTGGCCATCGCCACCGAGCGGCCCGAGCACCGGATGATGGAGACCTGGCACCCGCTGGGCGTGGTCGGCGTGATCTCGGCCTTCAACTTCCCTGTGGCCGTGTGGTCGTGGAACGCGGCCCTGGCCTTGGTCTGCGGCGACACCGTGGTCTGGAAGCCGTCCGAGAAAACCCCCCTGACCGCGCTGGCCGTCCAGGCGCTGTTCGAACGCGCCGCCGCGAAGTTCGGCGAGGCGCCGGCCGGCCTGTCGTCGGTCATCCTCGGCGGCCGCGAGGTCGGCGAGGTCCTGGTCGATCACCCACAGGTCGCGCTGCTCTCGGCCACCGGCTCGACGGCCATGGGCCGCGCCGTCGCCCCCCGCCTAGGCGCCCGCTTCGCCCGCGCCCTGTTGGAGCTCGGCGGCAACAACGCCGCCATCGTCGCGCCCAGCGCCGACCTCGACCTGACCCTGCGCGGCGTGGCCTTCGTCGCCATGGGCACCGCCGGGCAGCGCTGCACGACCCTGCGTCGCCTGTTCGTGCACGACAGCCTCTACGATACTCTCGTGCCGCGCCTGAAGGCCGCCTACGGATCGGTGCCGGTCGGCGATCCGCGGCAAGCCGGCGCCCTGGTCGGCCCGCTGATCGACGCCGCGGCCTTCGAGGGTCAGCAGCGCGCGCTCGTCGACGCCAAGGCGGCCGGCGGCCAGGTCACCGGCGGTGACCGTGTGGAGATCGCGGGTTGCGCCGAGGCCGTCTACGTCCGCCCCGCGCTTGTGGAGATCGCCTCACAGGCCGAGGTCGTCCGCCGCGAGACCTTCGCTCCGATCCTCTACGTCATGCGCTATTCGGATCTGAGCGAAGCCATCCGGCTGCAGAACGATGTGCCCCAGGGCCTGTCGTCATCGATCTTCACCAACGACCTGCGCGAGGCTGAGCTGTTCACCTCGGCGCGCGGAAGCGACTGCGGGATCGCCAACGTCAATATCGGCCCGTCAGGCGCGGAGATCGGCGGCGCGTTCGGCGGCGAGAAGGAGACCGGCGGCGGCCGCGAGGCCGGCTCCGACAGCTGGAAAGCTTACATGCGCCGCGCGACCAACACCGTGAACTACGGCGCGACGCTGCCGTTGGCCCAGGGCGTGAAGTTCGACGTCTGAGGGTGCAGCTCAACCCGCTCATCCCGGCTTTCGCCGGGATGAACGGATTTAGGCTTAGCGCTCGACGGTCGTGCGCTGCATCGGGGCCAGTTTGGCCAGGAACCGGTTCTGGTCGCGGAAGCCGATCTTCTCGTGGTCCATGGCCACCTGCAGGTGTTCGACCAGCGCGTTGAAGTCGGTGTTCTGCAAGCCCATGTCCTTGTGCACGGCTTTCATGTCGCGTCCGGAGTAGTCGCAGCCGCCGCCCAGCAGGTAGCAGAATTGCTCCTTCAGGGTACGGCGCAGGCGCACCATGTCGTGGCTCTTGAAGATGTCCGAGATGCGCGGGTCGGCCAGGCTGAGGTCGACGGTCTCGTCCACCACCCGATCGATGCCGGCCTTCTCGTGGAACGCCTTCCACATGGCGGCCCCCTCGAACTCCGGCGCACCGGCGTTGGCGGCAGCATGAGTGTAGGCCGTCACTTCTTCCTCGCCCGGATGGGACGTAGACGGATGTTCGACGTGGAAGGCAGGGGCGCCGGCCAGGGCGGCGGCGAAGATCAGGGCTTGGATCATCCTAGAATCCCGCTTGCAGCGACAGGTAGAGCCCACGCTGATTTTTGAAAGTGGCGATCTCGCCGAGGTCCACATAGGCCGCAGTGATCGACAGGTTCTTGTTGATGGCGTAGGCGGCGAACAGGTCGGCCCAGTCGTTTTCCTTCAGGCCAAGATTGTCCGGCTTGGTGCGGTACTCCGCCCCGATCGCAAACCGCTTGGAGAGCAGTAGCGCCGCGGACCCCTCGAACTGCGCCTGATAGCCGTCGTTCTTCGGGCCGCCGAAGCCCAGCAGGCCGGTCTGGTTGGCCTTGGTGGCGCGCACCGTGCCGTTCAGCACCAGGCTCTCGTTGAGCAGCAGCTTGGTGGCCGCAGCGTACCAATCGACACCGCTATCGTGCTTGCCGCCCAAGAGACCGATCACCGCGCCGCGGTCGGCCTTCTTGTACTGCGCGCCCAGCGAGACTTGCGGCAGCCAGCTGTCCTGGTCGTAGATCGCGTCACCCAGCACCCGCAACTTCACGCCGACCACGTCCTGGTGGAAGGTGAAGCCCGAGCCGAGGCCGAGCTTCGCGCCCGTGCCCTGGGTGTCGAAGGCCTGGCGCGTGTAGCTCACCTCGAAACGGTCATAGAACCCCGCCGCCACGCCATAGGCCGTGAACTGATAGTCGGGCAGGTTGATGTAGGTGGCGTGCGCGTTGCCGCCGATCCCGTCGCGGGTCTCGTAGCCGGTGATCGTGGCCCAAGAGGCGATACCGCCGCCGCCCGCGCCCTCCACGTTGCTGACGCCACCGGTCAGCAGCAGTTTGCCGCTCGGGCGAAGTTCATCAGCTTGGGTCGATCCGGCCGTGGCCAGCAATGCAACCGCTCCGTACAGTGCAACGAATGCTCTCATGGGTATAGTTTCTCCATCCCACGCCAAGTGCGCGGAGGATTTGCCAGCCCATCCGTTTACATCTCGTTCAAGCGATCACTCTACTTGAGACCTATGCGCAATATTCTTCTCGCCTTGGCGGCCCTGGCGATCAGCGCCACCCACGGGATCGCGGCGGATCTCACGGTCACGGTGCGGGGCGACGACGGCGCGCTTCTGCCCGACGCCGTGGTGGTTGTGCATCCGGCCGGCGGCGTGCCCGGTCAGCCCTACAGGTTCAGCTGGCCCATCACGATGACCCAGCAGAACATCGCCTTCAATCCGTATGTGCTGATCGTGCCGGTAGGCTCGACCGTGGGCTTTCCCAACAAGGACAAGGTGCGCCATCACGTCTACTCGTTCTCGCCGACCAAGAAGTTCGAGCTCAAGCTCTACGGCCAGCAGGAAGAGCGCACGGTCACCTTCGAAAAGGCCGGCATCGTGCCCCTGGGGTGCAACATCCACGACAGCATGATCGGCTTCATCTACGTCACCGACAGCCCCTATTCGGCGAAAACCAACGCGGCGGGCGAAGCGGTCATCCGCGGGGTGCCTGGAGGCGCCGGACATATCTCCCTGTGGCACCCTGACATGAAGGCCCGTGCGCCGGTCGAACGGCCGCTGAACGTCGCCGGCAATATCGACCTGCCGCTGACCCTTGAGCTGCGCCCGCCGGCCACCCGGCACAAGCACCCGGCCTAGGCCATGGCGAAAGCTGCCGTCGAGGTAGAACAGGCCACGTAAATGTCGGCCTCCCGACTCAGCCGTAACTGCGTTCTTTCATTTGATCGTCGCCGATAAACGTCAAAAGTTCCTTTAGTGGCAAAGGCTTGGCGATCAGATAGCCCTGGGCTTGGTCGCAGCCCATCGCGCCGAGCAGCGCATAGCAGTCGTTGGTCTCGACACCCTCGGCGGTGACCTTGAGGCCCAGGCTGTGCGCCAGGTCGATGGTCGAGCGGACGATCAGGGCGTCGCGCTGGCTCTCGGTGACCCCCTGGACGATCGACTTGTCGATCTTCAGCTCCTGGCCGCGGATCCGTTTCAGGTAGGCCAGCGACGACAGCCCGGTGCCGAATTCGTCGATCGAGATGGCGATGCCGGCCTCGGCGAACTTGTCGAGCATGGCCAGCGCCGCGTCGGGGTTCTCGATGACCGCCGTCTCGGTGATTTCGAACATCAGTTTGCCAGCAGCGTTGGCCGCCTCGCCCAGCGCGAAGTCGGCGAAGTCGGGCTCGCCCAGGGTCCGGCCAGAGATGTTGATCGACATGTCCAACTCGTGGCCGGCCTCGGCCAGGATCCGCTGGTCGCCGATGGCGCGTTTCAACACCCATTCGGTCAGGGTGCGGATGTGACCGGTCTCCTCCGCCATCGGGATGAACAGGTCGGGCGGCAGCATGCCGCGGTGCGGGTGGCGCCAGCGCGCCAGGGCCTCCACACCGGTGACCCGGCGTTGCCGCATGTCGAATTTCGGCTGGTAGAACAGCTCAAGCGCGCCGTCCTCCAGCGCCCCCAGCATACCGCTCATCAGCGAGAGGTTGGACGCCGGGTCGCCGTAGGCGGCGGCGTCGAAGAAGGCGACCTTGCGTTTGGAACTGCGCGCCTGGTCGAGCGCGATATTGCCCTGCTCGATGGCCGCGCCCGGCCCCTCACCGCGGATGATCGGCGCCAGGCCAAGGTTGAGAGTCACGTCGATCGCGTCACCGCCCACCTGCAACGGATGTTCGAGTTCGGCCATCAGCCGCGCGGCGTCGTCCGCCGCGGCTTCCGATCCGCTGGCGATCAGGACGAAACCCAGCACGTCGGAGGCGATCCGCGCGACGCCCGAGGCCGGCGCCAAACCGCCAAGCCGGTTGCCGATCATCCGCACGACCTGGGCGGCTAGGGCATAGCCGATGGCGCCGCGCAGGTGGTCGAAGCGATGGATGCCAAGGGCGGCGACATAGACCTGTCCAGGCGGCAGGTCGGAGAGCGCCTCGACGACGCGCTCCAGGGCCAGGCGGTTGGGCAGGCCGGTCTCCCCGTCGTGCAGCGCCAGGTGGGTGATCCGGCGCTCACGGTCGCGGATCTCGGTGGCCATGGTGTTGAAGCTGTTGGCCAGGCGGCCGATCTCGTCCCCGGTCTCGACCTCCACCTGAGCTTCCTCGCCGCGCTGCAGGCGGTGAGCGGCCTCGTCCAGGGCGGAGATCGGCCGGGTGATACCCAAGGCCAGCGCCCAGGATCCCCAGCCCACCACCACCAGTCCGGCGATCCCGGCGAGCGCTACGATGATCAGCATCAGCCGATAGGGGGCCAGCGCCAGGGCCAGCGGATAGCGCAGCACCAGCACCGCCGGCGCATCGCGGGTCAGGGCCGGCAGCGGCTTCACCAGCGCCAGCGCCGCGCCGTCGCGCTGCTGCAACGACTGCGCGGTCGTCATGTGCTTCTTCAGTTCGGCGTCGATGAACCGGCTGAGCGCTTCCTGGTCATTGGCCTGCGGCTGGTCGGTGAGCCGCCAGCCCTTCGCCTCGTGGCTGAGCACGGTGGCGCTGAGCGGAATGGCCGACAGCTTCTCCAGTGCGGTCATTTCGTTGCGGTCGAGGCGCACGGCGAACACCAACCAGCCGATCTGGTCGGGCGACAGCACCGGGGCGGCGATCACCTGATACGGGTGGCCGCCCAGCATCACCACGCCGGAAGGATCGGTGGCGGCGTCGAACGCGGCCGTCAGCCGCGGCGCGTCCTCGGCCAGGGCCTTGGTGTCGTCGCCGATCATCCGGCCGTCGTTGGTGACGATGAAAGCGCGGTCGATGGAAAAGCGCTGCTTCAGGTTCTCCATCGCCGAGACGATGGTGGCCGCGTCCCCGGTGGCCACGGCTTCGCGGAAGCCGAAGTCACGCGACAGCAGCGAGGAGCCTTCGCGCAGCCGGTCGGAGCGCAGCTGCCAGACCCGGTCGAACACCGTGCCGGCGGCGGTCAGTTCGCCGCGCACCTGATGCTGGGCCGCGCCATTGATGGCGGTGAAGACGGCGGTGGAGACCAGCAGCAGGGTCATCCCGAACAGCGCCACATAGAGCACCGTCAGGCGCGTGCGCAGCCGGCTGAACATCTGCAGATTGTCCAGCGGCCGGCGCATCAGTAGCTGCCCCGCTGCAGCGGCGGCGCACGCAGATCGGCGGTCATGGCCAGGGGCAGGGCGCCGACGCCGGGCATGGAAGCATTCGGCACAGGTTTTCCCGCTGGCGCGGTCGGGGTAAGCGCCAGCTCGCCCGCCCACGCGGGCGCGGCGAGGCAGAGCAGGGCCACGGTCAGGGCAAGCACGCGCATCGGTCCGACCCTAGCGGGGGCCGGGTGAAGGTCGCGTAAACCAAGGGAAAGGCCGGATTTCCTCGCCTTTCCGGGTTCCCGTTTGCCCTTGCCCCGGCCGCTTGGCACAATCGGGCCATTGCAGAGCGACTGCGCGGGTTACCGCACGCCCATTTTGAAAGCTTGAGACTTTGACGATTTCCCAGACGGTCCCGACAAGCGCCGGCGCCGATCCCTTCGCCTCTGTAGATGGCCTGATCGAAGGCCTGGGCAGCGTCGGCTACATTGCCTCGCGGCGCATCGCGACGGCGCTCTACATGGCCGTGAATCTGCAAAAGCCGATCCTCGTCGAAGGCTCGGCCGGTGTCGGCAAGACGGAGCTCGCGCTTTCGACTGCGCGGCTGATGGATAAGCCTTTGATTCGTATGCAGTGTTACGAAGGCCTGGACGAGTCCAAGGCGCTCTACGAGTGGAAGTACGGCAAGCAGCTGCTCTACACCCAGATCCTCAAGGACCGGATGGGCGCAGCGCTCGCCGACGCGCCTGACATGGACGCCGCCATGGAGCGCCTGCACGGCATGGGCGACCTGTTCTTCTCCGAGCCGTTCCTGGAGCCGCGCCCGCTGATGAAGGCCCTGAAGCAGGACGACGGCTGCGTCCTGCTGATCGACGAAATCGACAAGTCGGACGAGGCGTTCGAGGCCTTCCTGCTGGAGGTGCTCTCCGCCTACCAGGTTTCGGTGCCGGAACTGGGCGTGGTGATCGCCAAGACCCCGCCGCTGGTGTTCCTGACCTCCAACAACGTCCGCGACCTGGGCGATGCGCTGAAGCGCCGCTGCCTGCACCTGCACATCCCGCTGCCGGAGTCGGCGCTGGAGGAGCGGATTGTCGCAACCCGCGTCCCCGGTATCGAAGCGGCGCTGACCGCCAAGCTGGTGGCCTTCGTCCAATCGCTGCGCACGCTGGATCTTCGCAAGCCGCCCTCAATCTCCGAGACGGTGGACTGGGCCCGCGCGCTGATCCTGCTGCACGCCAAGGACCTCGACCCAGCCATGGTGCGCGATACGCTCAACGTCATCCTGAAGTTCGAGCAGGACATCACCGCCGTCGAGCCGCAGATCGTCGAGCTGCTCGCCCGGCGCTAGTTTTTCTTCCGCTCATCCTCGCGAAAGCGGGGACCGAGGTGTTTTGTGTTTCCGAGGTTCAATCGCTCCGCCCATGGGTCTTGATCGCACAGCAACGAAAAAAGCCTGGGTCCCCGCTTCCGCGGGGATGAACGGTTTTTAAATGCAGCACACCCTCGAAGAGTTTCTGAGAGCCCTGCGGGCCGCCGACGTGCGGGTCTCGCCGGCCGAGGCGATCGACGCGGCCCGAGCCGTGGAGAGCGTCGGCTATGCCGACCGCGAGCTGTTCAAGGATGCGCTGTGCGCGGTTCTGGCCAAGAGCCGCGATGAGGTGGGGCGCTTCGACTCCACCTTCGAAACCTTCTTCAGCCGCCAGGCCTTCGAGCTCGAACAGCCGCCGGAAGGCGAGCACGACCAGAACCCCGGCGAGGCGGCCGGCGTCGCGGAATCTCCGCTGGCCCAGATGCTGCTGCGCGGCGACGCGACGGCCGTCGCCCAGGCCATGGAGGCGGCCGCCGAACGCGCCGGGGTCGCCGAGATCCGGCTCTCCACCCAGCGCAGCCGGATGACGCGACGCCTGCTCGACGAGATGGGTCTGGCCGAAATCGAGCGGATCATCGCCAGCGCGCGTAAGATGCCCGAGGGCGACGGCCTGGCTGACCGGCTGGAGCGCGGCCGCCGCGCCCTGATGGGCCAGGCCCAAGCCTATGTCGAACGCCAGCACGAGCTTTACGCCGCCGGCTCCGGCAAGGCGCTGCGCGAGGAGATGCTGGCCAAAAAGGCGCTGAACGCCGACGGCGGCATCGACCCGGTCGACCTAGTGATGATGCAGGCGCTCGTGAAGCGCATGGCGAAACGCCTGGCAGACCGCTACTCGCGCCGTCGCCACACCGCCAACCGCGGCCACCTGGACGTGCGCAAGACGCTGCGCAAATCCATGGCCCACGGCGGCGTGCCGTTCGAGATCGAGTGGAAGATCAAGAAGGTCGACAAGCCCTCCATCGTGGCGATCTGCGACGTCTCCAAGTCAGTAGCCGCCGCCGCCCAGTTCCTGCTGACCTTCCTCTATTCGCTGAACGAGGTGGTCGACCGGCTCGATGCTTTCGCCTTCTCCGGCCGGCTGATCCCGGTCAACGCCATCCTCGACGACAACGGCGTCGAGGGCGCGATCCTGAAGGTGCTGCAGACCATCGGCTTCCAGCAGACCGACTACGGCCGCGCCCTGCAGGACTTCGCCGAGAACCACCTGGACCGCGTCGACCGCCACACCACGGTAATCTTCCTAGGCGACGGTCGTTCCAACTTCGCCGATCCGCGACTGGACCTCATGCACCTGATCCAGCAACGCGCCCGCGCGGTGATCTGGCTGAACCCCGAGCCGGAAAGCTACTGGGGCCAGGGCGACAGCGTCATGCACCGCTACGAACGCTTCACCCACGTGGCCAAGAGCTGCAACACGCTCGGCCAACTCGAACGGATCATCGAGGACGTGCTCAGGACCTACGTCCCGCATTAGTCAGATGTGAGGGGGCGGCGTCCTCACCAGTTGTCCACCCAGCCTGGTAGCCGCCGCCGGCAGGGCGAGGCGCTTACGGCGTTCGCTCGGTGACCTCGGCAGCGAATGTGCTAGTCAGAGAATCTTGGGGCTTGGGTTTTTGGCAGGAGCGGATGACCAATTCAGCGGCGTCCGAAAGCAGCTCACTCATCAGGCTGGCCTCCGAAGTTGACTTCCAAATTGGCGGCTTGCGGGTGCGGCCGTCGACCCGCGAGGTGGCGTTCCAGGAGCAGCGGCTTGTCCTGCAGCCGCGCGTAATGCAGGTCCTGGTGGCTCTGGCCCAGGCCGGGGGCAGGATCGTCTCGCGCGACGAGCTCATCGAAAGGTGCTGGGGCGGACGCGTCGTCAGCGAAAGCGCGCTCTACCGGGTGATCTCGCAGCTTCGCAAGGTCTCGGAAATCGGCGAGGGCGCGGCCTTCACGCTAGAGACCGTGTCCAGTGTCGGCTACGCGGTGCGCCCGGGCGGCGACACCGAGCCGGAGCCCCCGCTGGCCCTGAGCGCCGATCGCATCCGGGCCTCCCGGCGTGGATTGCTGATCGCCGGCGGCGCTGTCGGTGTCGGCGCGGCGGCGGCCGGCGTGGTGCTTGTCGCCAATCGCGCGCCACGACGACTGCGCATCGCGGTCTTGCCCTTCGATACTGCCGATCCGGAACTGCGGGTCCTCGCCGACGGCTTGTCTGAGGACCTCATTTCGTCGCTGCTAACGGTTCCCGGGCTGGACGTTGTGGCGCGCTCCTCGACGTTCGAGCTGCGTGGCGCGCGCAAGCCGGCGGCGGAGAAGGAACTGGCCGCCACCCACGTCCTCGACGGCTCGGTGCAGCGCGAGGGTGATCGTGTGCGGGTGAACGTGCACCTGATCGACGCCCGCAAGCAGTCGACGATTTGGTCGCAGCAGTACGATGCGCCGCTGCACGACCTGTTCGAGACCCAGAGCCGCATCGCCCGCGACGCCGCTGGCGTCCTCGAACTGGCGGTCACCGACGGCCGGATCGCCGAGGCGCGGATCGATCCCGCGGCCTACCGGCTGTTCGTCGAAGGCCGGGACCTTCTGAATCGGCGGACGCCGGACGCCCCCGGCGCGATCGCCAAGCTGACGGAGGCCGTGGACCGCGCGCCGGGGTTCTCGCGGGGCTGGTCCATGCTGAGCACGGCCTATGTGGCGGTGCAGGGCACGATCGATACGGCGCCCTACACCCCGATCGCTCGGCCAGCGGCACGCTCGGCCGCGCAGAAAGCGCTCGAACTCAATCCTCGCAACGCCCAGGCCTACGCGGCGCTCGCCACGGCGACGGACCGCGCCAACGCCTGGGCCAGGATCGAGAATCTCTACGAGAAGGCCATCAGGTTCGAGCCCTCGAACGTCGTGGCGCTGTACGGCGCGGGCAACTTCTATGCTGATGTCGGCTGGAACGACGTGTCGATCCGCCACCTGCGCCGCGCCCAGGCGCTCGACCCGCTCAACCCGCTGGCGACCTTCCTGCTGCTTCGCATCCTGGAGGCGGCGGGCCACGACGCGGAGCTGGACGCCGAGCTTCGACGGTCCGCGATGCGCTGGCCGGGATATCGCAGCCTGTGGCGGTTCTCCACACGGCGCGCGATCTGGACGATGCGGCTCGACGAGGCTGGTGACCTGCTGCGGCGCGCGCCTCCCGGCGCGGAGTCGGACGTCGCCGACTTCCAGGCCCTGATCGACTGCCGGCGGGACCCCGCCTCGCCCGCCTTGGCGCGGTTTACAGCTGCGGCGCACGGAGGCGCCCTGCCTGTAGCATGGCCGATCTTCGTCTTTGCGCTCGGCATGCTCGGCCAGACGGCGGCCTGCGTGGCGCTAATCCGGCGCATCTACCTCTCCGAGGTGGGCCGGCAGCAGGCCCCCACCTGGGTGCTTTATCAGTCGATGGTGCGCACGGTCTGGCGCGATGCGGGCCTGCAGGACGTCCTTCGCCAGCTGGGCCTGTCGCAGTTCTGGTCGGCGCGAGGCCATGGCCCCGACAACCTCAAGCTGGTCGGCCGCTGACGCTTCAGCTCCCGCCCGCGGACCGATGATCAGGCTTCGATAAGCGATAGATCAGATCGCGGTTGTGTCCGGTCCCGTCGGAAAACCTGAACCTTTCCTGGCGACGGCTGTCAGTCGCAGGAGAGACTTGGAGATACAGATCATGCGCAGAATCTACACGGCGGCCGGCGTCGCGGCCGCAGCCGCGGCGCTCATCGCCGGCCCCGCCCATGCCGCGGGAGCTGAGGGCTGGTACCTGAGCGGCGCGCTGACCGGATCGGACCTGAACAAACCGCACCAGACCATCGCCAATGCACCGGCGCCGGGCGCGACGCTGCAGGTCACCAACGACGTCGATTTCGGCCTGGGCGCCCAGGTCGCTGTCGGGCGTAGCCTGGGCCCGTGGCGCATCGAAGCCGAGATCGGCCGCACCCATAACAAGTCGAGCTCATACACCGCGACCGCGCCGATCTCGATCACCGTGCCGCAGGACGGGAAAAACGACGCCACGCGGTACATGGCCAACGCGTACTACGATTTCCCGCAAGGCGGACTGCCGGTCAGAGCCTACGTGGGAGGCGGCCTCGGCGAGGCGACAGTCCACGTGACGACCTTTGCGGCGCCGGCCCGCGCGCCCCAGGCGCCGCCCTCGCAGCTGATCGACGTCAGGAAGACCGACTTCGCCTACCAGCTCATGGCGGGCTTCAGCCTGCCTGTGAGCCAACGGGTTGCGTTGACAGCCCAATACCGCTGGTTCGACGCCGGGACGGTGAAGGGGCGCGACATTCGGGGCGAACAGATCACCCGGGATATCGCGGGCCATAACTTCGATGTTGGGCTGCGCCTGACGTTTTAGCGGCTAACGGCGGGGCCTGACCCAGGTCCCGCCGCTCCCGCTCACCAGCTGTCCACCCAGCGCAGCTTCTTCTCCGTGCGCAAGGGAACCGGGGGCAGCGCCTTTAGGCCGCCGACGACCCAGCGCCGCGTGTCAGCGGGGTCGATGACGTCGTCGAGCGAGGGGTGGGAACCGCGGGCCATGGCCTTGCCGGCCGCATAGGCGCCTGCGACCATCTCGTCGAACTTGGCCTTGCGGGCCACGTCCTCGATGGCCGCGAGCTCATTGCGGTAGCCAAGCTTCACCGAACCCTCCAGCCCCATGCCGCCGAACTCGCCGGTCGGCCAGGCGACGCAGAACATCGCCGCCTGGTAGCTGCCGCCGGTCATGGCGATGGCGCCCAGGCCGTAGCTCTTGCGGATGATCACAGAGAAGATCGGCACGGTGAGGTTCGCGCCGATCACGAACAGCCGCGAGCAGTGGCGGATCAGGCCGGTCTTCTCGGCCTCCGGCCCGACCATGTTGCCGGGCGTATCCGACAGCGACAGCAGCGGGATGTCGAAGGCTTCGCAAAGCTGCATGAACCGCGCGGCCTTGTCGGAGGCGTCGCTATCGATCGCGCCGCCGATATGCATCGGGTTGTTGGCGAACACGCCCATGGGGCGGCCCTCGACACGGATGAAGGCGGTGATCATAGCCAGGCCGAACTTCGGCCTAAGCACCAGCACTGAGCCTTCGTCGGCGATCAGCTCGATCACCTTGCGCATGTCGTAGACCCGCAGGCGATTCTCCGGGATCGCGCGGCGCAGCAGGCGCTGGTCCGTGCATTTCCACTCGGTCACCGGGCCCTGGAAGTAGGAGAGATATTTCTTCGCCGCGACGACGGCTTCGGCCTCGTCTTCCACCAGTACGTCGATGGTGCCGTTGGCCTGCATCACCTTGACCGGACCGATCTCCTCGGGCCGGAAGACGCCCAGGCCGCCGCCCTCGACCATGGCGGGGCCGCCCATCCCGAGCGCCGAATTCGTGGTGGCGATGATCACGTCGCAGCAGCCGAGGATCGCGGCGTTGCCCGCGAAGCAGCGGCCGGAATTGACGCCGACCAGCGGCACGGTCCCCGACAGCTTGCCCCAGAACTCGAAGCCGCGCGTGAAACCGCCGCCCTCGGTGTCGCCTGGCCGCCCGCCGCCGCCCTCCGTGAAGAACACCGTCGGCAGTTTCCAGCGGTGGATAAGCTCGCTCATCCGGTCGAGTTTCCAGTGGTTGTTGCCCCCCTGGGTCCCGGCCAGCACGGTGTAATCGTAGGAGAGCACCGCGCAGCGCGCGCGGTCCTCGGCGAACCGGTCGCCGTTCACGCTGCCCATGCCCATGATCATGCCGTCGGCGGGCGTGGTGTCGATCAGCTCCTGCAGCGTGTTGCGCCGCCTGCGCGCCGCCACCACCAGCGGCCCGTACTCCACGAAGCTGCCGGGATCGAGCAGGTCGTCGACGTTCTCCCGCGCCGTGCGCTGGCCAGTCTTGCGCCGCCGCGCCACCGCGTCGGGCCGCGCCGCATCGAAGGTCTTGGCGTGGCGATCCAGCACCTCGGACAAGTCCGGGCGGATGTCGTCGAGGTCGACCACCTCTTCGGCGGCACCGCTCCCGCCCGCGATTTCGGCCTCTTCCAGGAAGGCGAGCGGGTGCCCCTCGAACACCGTGTCGCCGAGCTCGACGGTCACCTGGCGCACGATCCCAGAGGCCTCGGCGGCGATCACATGCTCCATCTTCATGGCTTCCATGATCATCAGCGCCTGGCCCGCGCGGACTTCATCCCCCGCGGTCACCGAGATGTTGATCACCGTGCCTTGCAGTGGCGCGCGCAGCGGCTTGGTCCCTTCGGGCCCGTCCGGTTCTTCTTCCTCCGTAGGCTGATCGATTTCCTGTTTGCCGAGCGCCAGGATCGCCAGGGGGTCCGTGGCATCGACCTGATAGCCCACGCGCTGGGTCGCGGTCGGCGCCGCGCCGCCCCGCGCGGCGGCGTCGAAATAGAGCTTCGGATGGGCTTCCGGCACGCCGGCCAGCTCGCCCATGTGCTCTTCGATGAAACGTGTATGGACCTCACCCGCGGAGACGGCAGGGAGCGCCAGCAGGTTCTGCAGGAAGGCGATGTTGTTGGCCGACCCCTCGATGCGAAATTCGCTGAGCGCCCGATAGGCCTTGGCGATGGCGTGGGAGAGACCACCGGCGCCGGCGTGGACGATCAGCTTGGCGAGCAGGCTGTCGAACCGCGCGCTGGTGCGGTAGCCGGCATAGCCGAAGCCATCGACGCGCACGCCCGGTCCCGACGGCGGCTCAAACACGCTCAGCATGCCGCCCGCCGGCTTGGCCGAACCATCCGCCGCCATGGTCTCCAGATTGACGCGGGTCTGTACCGCATGACCGCGGGGGGACGGCACGTCGCCCTGCGTCAGCCGCAGGTCGGCCAGCGAGCGGCCCGCCGCGATCTGCAGCTGCAGCCGCACGAGATCGAGGCCGGTGACCTCCTCGGTGACCGTGTGCTCGACCTGCAGGCGCGCATTGCCCTCGATGAAGACGAACTGGTCGCCATCGACGAGGAACTCCATGGTCCCCAGGCTGCGATAGCCGGCGGCCTCGCCCAGCGCCACGCCCGCCGCGAACAGCCGCTCCCGCAACGCCATCGGCAGCATGTCGGCCGGTGCAATCTCCACCACCTTCTGGCGTTGCCGTTGCAGGCTGCACTCGCGGTCCCAGAGGTGCGACACCGACGCCCCATCGCCGACGATCTGCACCTCGATGTGCCGCGCCCGGGCGAGGAACTGCTCCAGATAGAGGTGGCCATTGCCGAATGCCGCCTTGGCCTCCGACGCGCACCGCTCATATGCTGCGGCCAGATCTGCGGGCTGCATTACCGGCCGCATGCCGCGCCCGCCACCGCCGGCCACCGCCTTGACCATCACTGCCCCGCCCGGGCCTAAGCCCGCGAAGAACGCCTTGGCGTCCTTCAAGCTGGTGGGCCCATCGGTCCCTGGCAGCACTGGCACGCCGCACTGCTGGGCGAGCGCGCGGGCCCGGCCCTTGTCGCCGAACAGCTCCAAGGTCTCCGGCGTCGGGCCGACGAAGGTCAACCCCGCCGCCGCACAGGCCAGCGCGAACGCCGCGTTCTCCGAGAGGAACCCGTAGCCCGGATGCACGGCATCACAGCCGGCCGCCTTGGCCGCGGCCACCACCTGGGCTATGTCGAGATAAGCCGCCGGGCCCGAGCCCTTCAGGCCCACCGCCTCGTCGGCCTTGCGGGTGTGCAGCGAGGCCGCGTCGTCCTCGGAGAACACCGCCACCGTGGCGCAGCCCATCTCGGCGGCCGTCCGGGCGATCCGCACGGCGATCTCGCCCCGGTTTGCGATCAGAAGCTTGTTGACCAACGCCGTCCCCAATTCGAACAGGCGGTCTGTCGCCGCCTCGGGGAAACCTTATCCGGCCAATCCATCACCGTCATCCCGGCCGCCCGGGATGACGGATTTGTTGAGGCTCAGGTCTTCAGCTGGCTCGTGTCGATCGGCAGGGTGCGGATGCGCTTGCCGGTCGCCGCGAAGATCGCGTTGGTCAGCGCCGGGATCACCGGCGGCAGGGCGGGTTCGCCCAGGCCGGTCGGCGGGTAGTCGGTGATCACGAACTTCACCTCGATCGGCGGCGCCATCGCCATCCGCAGCAGCGGATAGGTGTTGAAGTTGCTTTCCTTGGCCGCGCCATCGACGATGGTGATCTTCTGGTAGAGGGCGTGGCTGATGCCCTCCAGCGCCGCGCCCTGCACCTGGTTCATGGCGCCGGACGGGTTGACGATCTGCCGGCCCACGTCGGCCGCCACCCAGACCTTGTGGATCTTGATCTTGCCGTCCGCCGCCACCGAGGCCTTCACCACCTCGGCGAAGTAGCCGGCGTGACTGTAGTGGAAGGCGACCCCCATGCCCGTGCCCTTGGGCAGCTTGCCGCGGTCCTTCCAGTTGGACATCTTCTCGACGGCGGCCAGCACGCCCTTCATCCGCCCGGCGTTGTAGGCCGACGGTCCGGTCCCCACGAGCGGCGCATCGCCCAACAGCTTCATGCGGAAGGCCAGCGGATCGGCGCCCGCCGCCACCGCCAGTTCGTCGATGAAGCTCTGGTTCACGAACGCCAGGGCATTGGAGCCCGGCGCCCGCATCGGCCCGGTTGGCACGCCCAGCGAGATGGTCGATTGGTCGACCTTGCAGTTCCCAACGAAACGGCTGGGAAATTCGTTGGCGCCCATGCCGGCGCTGGAGGCAAGAGTGGCCCCCTCGCCGAAGGTCACGAAGTGATCCTGCCAGGCGACGACCTTGCCGTCCTTGTCCACCCCGCCCTTGAAGTAGTGGTAGCCGGCCGGCCGGTAGAAATCGTGGCGCATGTCGTCTTCGCGGGTCCACAGCAGCTTGACCGGCGCTCCGGTCTCGCGCGCGATCCAGGCGGCCTCGACCATGTAGTCGTTGGAGAGCCGGCGGCCGAAGCCGCCGCCGCAGCGGGTCATGTGGACGGTGATGTTGTCGGCGCTGATGCCGAGCGTCTTGGCGACCAAGGCGCGGCCCGGCTGCGGGTTCTGGCTCGGGGCCCAGATCTCCAGCTTGCCGTCCTTGAACACCGCGGTGGTGTTCTGCGGCTCCAGCGGCGCATGGCTGAGGAACGGATAGGCGTAGGCCGCCTCGACCTTGTGCGCCGCGCCGGCCATCGCCGCATCGACGTCGCCGTCCTTGCGCAGGTTCATCTGCGGCGATCCGGCCGCCAAGGCCGCGGCCTGCTTGTCGAAGCTCGCCGAGGACTGCTTCGAGGTCGGATGCTCCGCCCACTGGATCTTGAGCTGGTTGCGGCCCTTGCGCGCCGCCCACCAGGTGTCGCCGACCACGGCCACGCCCGGCAGCAGGCCGGAGAGGTCCGCACCGCCCTCGACCACAAAGACCTTCCTGACGCCCTTCACAGCGCGCGCGGCCTCGAGGTCAGCGGAGACCACCTTGGCGCCGAACACCGGCGCCTTTTCGAAGGTCGCGTAGAGCATGCCCGGCAGGCGCACATCTATGCCGAACAGCGGTTGGCCGGTGATGATCTTCTGGGTGTCGTACTGCGGCGTCGACTTGCCGATGATCTTGTAGGCCTTGGGGTCCTTCAGCGGGATCGTCTTGGGATCCGGCATCGCGACGCCGGCGCACTGGCCGGCCAGCGAGCCGTAGCTCGCCTTGCGCCCGGTCGCGACGTGGATCACGTGGCCCTCGGAGGTTTTACAGTCGCCGGACGGGCAGTTCCAGGCGGTGGCCGCGGCGTTGACCAGCATGGCCCGGGCGACGGCGCCGACCTTGCGCAGGTCGTCATAATTCATCGGCGTCGCCAGGCTGCCGCCGGCGAACTGGCTGCCGTAGAGCTTGGGATCGCAGTCGGCCTGTTCGATGCGGACGTTCTCCCAGGCGACGTCCAGCTCCTCGGCGATGATCATCGGCAGCGAGGTCTTGATGCCTTGGCCGATCTCCGGGTTCTTGCCCATGATGGTGACGATGCCGTTGGGCGCTACGCGCACATAGGCGTTCAGCGCTTGCGCGCCGGCGCCCTCGGCGGCTTCAGCCTTGGCGGCGATGCTGAACGACAGCACCAGACCGCCGCCGATGACGGAGGCCTTTAAGAGGTCGCGCCGCGAGGCGCCTGTAAGGGCGAGGGTCATGGCGTTCAAGCCTCCATCTTCTGGCCAGAGGCCTTCTTGATGGCCGCCCGGATGCGCGTGTAGGTCGCGCAGCGGCAGATGTTGGTCATCGCCGCGTCGATGTCGGCGTCGGTCGGCTTGGGTTTCTCGGCCAGCAGCGCGGTCGCGGCCATGATCTGGCCGGGCTGGCAGTAGCCGCACTGGGCGACGTCGAGCTCGGCCCAGGCGGCCTGCAGCTTTTTGCCGATCGGATGCTCGTGCATCGACTCGATGGTCGAAATCTTTCCCTCGCCCACCGAGCTTGTCGGCCGCACGCAACTGCGCACAGGCTTGCCGTCGATATGCACGGTGCAGGCGCCGCATTGGGCGACCCCGCAGCCGAACTTCGGGCCGAGGATTCCCAGGCTATCGCGCAGCGTCCAGAGCAGCGGGGTGTCGGGATCGACGTCCGCCTCCATAACCTTGCCGTTGACGTTGAGCTTGAAGGCCATGGCGCCCCTCCCAGGATAACGGGGGAATCTTAGGGCCGGAGCGGCTGCTACAGCAAGAAAAGAGCGTTATGCAGTTGATCTACCTAACGGTTGGAAACGCTACTCGGGCGTGGAAACCCATTGGGTCGAACTCGAACGTTCACCTCGCCGCCTTGCGGTCGCAGCACACCCAACCGCAGTGTCTGGCGCCAGGGCGACTGTCGCAATATCAGAAGATGCATCGTTAAGCTGAGGGCCCAACTGTGCGGCCGATCGCCTGAATGCTCGCGTTTTCCTTCAGTGTCGGGGCAGGACCACCACGGCGTCAGGCACTTCATTCGGATTGTCACCCGCCCGGGCCGGGAACTTCTCCGCCAGCACCTCGCTGCAACGTCCGATGGCGGCCTTGAAGCCGGCCGCCGGATCGCCGCGCTTCAGACCCTCGGTCAGGGCGGCCATGGCCCGCTCCCAGACGTCGGCGTCCACGTGGTCGGCGATGCCCTCGTCGGCGATCAGTTCGGCCATCCGCTCGTCCAGCGAGACGAAGATCAGCACCCCGGTGCGGTCGCGGGTGGCGTGCAGGTTCTTGGCGGCGAACTGCTCGGCGGCGCGCTTCTTCACCCGCTGGCGCTTCAGGCTGCGCGGCGTCAGCAGGTGTTTGACCATCGGAATCTCGACGATCAGGCCGGTCACGACGAACAGCACCCCTTGCGTGACGATCGCTCCGATCAGGGCGGCGCGGACTGCGTTCTCGATCGCCGCGCCGACCTCGGAGGCCGACCAGTTCGAGAACAAGTCCGGGAGGGTCACCTGCACTCCGAACAGCAGCAGGATCGCCGGACCCAGCAGAGCCACGCCCGCGGCCCAGGCCAGCGGGGTCTCGCCGTAGTGCGAACTGTCGTGGGCGACGACGCAGTAGATCTCGCCGGTAGTGCCGGCCTCGGCCTCGCGCACCGCCGCCTCGATGGCGCTCAGGTCTTCGGGAGTCAGGTGTTTCATCACAGCCATTGCCCTACCAGCTACCCGAGGAGCCGCCGCCGCCGAACGAGCCGCCGCCGCCGGAGAATCCTCCTCCTCCACCGCCGCCGCCCCAACCGCCGCCGCCGCCGCGTCCGCCGCCCATGAACAGGAACGGCAGCCACCACAGCCCGCCGGCCCGACGGCCGCCGCGCAGCAGGCCGGAGATCACCCAGAACAGGACGAACAGAATGAAGATCACCGGGATGTGCGGCCCGCCGCTGCTGTGGTGAACCGCTGGCTGCTGAGCGGCCTGGGCGACATTGGCCTTGGCCTGGTCGTCCGGCAGGCCGAGCTGGGCGACCACGGCCTCGGCGCCGTCGACGACGCCCTGCTCCATGTGGCCGGCGCGGAACTGCGGCAGCACCTTTTGCTGCAGGATCACGCTGGTCAGCGCGTCGGTCAGCACCGGCTCCAGGCCGTAGCCGACCTCGATGCGCACCTTCCGCTCCGTAGGCGCCACCAGCAGGATGGCGCCGTCGTTGACGCCCTTCTTGCCCAGCTGCCAGGTGCGGCCGAGCTGATAGCCATAGTCCTCGATCTCGTGGCCCTGCAGGTTGGGCACGGTGGCCACGACAAGCTGATGGCCGGTCTGGGTCTCAAGGTTGGCGAGCTCGCCGTTCAGCTTCTCGACCGTTGCCGGCGACAGCATATGGGCGTCGTCGACCACCCGGCCGTTGAGCGGCGGGAACTTCAGGTCGGCCGCGAAGGCCGAGCCAGCCAGAACGAAGACCGCGAGGGCCGCAACCAGCAGCCCTCCCCCGCGGTGGAGGAGGGCGCGGTGCGGGTTGGTCACTTGGTCGCCGGAGCGGGGGTCGCCGGAGCCGCGGCCGGCGGCGCGCTACCGGGGGCCGTGCCGGCCGGAGCCGGCGGCGGGGTGGTGTCAAAGCTCACCGTCGGCGCGGACTGGGCGGTCGCGGCGGCCGTGAACAGCTGCATCGGCTTGGCGTCGCCGTGCGCCGTCTTGGCCCAGATGATCTGCGGGAAGGTCACCAGGGTCGTGTTGTAGGCCTGGACGCTGTCGTTGTAGTCGTGCCGCGAGATCGCGATCCGGTTCTCGGTGCCCTCAAGCTGGCTCTGCAGGGCCAGGAAGTTCTGGTTGGACTTCAGGTCCGGGTACTTCTCCTGGATCAGCATCAGCCGGCCGAGCACACCCGACAGCTTGTCCTGCGCCTGTTGGTATTGCTGGAACTGCGCCGGGTTGGTGATCGTCGAGGCGTCGACCCTGACCTGGGTGGCCGAGGCGCGGGCCTCCGTCACCTCCACCAGGGTGGATTTCTCCTGAGCCGCGTAGCCCTTCACGGTGTTCACGAGATTGGGGATCAGGTCGGCGCGGCGCTGGTACTGGTTCTGCACCTCTGCCCATTTGGACTGGGCGGCGAGCTGCTGAGTGGGGATGGTGTTGTAGCCGCAGGCCGCAAGGCTGAGCGGCGCAAGCAGGATCAAGGCAAGGCGCGCGAGGCGGTTCTTGATGGCGATCACGTGAGTGGCTCCCCCAAAGGCCCGCAATCGGGCCTGGATAGCGTGATATTTGGCCCTACCCTTGATCCGGCGCAATGTCGCAGGCCATGAAGGTTCTGTAAGGCAAGCCCCAGAAGAGCTTGCCTGGGCTTCTGGGGGCACGGTGGGGCAGGCGCGAGCGTACTACGCCGAGAAGGCGCTGAGCGCGGCCTTCTATGACACTGTGACCGGTGCGGACGAGCGGCTGGCCGGTGACCTCGACATCTACGTCGACCTCGTCCCGCCCGGAGGATCGGTGCTGGAACTGGGCTGCGGCACCGGGCGGCTGGCCTTCGCGTTGGCCGAACGCGGCCTGTCGGTGCTAGGCCTGGACATCGCACCCGCCATGCTGGCGCAGGCCAGCGCCAAGCGCGCCGACCTCGAACCCTCCATCGCCGCGCGGGTCGAACTGCGGCGCGGCGACATGACCGCGTTCGACGCCAAGCGGCTCGTCGACCTGGTGATCTGCCCCTACTTCACCCTGGCCCACGTGCCCCGCGGCTCAGCCTGGAAGAACACCTTCGCCACCGCCGCGCGCCACCTGAAGTCCGGCGGCCTGGCCGCCTTCCACCTGCCGCGCGAAGAGATCATGCGCCTGCCCGGTCCCGCCGATCCCAGCCTGCCGGTGTTCGACCAGCCGACGGCGACCGGCGGCCGCCTGCAGCTATTCGTCCGCGAACGAAGCTATCGGGAGGAAGTCGGCCGCCTCGACCAGGTGATCGAGTACGTCGAGTTCGACGCCTGGGGCACGGTGCTGCGGCGCTCTCCCGAGCGTCAGACCATGTACATGGCTGACCCGACCAGCATCTCCGGCGGCAGCGGCCTCCTCCTCGACCGAGACCCGATCGAGCTGGGCGGCGTCGGCGACATCTGGGTCTTTAGAAAGGCCTAGTGCCAGAAGCCCAGGATCGCGCCGATCACGGTGAACTGCAGGGTGTGATACCCGCCGTTGATCAGAAACAGCTTCAGCGGCTTGCGCTCGAACAGGTAGTTCATCCCGAAGCTGGCGGTGACCCAGCAGAGGCCGGCCGCGAAGCCCGCGCCGACCGCCAGCGTCGGCGCCGGGTTCGGCCCCAGGAACAGGGCGAACACCGCCGATGCCAGCAGCGACAGCACGAACGAGCCGCCGAAGATCAGCGCCTTGTTGCCGCCGGCCGCCTGGGCGTCGGTCAAGCCGGCCGCAGCCTGCCAGGCCTTGGCGAACAGCGCCGAATACCAGATGCCGCCCAGCAGGAAGCTCGATAGCGCCGCCGCGACGACGGCCAGCCAGTTCACCTGTGGCATGATAGTCCCCCCTCGAAGTTTGAAATGGTCAGTGCACGCCACCGGCCCTCAAGGCGGCGACCTCAGCCAGCAGGTCCAGGTGATGGTGAAGCTGGGCGATGCTGCGGTCGAAATAGGCGATGTCGCGATGGGTGCGGGCCTGCATGACCCCGCCCTCCATGGTGGTCAGGATGAACTCGGCCAGCGCCTGGATGTCGGTCCCCGGCGGCAGCCGGTCTGAGCCGTCCGTCAGGCAACCGCCGATGGCCCGCGTCCAGCCGGTGAAGTTCTGCGCCAGCAGCTCGCGCACCACCGGGTCGGGCTCATGCAGCTCCAGCGCCAGGCTGCCGATCGGGCAGCCGTAGACGCATTCGCTTTCAAGCAGCGCCGCGCGATATCGGTCGAGCAGAGCGAAGATCCGGTCGATGGGACCTTCGACCCCCTGCCAGGCTGGCTCCAGCAGCATCTGATGGATGCCGTCCCGGTACATCTCCAGCACGCCGACCAGCACGTCCTGCTTGCCCGGGAAGTAGTGATAAAGGCTGCCGGAATTCGCCTGCGAGCGGCTCAAGATGTCGGAGATCGACGTCGAGCCGAAGCCCTTCTCCGAAAACAGCTCCATGGCCGAGAGAAGGATGCGCAGGCGAGTGTCGGGTCGGGTGTCCACAGACGAGGCCTTCTGGGTTGATCGCTCAATCAAGCCTTGGTTGAGCGCTCAGTCAAGAGCCTTTTCCGCGTCAGCTTGGGGACGCGAATTCCGCGTCGCCGGTCGCCGCCACCACCTGATCGTCGAAGCTGGCGTGAGCCGAGGTGTAGAGATGCCGGTAGAGCCCGCCGGAAGCCATCAGCGCGTCGTGGCCACCTTGCTCCAGGATGCGGCCCTGGTTCAGCACGATGATCCGGTCGGCGTCACGGATGGTGCCGAGCCGATGCGCGATCACCATGCACGTGCGGCCCTCGAACAGCACTTTGAGCGCCTTCTGGATCGCCTGCTCGGTGAAGCTGTCGATGTTGGCCGTGGCCTCGTCGAGGATCAGGATCTGCGGGTCGGCGACCAGAGCCCGGGCAAACGACACCAGCTGCCGCTGGCCCACCGAGATGTTGCGCCCGCGCTGGCCGAGCTTGGTGTCGTAGCCCTCTCGCAGCCGCATGATGAAGTCGTGCGCCGAGACCGCGCGTGCGGCGGCGACCACGTCATCCCGCGTCGCGCCGACCGTGTTGTAGCGGATGTTCTCCTCGATGGTGCCGGTGAACAGGAAGGGCTCCTGCAGCACCATGCCGATGGTCCGGCCCAGACTGTCGAGCGTCACGTCGCGGACGTCGCGTCCGCCGACCAGCACCTGGCCCTGATCGACCTCGTAGAACCGGTGGGTCAGCGCGATGATCGAGGTCTTGCCAGATCCCGTCGGCCCGACCAGCGCCACCACTTCGCGCGGGCGGACCTTGAAACTGACGTCGTGCAGGATCGGCCGCGCCGGGTCGTAGCCGAAGGTCACGTTTCGGAACTCGACGGTCGGCGCCTCGACGGCCAGCGGCCGCACGCCAAGTATCTGCGCGCCGGGCTTGTCGGCGATGGTCACCGGCACGTCCAGGACCTCGAAGATCCGATGCGCGGCGGCCATGGCTCGCTGCATGATCGTGTACTGCATGCTGAGCATCCGCACCGGATCGAAGAACCGCTGCACATAGAGGACGAAGGTCACCATCACGCCCACGTCGATCCGCCCCGACAGCACCGCATCGCCGCCGACCACGATCACCAAGGCCATGGCCACGCCGGTCAGCGCATCGACGGTCGGCACCATGATCTGACCCATCCAGGCGGCCCCGGCCTGAGCGTTGAAATTGTCCTGCGCCTTCTCGGCATAGAGTTCGTAGTTGAGCTGCTCGCGCCGCGTCTCCTGCACCGTCCGCACGCCGTTGATGTTCTCGGCCAGCGCCGAATTGGCGTTGGACGAAGCATCCCGCGCGAGACGGAACGCCCGCTTCGAGAACGGCAGCCAGACCGCGCGGATGGCGATCAGCGCCGGAAGCACCATGAGCGTGAGCAGCCCGAGTCGCAGGTCCATGA
The DNA here is from genome assembly GCA_038213205.1 of Caulobacterales bacterium. Taxonomy (GTDB): domain Bacteria; phylum Pseudomonadota; class Alphaproteobacteria; order Caulobacterales; family Caulobacteraceae; genus Phenylobacterium. The sequence continues at coordinate 59,741 of JBBQTP010000003.1, forward strand.
CCAGCAGCATCGCCGCGATGCCGATCAGCATCACGAAGTCGCCCACAGACCCGGTGGTGTTCTCGAGGAATTCTTGCAGCGAACCCACGTCGCCTTGCAGGCGGCTCATCAGCCGACCCACGTGGGTCCTGTCCATGAACGACAAGGAGACGTCCTGGAAGTGCGCGAACATCGCGCGGCGCACGTCGAAGATCACTCGATTGGCCAGTCGCTGCGACAGCCACTCGCCGACGAAGAATGCGGCGCTGAAGACCACGCCGGCCACCGCGAAGGCGCCTAGCAGCCAATGGAACCGCTCGACCTGATGGCGCAGCGCCGCGTTGACCACCTGGCCGATCAACAGCGGCAGGCTGAGCTGCGCCGCCGCCGAAAACAGCACCGCTACCTGGGCGGTGATGAAGCTCTTCCGATGCGGGCCCAGGTAGGTGAAGAACCTCCGCGCCACCTTCGGATCGAAGACGCCGAACACGTCGTCACCCTCCGGCGATCCCAGCGACGCGCGGGGGGCCTTGCGCACCCGCGGTTCGGCCACGGCCTCGCTCATTCCGCCGCCTCCAACTCGCCGGCGGCCGCGCGGCTCTGCAGTTCGAACAGCTCGGCGTAGGTCCCGCCCCCCGCCACCAGCGAGGCGTGGTCACCGCGCTCCACGATCCGTCCGTCGTCCAGCACGATGATCTCGTCGGCGTGCATCAGCGACGACAGCCGGTGCGCGATGATCACCGTCGCCTTGGTCGCTGTGGCGCGACCGAGATTCTCGCGCAGCTTGCGCTCCGTCACCGCGTCGATGGCCGCCGTGGAGTCGTCGAAGATCATGATCCCCGGGCCTGGCACCACGCCGCGCGCGATGCTCATCCGCTGGCGCTGGCCGCCCGACAGCGCCACGCCGCGCTCGCCCACTCGGGTCTCGTAGTCGGCCGGCAGGCTGGTGATATGCTCATGGATCTGGGCGGTCTTGGCGGCGCGGACGATCCGTTCATCCTCCGCCCACGGATCGGCATAGGCGACGTTGTGGCCCACCGAGGCGTCGAACAGGAACGCCTCCTGCTGCACCAGGCCGACGCACTCGCGCAGGCTGGCCAGGGTCACGTCGCGGATGTCCGTCCCGTCGATGCTCACCCGGCCTTCGCTGGCGTCGTAGAAGCGCGGAATGAGGTTGGCGATCGTCGACTTTCCCGAACCCGGCGGCCCGACGATCCCCAGCGTCCGCCCCGGCCGAACCTCGAAGCTGATGTCGCTCAGCACCGGCTTGCCGCCCGCGTCATAGCGGAATCCCACGTGCTCGAAGCGCAGCACGCCTTGGGCGGCCTCAAGCGGCCTCGAGCCTGGCCGGTCGGCGATCTCCGGCGTGATATCCAGCACCTCGAACAGACGCCCGCCGGACGAGGTCGCCCTCGCCATGGAGTTGAAGATCATCGCCACCTGGCGGATCGGCGCCTGGAGCAGCGACATGTAGATCACAAAGCTGGTCAGCCCCCCGACCGTCATCCGGCCGTCCAGCACCTTGGACCCGCCGTACCAGAGCAACGCGCCCAGCGAGGCGTAGTAACTGACCTGCATCCAGGCCACGCCGCGAAACCGCAGGCTGATCCGCCTGTACTGATGCTCCAGCACCTCCTGCGACGCGGCGTCGAACTTGCCCAGTTCGAAGGCCCGCGCCGCGAAGGCGCGCACCACCCGGATCC
>JBBQTP010000004.1:0-59513 GCA_038213205.1 Caulobacterales bacterium
GACTGAGCTGTCGCCGCGCCGCCAGCTGACCATCGAGATGTACCGCCCGTCGGACGGCCGCATCGCGCGCTTCCCGGTCCGCTGCCGGATCGATACGCCCACCGAGCTTGAGTACTTCAAGAACGGCGGCGTGCTGAACTACGTGCTGCGCAACCTGGCCCGCAGCGCGGCCTGAATCTTGGGAGCCGGTGGGCGGGCCACGCGCCCGCCCACCGGCTTTCACGCCTTGTTGCAATTTACAGGGCCGATAAGTCCCCTTAAGCCCGAAGCGATGCGGAAAGCCCTGCTTTTCAGCCTGTTCGCGCTCGCCCTCGCCGTTCCCGGCTTTGCGGCAGCGAAATCGCGAGCCAAAGGCTCCCCGAAGCCGCCCGTCGTGGTGGAGCTTTACACCGCCCAGGGCTGCGCCTCCTGCGTCGCGGCCAACGCCTTCGTCGCCAAGCTGGCCGAGCGGCCCGGCGTCCTGGCGCTGATCTTTTCCGTCGACTACTGGGACTACCTCGGCTGGGCCGACACCTTCGCCAAGCCAGAGTTCGCCGAGCGGCAGAAGGCCTATGTGACCAGGCTGGCGCTGCGCGAGCCCTACACCCCGCAGGTGGTGGTCGACGGCGCCGGCCAGGCTTCGGGCGCCAAGACCGAGCGGGTCGACAGGCTGGTGGACGAGGCGGCCAAGGCGCCGCGCGATCCGCCCGACATCCACTTCGTGGGCGCCCGCGTCTATGTGGGCTCGGCCCGCGCGCCGAAGGGCGGCGGGGAGGTCTGGCTGATCCGCTTCGACCCGCGCGCCGAGGATGTGGCGGTCAAGAGCGGCGACAACAAGGGCCAGACCGTCGCTGAGAAGAATGTGGTCCGCGAGGTGGTCCGCCTGGGCGCCTGGCGCGGCAAGCCGGTGGCCTTCCGCCTGCCGGCGGCGGGCGATGAGGCTTTGAAGACCGTGGTGCTGGTGCAGGCCGGCCGCGGCGGACGGGTGATCGGCTCGGGGCAACCGAAAGCCTGAATTCCTACACGCAGACGAAAACCCCCGCGGCTGGAGAACCCGCGGGGGCCTGACGTTAAGAAGAAGTAGGTGTCGGCCGGCCAGTCCGCCGATCCAGGGGGGCTGGGGGGGCTGTTCAGGATCCGGGACCGCCGTTTCTGACCAACCGACAATTGAGAATATCGGAACCCGATCAGGCGCTCGCCTGTCGACAATAAGGTCATTTCGCGGCGGGAGCTAACCGTCCAAAGCCCCTGGTCGGGCCGGGCGATTCAGGTTTAGGCTCAGCTTCGATGGCATTCGAGACGTCTTACGCGTCGCCGCGTCACGCGATCGTCTTCTTCGAGCGGCGGGAGCTCACCCGCCTGCTTTCCCTCTATGGCCGCATGGTCGCCGCCGGCGAGTGGCGCGACTACGCCATCGACGGGCTTTCCGAGAGCGCGGTGTTCTCGGTCTACAAGCGCAGCTCCGAGGCCCCTTTCTACAAGATCGAAAAGCGCCCCGGTCTGGCCCGCAAGCAGGGCGCCTGGGCGGTGATCGGCCAGGGCGGCATGATCCTGCGCCGCGGCCACGAGCTGGAGCAGGTGCTGCGGTTCTTCGACAAGGGCCGGTTCAAGGTGGTGGACTAGGCCAAAGATGCTCACCCCCTAGGGGGAGCTGTCACCGAAGAAAACTGAGGGGGTTGCAGCCCACTGGTCCGCCCGCCTCGTGTGAAACCCCCTCCGTCAGGACGCTAACGCGCCGAGCCACCTCCCCCCTGCGGGGAGGATCTGGAAAAGAAAAAGCCCCGGAGGTTTCCCACCGGGGCTTCTGTCTTGGGCGTCTGGGCTGCGGCCTAGCGGCGGCTGCCCAGCATGCTCAGCAGGAACTGGAAGAGGTTGATGAAGTCCAGGTAGAGGTGGAGCGCGCCGTAGCTGGTGGCCACGGCCTTGCCGGCTTCGTTCCCCTCGAGTTGGTAGTAGGTCATCTTCAGCTTCTGGGTGTCGTAGGCGATCAGGCCCGAGAAGATCAGCACGCCGATGATGTTGACGATCAGCGCCATGGCCGAGCTCTGCACGAACATGTTGATCAGCATCGCCCCGATCAGGCCCCAGAGGCCCATGATCAGGAAGCTGCCCATCGCGGTCAGGTCCTTCTTGGTGACATAGCCGACCAGCGACAGGGCGCCGAAGGCGGTGGAGGTCAGCAGGAAGGTCGAGGCGATCGACGTGCCGGTGTAGCGCAGCACGAGGACGCCGAACGAGGCGCCTATCAGGCTGACGATCGACCAGTAGGTGATGCCGGCCGAGCGCGGGGTGACGTTCTTCAGCGCAAAACCGGAGAACAGGATCACCGCCAGGGGCGCGAAGGCCACGACCATGCCGAGGATGGAATAGCCCACCCGCCCGTTGGCGACGGTGAACATTGCGTCGCGCACGACGGGGACGGAGCTGGTGACGTAGGCGAGGGCGGCGGAGAGCACGAGGCCCAGGGCCACCTTGTTGTAGACGCCGAGCATGAAGCTGCGGAGACCCGCATCAACCGACATGTCGGCTCGATCCACCGGGATCGTGCGCGCGTAGCCGCGGTTGAAGTCGCTCATTTGAGCAAAACCCTTGATCTAAACGTCCGGATTGGACGCAAGCCCAAATATCGGGTCCGCGTGAGGCGGAAGCAAGGCCTTCTTGGTCAAGCTGTCGTCAGTAGTGCTAGGCCGGCAAAGGCGCGCTAGGTAGGGCGATGATCCGGCTGTTCGCCGCCCTGGCGGTTCCCGAGGAGATCGGCCTGGCCCTGCAGAGGCGCCAGGACGGCATCGAAGGCGCGCGCTGGCGCCCGCTCGAGGCGCTGCACGTGACCCTGCGGTTCTATGGCGAGATCCGCGAGGATGTGGCCCGCGATCTGGATGCGGAGCTCTCCGCCCTCCACGGGCGGCCGTTCGAGATCGAGCTGGCCGGGGTGGGCGCGTTTGGCGATGGGCCGGACCTGAACGCCGTCTGGGCCGGGGTCGCCGAATGCGAGCCGCTGAGGCGCCTGGCGCGGGCCTGTGAGACGGCGGGGCGCCGCGTGGGGCTGAAGCCCGACAGGCGCCACTATCGGCCGCATGTGACGCTGGCCTATCTGCGCCACGCCGATCCGGTCGAGGTGGCCGGCTGGATCCAGGCCAACAACCTCCTCAAGAGCCCGCCGATCCGGGTGGCGAGCTTCGGCCTCTATTCGAGCTTCCTGGGGTCGGAACAGTCGCATTACCGCCTGGAGGCCGCGTATCCGCTGACCTAGGCCTCGACGGCGTAGTCCTTCAAAACGCCCAGCGGGACGATGGCCAGAGTCTCCTCGTGGGTGGCTTCGAGGACCAGCATTGGCGCGGCGCCGGCGTCCAGCGCCTCCTTCCAGCGCGGCGCGCAGAGGCACCAGCGGTCGCCGGGCTTCAGGCCCGGGAACGAGGCTTCGGGGACCGGGGTCGACAGGTCGTTGCCGGCGGCGCGACTGAAGGCCAGGAACTCGGCGGTCATAACGGCGCAGACGGTATGCAGGCCCAGGTCTTCATGGCTGGTCTCGCAACAGCCATTGCGGAAGAAGCCGGTCAGCGGCCGCGCCGAGCAGGGCTCAAGCTCGCCGCCCAGCACATTGCGCGCGTCCGGATCGAAGCGTGTGGTCATCAGCCCATCCTAGCCGCTAAAATCGATCGCACGCCAAGAGGGCGCCTAAGGTTGATCATGGCTGAAGCCCGCCCACGCCGCAGCGCGCTCTATCTGCCCGGCTCCAACGCGCGAGCCATCGAGAAAGCCCGCACCCTGCCCTGCGACGTGGTGATCCTCGACCTGGAGGATTCGGTCGGGCCCGACGCCAAGGAAGAGGCCCGCGCGCTGGCCTGCGACGCGGCCAGGGCCGGCGGCTTCGGATCGCGGGAACTGGTGATCCGGGTGAACGGCCTGGACACGCCCTGGGGCGGCGACGACCTGGCCGCGGCGGCCAAGGCGGGGCCGGATGCCGTGCTGGTTCCGAAGGCTGGGTCACCTAAGGACCTCGCGGCGTTCCGCAAGGCGCTGGGGCCGGCTGTTCCGATGTGGGCGATGATCGAGACCTGCGCGGCGATCTTCGCGCTGGAGGCGCTCGGCGCGGCGTCGAAGGCCGAGGGCGTCGGCTGCTGGGTGATCGGGACCAACGACCTGGTCAAGGAGATGCATTGCCGGCTGGGGGCCGCGAGGGCGCCCTTGCTGCCCGCCCTGGCGATGAGCGTGATGGCGGCGCGCGCCCACGGGCTGTCGATGCTCGACGGGGTCTACAACGACATCCCCGACCTGGCGGGTTTGGAGCGGGAGTGCGTGCAGGGCGCGGACTTCGGCTTCGACGGCAAGAGCCTGATCCACCCGACTCACCTGGAGATCGCCAACCGGGTGTTCGCGCCGGAGCCCGCGGCGGTCGCCTGGGCGCAAACGGTGGCGCAGGCCTTTGATCTGCCGGAGAATGCCGGCAAGGGCGTGCTCAAGGTCGAGGGACGCATGGTCGAGCTGTTGCATCTGGCTGAGGCGAGGCGGCTGATCGCCGTGGCTGACGCCATCGCGGCTCAAGCGGAGGCCGAAGAGGGGGAATGAGGCGATGCGGACCCTAGCGCCGCTGCTGTTGTTGGCCGCCCTGCTGGCCTTGCCGGCCCGGGCCGAACCGGTGTCGTCGCCGAAGTCGCCGCCGTCGCCCCGCGACGTGATCGGCCGCCTCCTGGAGGGCCGCCCGGCTCGCGACGAGGACGAGCCGGACACCGCCGGCAAGGCGCGCACCGCCCAGGACGTGGAGACCAGCGTGCTGCCCGCGCCCTCGGGCCAGCCAGGGCCGCCGGCCATCTACGCGCCCATTCCCTACGCGCCCGGCCCCCGCCCGCAGCTGAATGCGCCGGTCTTTATCGACGAGACCGGCAAGACGCCGGACGCCGCGCCGGCGCTGCGCGACATGGCCTACGACAGCCGCATCCGCGCCTCGTTCGCGGCGGCGGAGGGTTTCCAGGGTCCGCTGGACGGCGGCTGGACGCTGGCCGCCGACGACGGCCAGGGGCTCTATGCCCTGCAGCTCGTGGATAAGCGCGACCGGCTGGAAGGCGTGTGGCGCGACCTGCGCCGCAAGGGGGCGATCAGCGCCTCGGGCCTGGTAGACGACATCCAGCGGCAGGGCGCCGACCTTACCCTGAAGTTCGCGGTCCAGGCCGGCGAGGTCCCGAGGGTCGCGACCCTGCACGGCGCGGCGGACGGTGGCTGGCGCGGCGAGCTGGCCGAGGGCGGCCGGAGCCGCAAGGTCACGCTGCGGCGGACAGCGCCTTAAAGGCCCAACGCGCCGCGAACCGCCGCCATCGCTGCCTTGAGGGCGTCCGGCGCGTAGGCTTCCGCCGTACCGACCCCCCAGACCGGCGCGGGCCAGGCGGCGTCGTCGCTGCGCCGGGCGATCACATGGACATGCAGTTGCGGGGTGATGTTGCCGAGCTGGGCGACGTTGAGCTTCTGGGCCGGGCGGCCCAGCGCCTCGGCGGCGGCGCGGACGGCCGAGCCGGCGCGCAGGATTTCCTCCATCAGCACGTCGCGCTCCCCGGGCGCCAGGTCCTCGAGCTCGCGGACGGCGTCGACCTGGGGGACCAGGATCAGCCACGGGAAACGCGCGTCAGCCTGCAGCCGCACGTGGCAGAGCGCCAGGTCGCCGACAGGCTCTGAGGCCGCGAGGAAGGCCGCGTCGATCTCGAACATGGGCTAGCTGAGCATTGGCCGGCCTGGAGCGCCAGCCCCGGTTCCCGACCCGGCCGCCTGCGGCATTGCAGCATGAGCCCCCTTGGGCTACGCACCCGCCGCAGCAGACACCTCTCCAAAGGAGCCCTCGCATGGCCAAGTCCCCGATCCGCGTCGCCGTCACCGGAGCGGCCGGCAATATCGGCTATGCCCTGTTGTTCCGCATCGCGTCCGGCCAGATGTTCGGCGCCGACCAGCCGCTGATCCTGCAACTGCTGGAAATCCCGGTCGAAGGCCCGCAGAAGGCGCTGAAGGGCGTGGCCATGGAGCTCGACGACTGCGCCTTCCCGCTGCTGCAGTCGATGGTGCTGACCGGCGACGCCGACGTGGCGTTCAAGGACGTGAACTGGGCGCTGCTGGTCGGCTCCAAGCCGCGCGGTCCGGGGATGGAACGCGCCGACCTGCTGAAGGACAACGGCAAGATCTTCATCGCCCAGGGCAAATCGATCGACGCCGTGGCCGCCGACGACTGCCGCATCGCCGTGGTGGGCAACCCCTGCAACACCAACGTCATGATCGCCGCCAGCCAGGCCAAGCGCCTGCCGAAGGACCGGTTTACCGCCATGGTGCGCCTGGACGAGAACCGCGGCCGCGCCCAGCTGGCGCAGAAGGCCGGCGTGTCAATCGACGCGGTCAGCGACCTGTTCATCTACGGCAACCACAGCCCGACGATGTTCGCCGACTTCACCCACGCCAAGATCAACGGCAAGGACGCCGCTTCGGTGATCGGCGACGAGGCCTGGCTGAAGACCGATTTCCTGCCCGCGGTCGGCAAGCGCGGCGGGGCGATCATCGAGGCCCGCGGCGTGAGCTCGGCGGCCTCGGCTGCCAACGCCCTGGTCGACCACGTCCGCGACCTGGTGACGCCCGGCAAGGTCCACTCCGTCGCCGTCAATTCCGAAGGCCGCTACGGCTTCGCCGAGGGTGTCTGGGCCGGCATGCCGGTGAAGACCACCACCACCGGCCACGAGGTGATCGCCAGCTACGAGATGGACGACTTCGCCAAGTCGAAGATCGCGCTGACCAACGAGGAGCTGGTCGGCGAGCGCGACACCGTGAAAGACCTTCTCTCGTAAAGCGGACGCCTAGTACCCGTTGCCGTGGGCTTCGCGCGCCTGGCCGTTGAGCTCGGCGATGCGGGCCAGGTAAACGTCGCGGACCGCCCAGGGCGCCTCGCGCGCCGCGCTTGAGCGGGCGGCGAGCCACTGTTGCTGCTGCTGGCGAAGCTCGGAGTCCGGAACCCCGGCGGCGCGGGCCACCTGATAGGCGCGGCTAAGCTGCCGATCCGCCGCGCCCAGGTTGGGATCGGCGCAGACCAGGGCCGCGCCGGGATCGCGCGAGGCGCAGTGCGAGGACACCTTCATCAGGCCCGACGCGCGCGGCGGCTGCGCGGCGGGCTCGGCGTGCGGGCGGACCGGGTGCGAGGCCCGGGTGACGTGCAAGGCCGGGTGCGCCGGTTTGCGGGTTTTCATTGAGGCCTGCTCGACCTTGGGTTCATGCGCGGCGGCCTTGTGGCCGCGGCGGTGGTCGATCCCGGCGGTGAGGATCGGCGGCGGCTCGGGCTTGGCCTTGTGCGGCAGGATGTGGGTCAGCGAGCGCACCAGGGCGGCCAGATGGGTCTGCTGCTTCTTGGCCTGCGCTACCTCGGCGAGCTTTTCCTGCCGCGCGTCTTCGCGCGCCTCGGCCAGGGCGCGGGCGTGGCCACGCGCTTCGGCCTTGGCGAGGCGGATCTGCTCCAGCCGCTCAGCCTTCGCCGCCTTGGCCAGTTCGATCCGGTGGGCGGCGGCTTTGGCCGTCTCGGCGCGGGCGAGTTCGGCCTTCTGCTCGGCGCGCTGTTCCCTCTGCTCGGCCTGGGCATCGATGCGGGCCTGGCGGGCCGCTTCCGCCCTGGCCAGGCGCAGGCTGTCATCGAGCGCCGGCTTGGGAGCGGGCATGGCCTGGGGCCGCATCGCGGAGTGCGGGGCGGCCAGGTCGGGCTGGGCCAGGACCTCGTGCGCCAAGGCAAAGACCGGGCCCAGGATCCGTATCACGCTGCCGGGCTCGCGCCTGGGCGCCTGGGGTTCGGGCGCCTGGGGCTCGGGAGGCTGGAGTTGCGGCGGCTGGAAGACCGGGAGCGGCAGGTCGGCGTCGGCAGCCGGCAGCACCTGGATCGGCGCGCCGACCGGGGTCGAACGGTCGTCGATCACGATCTGCAGCTCGCGTGCCGGGCGGGCCGCAGGCGCCGTGGTCTTGGGCGCGGCGGTCATCTGGCGCTCGTTCATCGCGGGCCTCGCCCACAGACCCGCGCCGACGCCCAGGACGCAGGCGCCGGCCACACCGGCGAACAGGACGAAGCGGCCGCCGCGTCCCGCACGCGGCTCGCGCAACGGCATGACGATCTGGAATTGGTCTAAAGGGTCGGTAGTCATCGGGTGGATCCCCAGCTTCAAGGATCCCTCAACGAACGATATGCTGGCCGCCCAGCCGCGCCCACGGCTAAGGTCAAAGCCCCCAACTCGCTCTCTCCCCCTGCCATAAGAGCCTGAAATATGACGGTAGCGCTAGGTCCAATTCTTGAGACAGATCGCCTCATTCTACGCCCGCCCGCCGCGGAGGACCTGGAGCCCTGGATGGCGTTTTCCGCCGACGAGGAGACCATGCGCTACATCGGCGGCGTGCAGCCGCGATCGGTGGCGTGGCGCTCGGTCTGCGCCGCGGCCGGCGCCTGGACGATCCACGGCTTCTCCTGGTTCTCGGTGATCGAGAAGTCGAGCGGGCGCTGGGTCGGTCGGCTGGGGCCGTGGCAGCCGGACGGCTGGCCAGGCACGGAGGTGGGCTGGGGCATCGTGCGCGAGGCCTGGGGCAAGGGCTACGCCCGCGAGGGGGCGACGGCGGCCATCGACTATGTGTTCGATGAGCTGGGCTGGAGCGAGGTGATCCACACCATCGATCCGGAGAACCTCGCCTCCCAGGCGTTGGCAAAACGCCTGGGCTCGACGCCGAAGGGGCCCGCGAAGATCCCGCCGCCGTTCGAGGACCTGATCGCCGAGGTCTGGAGCCAGACAGCCGAAGAGTGGCGAGCCGCAAGGGAATCGCGCAGCGGTTCCCGCAACTAAGGACCCACCAAATCGATTCTCAATTTGGCGGCGCGCTGGCCGCTAGATCCAGCCGCGGTCGCGCAGCAGGCGGGCGTAGGTGCGGCTGACGGGGACCTGGGAGCCGTCCCTTAGCGTCAGCGTGGCGCGGCCGTCGCCGCGTTCGGCGCCGGTGATGGCGTCGCGGGCCACCCACCAGGAGCGGTGCGCCTGGGCGCCCTCGATGCCCTCCAGCTCGCCGATGGCGTCGGCCAGCCGCATCAGGATCAGGTCGTGGCCCTTGGAGGTGTGCAGGCGCAGGTAGTGGTCCTCGGCCTCGACGGCCCAGATCTCGGCGCCGCGCAATTTCAGCGGCAGGCGCTCGAGGAACTTGGCGGGCTCGGCGGATGCGGAGGTCGCGCCCTCCTGGCTGCGACCGACCAGCACGTTGATCGAGACCATCACCAGGGTCACAGCGGTGACCTCGGCCACCAGGGTCGGAATTCTCGTCAGCGAATAGCGGCTGCCGAAGGCGATGACGCCGGCAAAGGCGACCACCGCGGAAAACGGCAGAGCGATCGTCAGGGACGAAAGGATCACCCGCAGCCAGACCTTCGAGCCCCGCTGCGGTCTGGTGAAGAAAAAGCAGCTGACGACTATGCCCCAGAGCCAGCCCAGGATCATCAGCACCAGCCAGTAGGCGAAGCGCAGGGGCAGGGGCCCCGTGCCTGACCCGAAGGCGCCTGCGCTGGCCAGGAAGGTCGCGCCGGCGAACATGACCAGCAGACCGCGCAGCCAGCCGCCCGGGGTGTCGTAAGGTCTCCAGCGCAGGAAGGGCGGCAGTCGGGCCATCAGGCGTGTCTCTTGGGGCCCGACGTGCCGGCCCGGTTCAGGTGTCCGCCGCCGCGCGGAGTCATGTCAACCGAGCCCCGTCTAGCTTCGGTCAAGTTGCGGGGGCATAAGGCAGCGCACGAATCGTCCACTCCGGGGTCCATGGCCGACCTAATCTTCCACGATCCGACCGGGCGCCGCGCACGGCGGGTCCGCCTGATCGGCGGCCTGCTGGTGGCTTTCGGCGCTCTCATGGTCGCGGCGTTCTTCGCCACCCTGGCGTTCGCGCCCCGCCTGCCCGAGGTGACGCTGAAGGACCCGCGGGTGCTGTCGGCGCTGCACCAGGAGACGGCGCCTAAGCTGAAGGGCAAGGGGCAGTGGAACCGCATCCCGCACCCGCGGGGACGGGCAGGAACGGGTGGGCCCGCGCGACCGCTGTCGGTGGGCTTCTACGTCTCGTGGGATGAGAGCTCGCGGGAGTCGCTGGCCGACCACATCAACGAGCTGGACGTAGTCTCGCCGCAGTGGATCGCGCTGTCGGGCAACGCCGGGCAGCTGTCGATCACCTCCGACCCGCAGGCCCGCGCGATCATCGCCTCGGCCAAGCGCCCGCCCTCGATCCTACCCGGCGTGTTCAACTACAGCAGCGCGGCGCGCAAGTGGGACGGGGTCCAGGCCAGCGCAGTGATGCTGACGCCGACCGCGCGCACGACCCTGATCGGCAACCTTGTGGCTCAGGCCTCCAAGCGGGGCTACGCCGGATACGTTGTCGATCTGGAGGAACTGTCGCCGGCCGCCGCGCGAGCCTATCCGAAATTCATCGCCGACCTGCGCGCGGCGCTGAAGCCCACGGGCCGCGAAGTGTGGGTGACCACCCCGTTCGGGGACGACACCTATCCCATAAAGCCGCTGCAGGACGCCGCCGATGCTGTTGTCCTGATGGCCTATGACCAGCACTGGGGCGGCGGCGAGCCGGGTCCGGCGGCCGGGCAGGACTGGTTCGAGACCACGCTGGCCAAGCGGATGGAGACCCTGGACCCGGCCAAGACCGTTCTGGCTCTCGGCGCCTACGGCTACAACTGGACGCTGCCGGACCCGAAGAACAAGACGCCCCCCGACCCGGCGTGCGCGCCGGCCTGCACGATCCTGTTCAACGAAGCGACCCAGCGGGCGCACGACGCCGAGGCCTCGGCGCAGATGGACGAGAATTCGCTCAACCCGACGTTCAGCTACGTCGATGAGATGGGCTACAGTCACGTGGTCTGGTTCCTCGACGCCACGACCCTGTTCAACCAGATCAAGGTGGCCGACGGCTTCCGCCCGCTTGGCTACGCCCTGTGGCGGATGGGCGGCGAGGACCAGCTCGACTGGAAGGTGCTGCGGCACAACTACGGCCAGGTGAGGCCTGAGGGTCTCGAGGTTCTGAAGCCCGGCGTGGACGTCGATTTCGACGGCAATGGCGAGGTCCTGCACGTCGAAAACATACCCACGCCCGGGCGCCGCTCGCTGGAGATCGATTCCGACACCGGCCTGATCTCAGGCGTGAACTATGAGGTGATGCCGACCTCCTATGTGATCGAGCGGTTCGGCTTCCATCCGGGTTGGGTGGCGCTGACCTTCGACGACGGGCCGGACGGGCGCTGGACGCCGAAGATCCTCGACATCCTGAAGGAGAAGCACGCGCACGCGACCTTCTTCGTGATCGGCAAGAACATGGCCGCCAAGCCCGGCCTGGTGGCGCGGATGGTCCGCGAGGGCCATGACGTGGGCAACCACACCTGGACCCACCCGAACATCGCCGAGGTCTCGGCGGCGCAGACGGCGGTGGAGCTGTCGGCCACCCAGCGGCTGTTCGAGACCATCACCGGCAGGTCGATGCGGCTGTTCCGGCCGCCCTATTTCGGCGACGCCGAGCCGTCGACGCCGCGCGAGGTGGCGCCGCTGCTGGATGCCCAACGTCAGGGCTACATGACCGCGGGCCTGCGGATCGATCCCGGCGACTGGGACCACCCCGACGCCTCGACCCCGGCCAGGATCATCGACGTGGTCACCACCCGGCTGAAGGACAGGACCGTGAGGCCGGGGCAGGTGGTGCTGCTGCACGATAGCGGCGGCGACCGCAAACGCACCGTTGAGGTCCTGCCCAAGCTGATCGATACCTTGCGCGCCCAGGGCTACACCCTGGTGACCGTCGGCCAGCTGGCCGGCCTGAGCCAGACCGAGGTGATGCCGGACACCAGCCGCAACTCCTTCGAGCTGCTGCTCGACCGGATGGGCTTCGGGTTTTTCCACGGGCTGCAGATCGGGCTGACGGCAATGTTCATAACCGCCATCGCACTGGGGGTCGCGCGCCTGCTGCTGCTGGGCGTGCTGGCGCTGGTGCACCGGTTCATCGTGGCGCGGACGCTGCCGGCGATGCTCGATCCCGCCACCGGCCCGCTGATCAGCGTGCTGATCCCCTGCTTCAACGAAGAGAAGGTGATCGAAAGCTCGATCCGCCGAATCCTGGCCTCCAACTGGCCGCGGATCGAGGTGATCGTGCTCGACGACGGCTCGGCCGACCACACCGCCGAGGTGGTCCGCAAGGCGTTCGCCGACGAACCGCGGGTGACGTTGATGTCCTTCGAGAACGGCGGCAAGGCGCGCGCCCTCAACAAGGGCCTGGCCAGGGCCAGCGGCGATGTGGTGGTGGCGCTGGACGCCGACACCCTGTTCCCGCCGGACACGCTGGGCCGCCTGGCGCGCTGGTTCGTGGATCCGCGGGTCGGCGCGGTGGCCGGCAACGCCCTGGTCGGCAACCGGGTCAACCTGATCACCCGCTGGCAGGCGCTGGAATATGTCACCGCCCAGAACCTGGAACGCCGGGCGCTGGCGGCGCTGGGCGCGGTCACTGTGGTGCCGGGCGCGGTGGGGGCCTGGCGGCGCGCGGCGCTGAGCGAGCTCGGCGGCTATCCGGACGACACGCTGGCCGAAGATCAGGACCTGACCATCGCCATCCAGCGGGCCGGCTGGCGGGTGGAGTTCGACCCGCAGGCGCGGGCCTATACCGAGGCGCCGGAGACGGTCGGCGGCCTGCTCAAGCAGAGGTTCCGCTGGTCGTTCGGCACCCTGCAGTGCCTGTGGAAGCACCGAGCGGGGATGTTCGACACCAAGCACCCGGTGCTGGGCTTCGTGGCCCTGCCGCAGATCTGGCTGTTCCAGATCGTGCTCAGCGCCATCGCGCCCCTGGTCGACCTGGCGGTGATCTGGTCGCTGATCTCGGGGGTCTACGCCTGGGCCTTCCACCCGCTGGAGTGGTCGCCCAACGACCTGACCCGGCCGATGTTCTACTGGGCGGCCTTCGTGTTCCTGGACCTGTCGGCGGGCGCGATCGGCATGGCGCTGGAGCGCCGCGCGCCCTGGGGCGACATGATCTGGTTGCCGATCCAGCGCTTCGGCTATCGCCAGCTGCTCTACTATGTGGTGGTCAAGTCGATCGACGCGGCCCTGCATGGCGCCCGCGTCGGCTGGGGCAAGCTGGAGCGCCGCGCCACCGCCGGCTTTGACGGCGCCGGCTAAAGAGCGTGGTTTTACGACCGTCCCGCGGTTGTCTTCACCTCGAGCGGCGCCTATAACCGCCGCCACTCGCCGCCTGGGCGCGGCGTACCTCACGCAAGCCCGCGCCAGAGCCTCTTAAGAGCGTTCATGAACATCCACGAGCACCAAGCTAAAGCCGTCCTCGCCGAATTCGGCGTGGCGGTTCCCAAGGGCTATGCGGCCTTCACGGTCGAGGAGGCGGTCGACGCCGCCAACAAGCTGGGGGGTCCGGTCTTCGTGGTGAAGTCGCAGATCCACGCCGGCGGGCGCGGCAAGGGGCGGTTCGAGGGCCTGGGTCCGGACGCCAAGGGCGGGGTTCGAGTCGTGAAGTCCGTGGACGAGGTCAAGGCCAGCGCGGCCGAGATGCTGGGCCGGGTGCTGGTGACCCACCAGACCGGGCCCAAGGGCAAGCAGGTCAACCGGCTCTACATCGAGGAAGGCGCGGCGATCGCGCGCGAGCTCTACCTGTCGCTGCTGGTCGACCGGGAGACCAGCCGGGTCTCGGTGGTCGCCTCCACCGAGGGCGGCATGGACATCGAGGAGGTCGCGCATTCGACCCCCGACAAGATCATCACCTTCTCCATCGACCCGGTGACCGGCGTCCGCAGCTTCCACGGCCTGAAGCTGGCCGCGGCGCTCGGCCTGACCGGCGACCTGGCCAAGCAGGCCGGCAAGCTGATCGGCCAGCTCTACGAAGCCTTCGTCGCCAAGGACATGGCGATGCTGGAAGTGAACCCGCTGATCGTCACCGCCGATGACCAACTGCGCGTCTTGGACGCCAAGGTGTCGTTCGACGACAACGCCCTGTTCCGCCACCCGGACATCAAGGCGCTGCGCGACGAGAGCGAGGAGGACCCCAAGGAGATCGAGGCCTCCAAGTACGACCTCTCCTATATCGCGCTGGACGGCGAGATCGGCTGCATGGTCAACGGCGCGGGCCTAGCCATGGCCACCATGGACATCATCAAGCTCTATGGCGCGGAGCCGGCCAACTTCCTCGACGTGGGCGGCGGCGCCGACGAGGCCAAGGTCACCGCGGCCTTCAAGATCATCATCGCCGACCCCAACGTGAAGGGTATCCTGGTCAATATCTTCGGCGGCATCGCGCGCTGCGATATCCTCGCCCAGGGCGTGGTCGCCGCGGTCAAGCAAGTGGGTCTGAAGGTGCCGCTGGTGGTGCGCCTGGAAGGCACCAACGCCGAGCTCGGCAAGAAGATCATCAATGAGAGCGGCCTGAACGTCATCGCCGCCAACGACCTCTCCGACGGCGCAGAGAAGATCGTCAAGGCCGTGCGGGGCGCAGCGTAATGTCGATCCTGATCAACAAAGACACCCGGGTGATCTGCCAGGGCTTCACCGGCGCCCAGGGCACCTTCCACTCGGAACAAGCGATCGCCTACGGGACCAAGATGGTCGGCGGGGTGACGCCCGGCAAAGGCGGCACGACGCACATCGGCCTGCCGGTGTTCAACACCGTCTCCGAGCTGGTGCGCAACGAGCGGGTCGACGCGTCTGCGATCTATGTCCCGCCGGCCTTCGCCGCGGACTCGATCCTGGAAGCCATCGACGCAGAGATCCCGCTGATCATCTGCATCACCGAGGGCATCCCGGTCTCGGACATGGTGAAGGTGCGGCGCGCCCTGGACGGCTCGAAATCCAGGCTGATCGGGCCCAATTGCCCCGGCGTGCTGACCCCGAATGAATGCAAAATAGGCATCATGCCCGGGAACATCTTCAAGAAGGGCTCCGTGGGGGTGGTTTCCCGCTCGGGCACCCTTACCTATGAGGCCGTGTTCCAGACCACTCAGGTGGGCCTCGGCCAGAGCTCGGCCGTGGGCATCGGCGGCGACCCCGTGAAGGGCACCGAATTCATCGCCATGCTCGACCTGTTCCTGAAGGACCCGGAGACCGAGTCGATCATCATGATCGGCGAGATCGGCGGCTCGGGCGAGGAAGACGCGGCGGAGTTCATCAAGAATTCACCAACCAAGAAGCCTATGGTCGGCTTTATTGCGGGACGCACCGCGCCGCCCGGTCGGCGCATGGGTCACGCGGGCGCGATCATCTCAGGCGGCAAGGGCGGAGCCGAGGACAAGATCGCCGCGATGGAAGCTGCGGGCATCCGCGTCTCTCCGTCGCCGGCGAAACTCGGTGAAACCCTTCTTGAGGTGCTGAAGGGCGGCTGACCCCCTAGTGGTCGGGCGTAACGAATTTAGCGTTTGAGCGGTCCGCGCTCGGCTCCTTCCCCTAGAAGCTCCGCGGTCCCGCTTAGGGAAAGCGGACGACATGGCGGACGACGCAGGTCTGATCAACGAGGTGCTCGCGGAGACCTCCTTCCTCTACGGCGGCAATGCGGCCTTCGTGGAAGACCTCTACGCGAAATGGTCGGCCGATCCGGGCAGCGTCGAGCCGTCGTGGCGCGCCTTCTTCGCCTCCCTGCACGACAGCGCCGGCGACGTGCAACGCGCGGCGCAGGAACCCGCCTGGATTAAGGCCGGCGCCCCCTCGCCTCGCCCTGACTGGCTCTCGGCCATCGATGGCCTGTGGCCGGCCGTGGAGGCCAAGATCGGCGCGAAGATCACTGAGCGCCAACCCGCCGCCTCCGTGGACGCTGTCCGCGCGGCGACGCTCGATAGCCTGCGCGCCATCATGATGATCCGCGCCTACCGGATGCGCGGCCACCTGAAGGCCAACCTCGATCCGCTGGGCCTGGCGACCACGCCGGGCGACGCCTCGGAACTGGACCCGGCGACCTACGGCTTCTCGGAGGCCGACTACGAACGGTCGATCTTCCTGGACTTCGTGCTGGGTCTGGAGACCGCGACGATCGCCGAGATCCTGTCGATCGTGCGCCGCACCTACTGCGGCAACGTCGGCGTGCAGTACATGCACATCTCCGACCCGAAGGAGAAGGCCTGGCTGCAGGCCCGCATCGAGGGCCGCGACAAGGAGATCGTCTTCACCAAGGAGGGCAAGGTCGCCATCCTGAAGAAGCTGATCGAGACCGAGGGCTTCGAGAAGTTCCTGCACCGCCGGTTCCCCGGCACCAAGCGCTTCGGCCTGGATGGCGGCGAGAGCCTGGTCCCGGCGCTGGAGCAGATCATCAAGCGGGGCGGCGCGCTGGGGGTGAAGGACATCATCATCGGCATGCCGCACCGCGGCCGGCTGAACATCCTGGCCGCCGTGATGGGCAAGCCCTACCAGGTGATCTTCCACGAGTTCCAGGGTGGCTCGTCGCTACCGTCCGACGTCGAGGGTTCGGGCGACGTGAAGTACCACCTGGGCGCCTCGTCGGACCGCGCGTTCGATGGCAACTCGGTGCACCTGTCGCTGACCGCCAACCCCTCGCACCTGGAGATCGTCAACCCGGTGGTGATCGGCAAGGCCCGCGCCAAGCAGGCCTTCACCCTGCGCCAGCAGCCCGACGCCGGCCGTGGCAACGTCATGCCGCTGCTGATGCACGGCGACGCGGCGTTCGCCGGCCAGGGCGTGGTGGCGGAGTGCTTCGCGCTGTCGCAGCTGCGCGGCTACGGCGTCGGCGGGACTATGCACTTCGTGGTCAACAACCAGATCGGCTTTACGACCAGCCCGAAGAATTCCCGCTCCTCGCCCTATCCGTCGGATGTGGCGCTGATGGTCGAGGCGCCGATCTTCCACGCCAACGGCGACGATCCGGAAGCCGTGGTGTTCGCCGCCAAGGTCGCCACCGAATACCGCCAGCAGTTCGGCAAGGACGTGGTGGTCGACATGTTCTGCTACCGCCGGTTCGGTCACAACGAGGGCGACGACCCGACGATGACCCAGCCCCTGATGTACGCCAAGATCAAGGATCACCCCTCGGTCCGCGACCTCTATTCGGCGCGGCTGGTGGGCGAGGGCACGGCGACCCGCGAGGAGATCGACAGCTGGATCGCAGAGTTCGACAAGTTCCTCGATGAGGAGTTCGATAGCGGCAAGAGCTTCCACGCCGACAAGGCCGACTGGCTGGACGGCAAGTGGTCGGGCCTGAAGCTGCCGGGCTCGGAAGAGAGCGGCGTCACCGGCGTGCCCAGGCAGAAGCTGCTCGACCTCGGCCGCAAGATCACCTCGATCCCCGACCGGGTGAGCGTTCACAAGACCGTTGAGCGGGTGATCGCCGGCCGTCGCGAAGCCATCGAAAGCGGCAAGGACCTCGACTGGTCGACGGCCGAGTCGCTGGCCTTCGCGACCCTGCTGGACCAGGGCTATCCGGTGCGCCTGTCGGGCCAGGATTCGATCCGCGGCACCTTCACCCAGCGCCACTCCGGCGTGGTCGACCAGAAGACCGAGGAGACCTATTTCCCGCTGCGCAACCTGGGCCCCGGCCAGGCGCACTTCGAGGTACTGAATTCGGCCCTATCGGAAGAGGCGGTGCTGGGCTTCGAGTACGGCTTCTCGCTGACCGACCCCAATACGCTGGACATGTGGGAAGCCCAGTTCGGCGACTTCGCCAACGGCGCCCAGGTGGTGATCGACCAGTTCATCTGCTCGGGCGAGCGGAAGTGGCTGCGAATGAGCGGGCTGGTGATGCTGCTGCCGCACGGCTACGAGGGCCAGGGTCCGGAGCATTCATCGGCGCGCCTGGAGCGGTTCCTGCAGCTCTGCGCCGAGGACAATCTGCAGGTCGTGAACTGCACGACGCCGGCCAATTACTATCACGCGCTGCGCCGCCAGATGATCCGCGAGTTCCGCAAACCGCTGATCGTCATGACGCCCAAGTCGCTGCTGCGTCACAAGCGGGCGGTCTCAGACCTCACCGACCTGGCGGAGGGCACCAGCTTCCACCGCGTGATGGTCGACGGCGCCGAGGCCGGCGCCGACGTGGGCGGCGTGACCCTGCAGGCCGACGACAAGATCAAGCGGGTGATTGCCTGCTCCGGCAAGGTCTACTTCGACCTGGTGGATCACCGGGCCAAGACCGGCTGCGACGACATCTATCTGCTGCGCCTGGAGCAGTTCTATCCGTGGCCGCTGAAGTCGCTGTCCGGCGAGCTGAAGCGGTTCAAGAACGCCGAGCTGGTCTGGTGCCAGGAAGAGCCGAAGAACATGGGCGGCTGGATGTTCGTCGACCCCTGGCTGGAGCTGACCCTGGAGCGGCTGAACATCAAGGCCAAGCGGGCGCGCTATGTCGGCCGTCCGGCCTCGGCGTCGACCGCGGCGGGCCTGATGACCCGGCACCTGAGAGAACTGGAAGCCTTCCTGACGGAAGCCTTCGCCTGACCGACCCCCGGTCGAACTTTGTTTGTGTCTGAAAAGATCTAAGGAGCGCATCCCCTATGGCCGACATCATGACGCCAGCGCTGGGCGAGTCCGTCACCGAAGCCACGGTGGCGCGCTGGACGAAGAAGGCCGGCGACGCGGTGCGCAAGGATGAAATCCTGGTCGAGCTGGAAACCGACAAGGTGAGCCTGGAAGTGGCCGCCCCGTCGGACGGGGTGCTGGAGTCCATCGCCGCCGAGGAAGGCGCGACCGTCGAGCCGGGCGCCGTGCTGGGCAAGATCACCGAGGGCGCTGTCGCGGCTACGAAGGCCAATGGCGCGAAGCCGGCTGAGGCCGCGCCCGCTGCGGCCGCCGCGAAGGCGCCCGAACCGGTCGCCGCGCCCGCACCGGCGCCTGCACCGAAGCCCGCCGCAGAGCCCGTGCTCGCGCCGTCAGCGCAGCGTGTGGTGGCGGAGAACAAGCTCGACGCCTCGGCCATCGCCGGCACTGGCAAGGACGGGCGGATCACCAAGGGCGACGCGCTTGCCGCGCTGGACGCCCGGGCCAAGGCCCCGACGCCCCAGCCTGCGCCGAGCGCGCCGCGCGAAGTGCATGAGCGCGAGGAGCGGGTGCGGATGACGCGCCTGCGCCAGACGATCGCGCGCCGGCTGAAGGAAGCCCAGAACAACGCCGCCATGCTGACCACCTTCAACGAGGTGGACATGAGCGCGGTGATGGCGATGCGCGCCAGCTACAAGGACGCCTTCGAGAAGACCCACGGGGTGAAGCTGGGCTTCATGAGCTTCTTCGTGCGCGCGGTGACCCACGCCCTGAAGATGGTCCCCGACGTCAATGCCGAGATCGACGGCACCGACCTGATCTACAAGAACCACTACGACATCGGCGTGGCGGTCGGCACCGAGAAGGGCCTGGTGGTGCCGGTGGTGCGTGACGCCGACGCCATGAGCCTGGCCGAGATCGAAAAGGCCATCGGCGCGCTGGGCAAGAAGGCTCGCGACGGCCAGCTGGCCATCGAGGACATGCAGGGCGGCACCTTCACCATCTCGAACGGCGGGGTCTATGGCTCGCTGATGTCGACGCCGATCCTGAACGCGCCGCAGTCGGGCATCCTGGGCATGCACAAGATCCAGGAGCGGCCGATGGCGATCGGCGGCCAGGTGGTGATCCGGCCGATGATGTACCTGGCGCTGAGCTACGATCACCGGGTGGTCGACGGCCAGGGCGCGGTGACCTTCCTGGTCCACGTCAAGGAAGCCATCGAGGAGCCGCAGCGCCTGCTGCTCGACCTCTAGACCCGCCTGACCCCGCGCGCTTCACGAGACCTGGAAAGCTAGAATGGCCCAATACGACGTCGTCATCATCGGAGGCGGTCCGGGCGGCTACAACGCCGCGATCCGCGCCGGCCAGCTGGGCCTGAGCGTCGCCTGCGTCGACAAGGGCGTGAACGGCGGCGACACGCTGGGCGGCA
Organism: Caulobacterales bacterium; assembly: GCA_038213205.1. Taxonomy (GTDB): domain Bacteria; phylum Pseudomonadota; class Alphaproteobacteria; order Caulobacterales; family Caulobacteraceae; genus Phenylobacterium. Next base: position 19,882 of record JBBQTP010000004.1, read on the forward strand.
CCTGCCTCAACGTCGGCTGCATGCCGTCGAAGGCGCTGTTGCATGCGTCTGAGATGTTTGCCGCGGCCAATGGCGAGTTCGCCAAGCTGGGCATCGACGTGATGCCGAAGCTCAACCTGTCGCAGATGATGGCCCAGAAGGCCGAGTCGGTGGCCGCGCTGACCAAGGGCATCGAGTTCCTGTTCAAGAAGAACAAGGTCGACCGGGTGATCGGCTGGGGCCGGATCGCCGGGGCCGGCAAGGTCGAGGTGGTGGACGCCGCCGGCAAGACCACGACGCTGGAGGCCAGGAACATCGTCATCGCTACGGGCTCCGAGCCCGCGGGCCTGCCGGGCGTGAGCGTCGACCAGGACCGGATCGTCGATTCCACCGGGGCCCTGTCGCTGCCCAAGGTGCCGAAGAGCCTGCTGGTGATCGGCGCCGGGATCATCGGCCTGGAGCTGGGCTCGGTGTGGCGCAGGCTAGGCGCCGAGGTGTCGGTGGTGGAGTTCCTCGACCGGATCACGCCCGGCATGGACGCCGAGGTCGCCAAGACCTTCCAGCGGTCGCTGACCAAGCAGGGCTTTGTCTTCAAGCTGTCGTCCAAGGTGACCGCCGCCAAGGCCTCCAAGTCGGGCGTCGAGTTGACCGTCGAGCCGGTGGCCGGCGGGGCGGCCGAGACCTTGAAGGCCGACTATGTGCTGCTGGCGATAGGCCGCAAGCCTTTCACCGAGGGGCTCGGGCTGGAGACCGTCGGGATCACGCCCGACAAGCGCGGCTTCATTCCCACCGACCACTGGAAGACCTCGGCCCCTGGCGTCTGGGCGATCGGCGATGTGACCTTGGGCCCGATGCTGGCGCACAAGGCCGAGGAGGAGGCGGTGGCCTGCATCGAGATGATCGCCGGCAAGGCGGGCCACGTGAACTACGGGATCATTCCGAGCGTGGTCTACACGTCCCCCGAGGTCGCCTGGGTCGGCAAGACCGAGGAGGAGCTGAAGGCCGAGGGCCGCGCCTACAAGGCCGGCAAGTTCCCGTTCAGCGCCAACAGCCGCGCCAAGATCAACCACGAGACCGAGGGCTTCGTGAAGATCCTCGCCGACGCGGCGACCGATGAAGTATTGGGCGCGCACCTGATCGGCCCGTCGGTTTCCGAGATGGTCGGCGAATACTGCGTGGCCATGGAATTCCGCGCTGCGTCGGAAGACGTGGCCCGCACCTGCCACCCGCACCCCACGCGCTCGGAGGCCCTTCGCCAGGCCGCCATGGGCGTCGAGGGGTGGACCATGCAGGCCTGACCGACCCGTGGAGGTGAGGCGCGCGCGTACCGAAGAGATCGGCGCCTGCGCGGACCTCTATCTGCGGGTGCTCACCGAGACCTTCACCTGGCTGCCGCCCGAGCGGCACCGGCGCGACGACTTCCTGCGCGCCGCCAAGGAGGAGGAGACCTATGTGGCGGTGCAGGGCGGGCGCGTGCTGGGCCTCGCCGGCTACTACCGGCCGCAGAACTTCATCCATTCGCTCTATGTGGACCTGCGCGGCCAGGGCGTCGGCCGGGCGCTGCTGAGCCATGTGCTGCTGGTGGCCGAGCCCGGGCCGGTGTCGCTGAAGGTCCAGGCGCCGAACCTGCGCGCCCAGGCCTTCTATGTCCGCGAGGGCTTCGTCTGCCTGGAGCACGGCCGGGACGTCGGCTCCGACATCGCCTGGATCCGCTACGCCAAGAGTTAACTTGGCGGCGCCCGGCGCCGGTGGCAGTCTCCCGCCACCTCAAGCCCACCGGAGACAAGCGCCATGATCGCCATGCTCCTCATAGCCCAGCTCGGCGCAGCCCAGATCGCGGCCCCCGATGTCCAGCGCGCGCCACCCAGCAACTTCGTCTCGCCCAAGGTCGAGATCATCCAGACCCTGCCGCGGGCGACCGCGTGCATGGGCAACGCCGGCCGCCTGGAGGCCTCGCTTGCCGAACCAGCGGCGCTCTACCGCAAGGGCGACCGGCCGGCCAAAGGGCCTGCGCCGCTGGGCCGACTATCCGCAGGGCGCCCTTTGCCTGGTGGGCAAACCCTGAGGAAGGTTTCCGCTTGCTGAGCGGACGCGATCCGCCCCAGGTTCTGGCAAAGATCTGAGGGGGGAATTTCGATGGAATTGGTGCTGGTCCGACATGGACTGCCGGAGCGGACCGCGGAGACCGACGATCCGCCGCTGACCGCCGAGGGCCAGGACCAGGCGCGGCGGGTCGCGGCCTGGCTGGAGTCCGAAAACTTCGACGCGGTCTATTCCAGCACCATGCGCCGCGCGGTGGAGACCTCGCATCCGTTCACCGCGGCGAAGGGCCATGCGCTCGTCCAGCACGACGGCATTGTCGAGTTCGACCGCGGCACGGGCGCCTATACTCCGATGGAGGAGCTGAAGCGGGAGGACTACGCGGCCTGGAAGAAGCTGGCCGACGGCGACCACGACATCGATATCGGGGCCTTCTCGGCGATGGTGGTCGGCGCGCTGGAGGAGATCATCGCGGCCCATTCCGGCCAGCGGGTGGTGGTGTTCTGCCACGGCGGCGTGGTCAACGTCTGGACGGCGCATGTACTGGGCATGGCCCCGCGCCTGTTCTTCGAGCCCTACTACACCTCGATCAGCCGCTACATGTGCGCCCGCTCGGGCCAGCGGAACGTGCTGAGCCTCAACGAGACGGCGCATCTCAGATAAGAAGGCGCACCTCAGATAGTCCGGTTACGTCATTTCCTCGACTCGCCCGCCAGAAGTCCTAGGCTCAAAAAAAACGCTGGGGGCGAGGATGCGAGATCCAGGATTTCCGACCACCGTCGAGGCGATGACCCCGGCCTGGCTGACTGAGGTGCTGCGCGCCGACGGGCTGATCGGCGAGGGCGTGGTCAAGAGCTTTTCATCCGAGCCGCTGGCCGTGGGCGTGGGCTTCATGAGCCTGCTGCGCCGGCTGACCCTGGAGTGTGAGGGGACGCCGGCGGGCATGCCCTGCACCCTGATCGCCAAGCTACCGCCGCTCGATCCCGGCGCGCGGTCCATCGACGAGGCCTTCAACTTCTATGAGAAGGAGGTGGGCTTCTACACCCAGATGGCGCCGTCGACGCCGATGCGCGCGCCGCATGCCCACTACAGCGCCTTCGATCCCCAGAGCCGCGATTTCATCCTGCTGCTGGAGGATCTCGCGCCGTCGGTGATCGGCGACCAGGTCGAGGGGCTGAATTTCGACAACGCGGCCCTGGCGGTCGATGCGCTGGCGCGGCTGCACGCAAGGTGGTGGGGCGACCCGGTGCTTGACGAACTCGACTGGCTGCTGGCGATCAACTCGCCGGAGTTCAAGCGGCTCGCCGACATCTGCGCCCAATGCTGGCCGGCGGTGCTCGATTTCGTCGGCGAGGGGATGACGCCGCAGGTGCGCGAGGCGGGCGAGCGGCTGGTGACGCACATGAAGGCGATGCTGGATGAGGCCTTCGCGCGGCCACGGACCATGGCCCACGGCGACTACCGCGCCGACAATATGTTCTTCCGGGCCGGCTGCGAGGTGATGCCGTTCGCGGTGGCCGACTGGCAGATCATCTTCAAGGGAAACGGGCTGTTCGACCTGGCCTATCTGCTGACCGGCAGCCTGGAGACCGAGGTGCGCCGTGAGCATGAGCGCGAGCTGCTGGGCATCTATCACCGCCGTCTCGTGGCCGAGGGGGTGAAGGGCTACAGCCTGGATGACTGCCTCGACGATTACCGGTTCTGGGTGATGCTGGGCCTGGCCTGGCCGGTGGTGGCGATCGGCACGCTGGATACCGCGAATGAGCGCGGCGTGGCGCTGTTCAAGTGCTGGATCGAGCGCGCCATGGCGGCCATCGTCGACTGGAACGCCCAGGAGATGCTGCCCGCCGATTAGGCGTGCGGATGCGCCTTGGAATAGGCGCTGAGCAGGGCCGCGGCGTCGACCTGGGTGTAGCGCTGGGTGGTCGAGAGCGAGGCGTGGCCCAGCAGTTCCTGGATCGAGCGCAGGTCGGCGCCGGCGCCCAGCAGGTGCGTGGCGAAGGAGTGGCGCAGCGCATGCGGCGTGGCGCTGTCGGGCAGGCCGAGGCGGCCTCTGAGGTTCTGCACGGTGGCCTGGACGTGGCGGGGGCTTAGGGGTCCGCCGCGCTTGGCGCGGAACAGCGGCTCGCCCGGCGCCAGCACGAAGGGGAGGTCGGCGAGGTAGGCGTCGATGGCCTCGCGCACGGCGGGCAGGACCGGGACGATGCGGGTCTTCGACCCCTTGCCGAGGATGCGCAGGCTGTCGGGCAGCGGTGCGTCGGAACGCTTCAGCGACAGGGCCTCGGAGATCCGCAGGCCGCAGCCATAGAGCAGGGTCAGGACGGCCTCGTCGCGCGCGGCTTCCCAGTCCTCGCGGTCGGGGTCGAGGCCGGGTTCGGCGATCATGCCCCGGGCCTGGTCCTCGCTGACCGGGCGCGGCGCACCGGGGACCACGCGGGGGCCACGGACCAGGGCGATGGCGGCGTTGGGGGCGCCCAGACGCACGTCGAGGAAGCGGTGGAAGGTACGGATCGCCGACAAGGCCTGGGAGAGCGAGCGCGGCGACAGCGGCCTGTCCCCCTGGCGCAGGTGGGCCAGCCAGGCGCGGACTTCACCGGCGGTCAGCTTCGACAGCACCTCGACGGTGACCGTCTCGCCACGGTGCTGTTCGAGGAACGAGATGTAGCGGTTGGCCGCGAAGCCATAGGCCTCAAGGGTGCGTGGCGAGGCGCGGCGCTCATGGGCCAGGTGCTCCAGCCATTGCGCCAGAGCGCCCCGCGCCAGGGTCACAGGCGCAAGCTCACAAAATCGGCCAGCGCTCGGCGGTGCGCTCGACCACGCGGGCGAGGAAGGCCACGAGCTCGGTTCCCATTTCCTCGGTGAAGCCCTCGGCGTCGGCCGAGCCGAAGGCCAGCAGGCCTTGGCGCGAGGGCTCCCAGATCGCCATGCGGACCATAGCCATCGACTTGATGGTCTCAGCCTGCTCGCCGAACAGGCCAAGCGCGGTGGGGGAAAAGCCCATGCGGGCCAGCCGCTGCGGGCCGCCCAGGATCATGTCCACCTGGCCCTCGACCAGCATCCGCCAGCCGGCCGGCGGGTGGGTCTCGGTCTCCAGCGCGATGACCCCGGCGGCGAGGCCGAAGCGCTGTTGGGCCAGCTCGTTCACGCGCCGAGCCAGGTCGGTGTGGTTGCGCGCGTCGAGCAGGTCGACGACCGCGCCGTGGGTCTGGGCCTGGGCGGAGAAGTTGGCGCGCGCCGTTTCCTCGACCTGCTGGCGCTGGCTGGCCTCGCGCTGATGGGCGGCGTGGACGCGGGCCAGCGCGGCCGGGCCGAAGTCCACGACGTTGCCCTGGGCGACCTTAAGGCCGAGCTCGGCCAGCAGGCCGTCGTCACCGGTCAGGAATTCCGGGTTGCCGGCCAGGAATTGGCGCACAGCCGTGGGTTCCAGCGGAGCTTCGCCGATGCCGCCTTGCGAACCATCCATGACCACGCCCTTTTCGCCTGGCGCGTCCGCACGGGATGCGCCGTTACAGGATGGACTGACCCGTCTTGGCCCAGTCCGCCATGAACTGATCAAGGCCTTGTTCGGTTAACGGGTGCTTGAAGAGGGCGTTGAACACCTCGGGCGGGATGGTGGCGCAGTCGGCGCCGGCCAGGGCCGCGGTGGTGACGTGCTGCGGCGAGCGGATCGAGGCGGCCAAGATCTCGGTGTCGAAGTCGTAGTTGTCGTAGATCGCGCGGATCTCGACGATCAGGTCCATGCCCTCGGCGCCGACGTCGTCCAGGCGGCCGATGAAGGGCGAGATGTAGCTGGCGCCCGCCTTGGCGGCGAGCAGGGCCTGGGCGGCGGAGAAACACAGGGTGACATTGGTGGCGATGCCCTCATGGGCGAATTCGCGCACGGCGATCAGGCCGTCGCGGGTCAGCGGCACCTTCACCACCACGTTGGGCGCGATGGAGGCGAGCTTGCGGCCCTCGTCCAGCATGCCGGCGGTGTCCATGGCGGCGACCTCGGCGCTGACCGGGCCTTCAATGGCCGCGCAGATCTCGGCGATCACGTCGAGCATGGGGCGGCCGGACTTGGCGATCAGGGTGGGATTGGTGGTGACGCCGTCCACCAGGCCGGTGGCGGCGAGGTCCTTGAGGACGGCCACGTCGGTGGTGTCGAGGAAGAGCTGCATGGAAATGACCTTGAGATTGCGGAGGACGCTTGTAGCCGCAACGGTGATGCGCGCAAAACGCTCCTGATGGCCCGTATCGCTTCTGTTCTTTTGCCGATGCCGCTTCCGGAGGCGTTTGACTACGCCGAGCCCGAAGGCATGGGCCTGCAACTGGGCGACCAAGTGTCCGCGCCGCTGGGGCCCAGGCTGCTGCGGGGCGTGGTGGTCGGCCTGCGCGACGCGGTGGGCGGCAACCGGCCGCTGAAGCCGCTGGACGCCCTGTTGGAGGAGCCGCGCCTGCCGCCGGGGACGGTGGAGTTCGTGCAGTGGGCGGCACGCTATTCGGTGGACTGGCCGGGCCAGCCGCTGGCGATTGCATTGCGTGGAGCCCGGGCTCCGAAACCCAAGCCGGTGCGGTTGGTCGAGGCGACGGGCATGCTACCCGCGAGGCCGACGGTTGCGCGGACAAAGGTGCTGGAGGCCGCGGGCCACGCGATGAGCCCGGCCAATCTGGCGCGGGCGGCGGGCGTCTCGTCGGGAGTGATCAAGGGCCTGATCGACGAGGGCGTGCTGGCGGTCCGGTTCATCGAAGCCGAGGCGCATTTCGCGGCGCCCGACCCGACGCGGGCAGGCGCGGTGCTGAACGCCAGCCAGGCCGCCGCCGCGGACAGCCTGAAGGCCATGCTGCCGGGAAGCCAACGGGGGGGCGGGTTCAATGTCGCGCTGCTCGACGGGGTGACCGGGTCGGGCAAGACCGAGGTCTATCTGGAGGCCGCCGCCGCGGTGCTGGCCGCCGATCCGGCCGCCCAGGTGCTGATCCTGCTGCCGGAGATCGCTCTGACCCAGGCGGTGATCGGCCGGGTGGCCGAGCGGTTCGGCGCCGAGCCCGGGGAATGGCATTCCGACGTCGCGCCGCCGGCCCGGCGGCGGGTCTGGGAGGCGGTGGCCTCGGGCAACTGCCGGATCGTAGTCGGCGCGCGCTCGGCGCTGTTCCTGCCGTTCCCGCACTTGCGTCTGATCGTCGTCGACGAGGAGCACGACGCCTCGTTCAAGCAGGAGGAGGGCTTCATCTATCACGCCCGCGACCTGGCTGTGGCGCGGGGCAAGATCGAGGATGCGGCAGTGGTGCTGGCCTCGGCGACGCCGTCGCTGGAGACGCTGCGCAACGCCGAGCAGGGCCGCTACCGGTGGCTGCGCCTGTCGACCCGGCACGGCGTGGCGCAGATGCCGGACATCGAGCTGGTCGACCTGCGCGAGACCCCGCCGGACCCCGGACGCTGGCTGTCGCCGCGGCTGGTCAAGGCGATGGGAGAGACCTTCGCGCGAGGGGAACAGACGCTGCTGTTCCTCAACCGCCGGGGCTATGCGCCGCTTGTGCTGTGCAAGGCCTGCGGCGATCGGATGACCGCGCCGGACACGGATTCCTGGCTGGTGGAGCACCGCTATTCCGGGCGGTTGGTGTGCCATCTGACCGGCTTTTCGATGCCGAAGCCCAAGGCCTGCCCGCACTGCGGGGCGCATGACGCCTTGGTCTCCATCGGGCCTGGGGTGGAGCGGGTGGAGGAGGAGGCCAAGAGCCTGTTCCCGCAAGCCCGCGTGGCGGTGTTTTCCTCCGACACGGCCTTCGATGCGCGCGAGGGCAAACGGCTGATCGAGGCCATGGCCGACGGGCAGATCGACATCCTGGTGGCCACCCAGGCGGCGGCCAAGGGGCACAACTTCCCGAACCTGACGCTGGTGGGCGTGGTGGACGCTGACCTCGGCCTGCGCGGCGGTGATCTGCGGGCGGCCGAGCGGACCTATCAGCTGCTGGCCCAGGCGACCGGGCGGGCCGGGCGCAAGGAGCGGCCGGGCAAGGCGCTGCTGCAGACCTGGGCCCCGGAGCATGCGGTGATGCAGGCCCTGCAGGCGCAGGACCGCGACGCCTTCGTGGCCGCCGAAATGGCTGAGCGGGAGCTGGCCGGCCTGCCGCCGTTCGGACGGCTGGCGGCGGTGATCGCCTCGGGCCCGGATGCGGTTCAGCTCGAAGCCTTCATGCAGGCCATGGCCCAGGCGGCGCCCAACACCATCGGGGTGGCGATCTATGGCCCGGCCGACGCGCCGCTTGGCCTGATCCGCGGGCGGCGGCGCAAGCGCTTCCTAGTGCGCGCCGACCGGACCGTGGACCTATCGGCCTATATGGCCACCTGGCGAGCGCGGGTGAAGCCGCCGGCCGCCATCCGCGTGGCCATCGACATCGACCCCTACAGCTTTCTCTAGGCCAGCTTCCTCTGACGGCGTCCGCCCAGCCAGAGCAGGACCAGCAGCGGCGGGGTGAGCAGTTCGATGGCCATCAGCGCGGTGAAGAACGGGTGCGGCGCGCCGACGCTGGCGTAGGAGACGGCCCGGCCGACGCCGCCCGCGAAGAACAGGCCGGCCAGCCAGGGCGTGAGATGGCCGCGCGCGGCGAAGTCCCTGGCGACCTGGATCAGGACCGCGCCATAGGCGCGCCAGAACACCGCATAGAAGCGCATCTCATTGTCCATGGTCGCGGGCCAGGCGCCCGTGGGCGGCGCGGGCGATCCGGTCAGGGCCACGAACAGGCCTTCGAAGAAGCCCGCTGTGGCGCTCGGGCCCGCGAGGATGTCGCCGAGCGCTATGCCGATGGCCGAGACACCGAGCAGAACAAGCAGGACACGCAGGGCGTTGAGCATGGGCGGCCTCCACCGACGATCTAAGCTGCCGCCTAAAGCCTAGGCAAACGACATTCAGGCCCGGAGCCCGCCGCACGCCCTAGTGAAGGGTCCGATCGTCGGACTTCAATTTTGCGCCCTTGCGACCCTCATTTTGGCTTGCCGCTCCTGCGGCCGCGGCGCGCGGCCATGTTGAGGCCCTCGACGATGCCGGAGAAGGCCATGGCGGCGTAGATGTAACCCTTGGGGACATGCACGCCGAAGGCCTCGGCGATCAGGGTTGCCCCGATCAGCAGCAGGAAGCCGAGCGCCAGCATCACCACGCTGGGATTGCTGTGGATGAAGCGGGCGAGCGGTCCGGCGGCGACCAGCATCAGCCCCACTGCGACGACCACCGCGGCCATCATGATCGGCAGGTGCTCGGTCATGCCGACCGCCGTCAGGATCGAGTCGATGGAGAAGACGATGTCCAGGGCTAGGATCTGCACGATGGCGGTGGCGAACCCCAGAGTGGCGCGGCCCTTCTTGTCGAGCAGCTCGTCGGTCTCCTCGGGATCGACCGTGTGATGGATCTCGCTGGTGGCCTTCCAGACCAGGAACAGGCCGCCGGCCAGCAGGATCAGGTCGCGCCAGGAGAAGGCCAGGTCGGCCATCGGGTGGCCGTCGGCGCCGCTGGGCAGGTGGAAGGGCAGGGTGATGACCGGCGCGGTCAGGCTGACGATGAAGGCCAACACTGACAGCAGGGCCAGCCGCATGACCAGGGCCAGGCCGATGCCGATCCGGCGCGCTCGGCCGCGCTGGGCTTCCGGCAGCTTGTTGGAGAGGATCGAGACGAAGACCAGGTTGTCGACCCCCAGCACCACCTCCATGACGATCAGGGTGAGGAGCCCGATCCACGCCTCGGGGCTCGCGACCAGCGCCGCCAGATCGCCCATCTCGTACTCCTTGGAAAGCCTGCTCGACCCATTTCTAGCGTGTATCCACCGGTGCGCGCCACGGCGGGCCGAAGTGCGCCCTCTTGCCCGATTCACGGGCGAATCCGGGCCGCGGCGCCGGTCTCTCAAACTTGTGAACCGTTTTCGAGAGAAACTCGCCCGACGCGCGAAGACCGCGTCCGGCGTGGCGAGCTCTTGTTTCATTTCATTACAGGTGCGTGATTGTTAGTCGTGGAGACATCAGAGCAGGCAACTCACAGATTATACTGAAGCCCTGCCCAGATAATTAGACACGTCGAAGACGGACATGGTGGAAATTTGATCTTAATATCGGCGAGATCACTGTCCGATTTTTCTTGTCAACTCTCCTTGATTGCAACTATTCAGCCGCAACAGCCAAGGTTGGCAGAGATAGACGCCCCGCGACGAAATGTGACGCGCATTTTTACCCTCTTTTCACTCAATGGCGGATAGGGTTAGTGCTTCGATTGTAAGCGTCGGGGAGTGCCCATCAACATGCTCAAGCGGACGAGGACCCTTCTGGGTTCGCTGGCCGTCGCGGTCGTTATGAGCCTCGCGCCCACAACTGGTGGGGCGCTGGCCGCGAACTATTGGCAGTGCGTTCCCTTCGCGCGGCTGGTTTCCGGCATCCAGATTTTCGGTGACGCCTGGACCTGGTGGCAACAGGCCATCGGCAAGTACGACGTGGGTTTCCAGCCCAAGGCCGGCGCGGTTCTCTGCTTCAAGCCCACTGAGCGCATGCGCCTGGGCCATGTGGCGGTGGTGAGCCAGGTGCTGACCGACCGCATCGTCCAGATCACCCACGCCAACTGGTCGCCGATCGAAGGCAGCCGTGGCCAGATCGAGAAGGACGTGACCCTGGTCGACGTCTCGCCGCAGGGCGACTGGAGCCAGGTGAAGGTGTGGTACGACCCCAGCCGTGACCTGGGCGGCTCGACCTACCAGACCTATGGCTTCATCTATCAGGACGCCACGGCCAAGGTGATGGCGTCCTCCGGCCTGTCGAACGCCGAGAACACCGCCATCGCCATGGCCCAGTCGGCGGCCAGCCAGATGGCGTCTTCTGTGCGGCCCGGCTCCGGCCCGCTGCAGATGCTGAGCCAGGCGGCGGATTCCACCGACCGTATCGCGGCCCTGATCGCCAAGGTCGCCCGCGGCGAGCCCAACAACTAAGGCCGGGCGGCAAATAGCCAGACGAATTGACGGCTCGCGCGGCGCGTCCCACTAGGGACTGGCAGTCGTGGAGTTGTGGATGCTCAACCTCCTGAGGCGTGGTGCGAAGGCCGTTGAGAGCCTGTCGCCGACGACGGGCTGGAAGCCACCGGAAGACGCTCTGTGGCTCGACTTGATCAGCCCGACCCGCGAGGAGGAGCTGGCCCTGGAGGCCGGGCTGGGCATCGAGCTGCCGACCCGCGAAGAGATGGCCGAGATCGAGCCATCCAGCCGGCTCTACCAGCAGAACGGCGCGACCTTCATGACTGCCACCCTGCTGGCGCGGCGGCCAACCGGCGAGGACGGGGCGCGGGCTGACGCGCCGACCACCTTCGCGCTCTTCAAGGGCATGGTGATCACCATCCGCTATGACGAACTTCGCGCCTTCTCGATGTTCGCTGAGCGTGCGCCGGCGCTGAACCTGCAGAGCGGCACAGCCACTCTGTTCAACCTGCTCGACACGGTGGTTGAGCGGCTCGCCGACTTGCTCGAGTCGATTGGCGGCCAGGTGGAGGGGGTCTCCGAGGCGATCTTCCGCCGGCCCAAGGGCGCGGAGTTCGAGGCCCTGCTGACCCACCTGGCGCGGGCCCAGTCGCTGACCTCGATGACCCGCAACAGCCTGCTGAGCCTGGCCCGAGTGTTCTCATTCGCCGCGCTCGCCCAGGAAATCGCCTCGGACCCCGATTGCATGGCGCACCTGCGCAGCCTGCAGCGCGACGGCCAGTCGCTGACCGAGCACGCCGGATTCCACTCCAACCAGATCCAGTTTCTGCTCGATGCGGCGCTGGGCCTGATCAACATCGAGCAGAACGGGATCATCAAGTTCTTCTCGGTGGCCGCGGTGATCCTGATGCCGCCGACCCTGGTGGCCTCGATCTACGGGATGAATTTCAAGAACATGCCGGAGCTGTCGTTCCCGTTCGGCTATCCCATGGCGCTGACCATGATGCTGATCTCGGCCCTCGTGCCGATCCTGTGGTTCAAGCGGCGCGGTTGGTTCTGAAGCGCGCGCGCTTCTGACCCCGCTCAAGGTCGTTCGGCATCCCGGGGTAGCTGATTTTTTTTCGACCAATCGTAGGTTGAGGCCTATTGCCGCAACCGTTCTTTAAGCCGCCGGGGGGCAACGTGAGCCTCGAACAAGGCGCGCCATGTCCTCCCAAGCTCAACCGCACCACCTGGCCCTCGACGCCCAGGCTCTTCGTGAGGCCGTAGAGGCCCATCAGAAGTATCTGGGGGGCCGTTCCGGCGGCCGCCGGCTCAGCCTGACCTATGCCGACCTGTCCAACACCACGCTGGAAGGGCTCGATCTGCGCGAAGCCGACTTCGCCGGCGCCAACTTCCACGGCGCCACCCTGGCCAGAGCCAATCTGACCCGCGGCATCCTGTTCGGGGCCGACCTGCGCGAGGCCGACCTGCGTCGCGCCAACCTTTCCAAGGCTGACCTGCGCGGCTGCTGCCTGCGCGGCGCGAACCTGGCCGGCGCCGAGTTGCCGGGCTGCGACCTGCGCGAGGGCCGCATCGCTCTGCAGGACAAGCTCGACGGCTTCCGCATCCTGCGCCATGAGCACCGGCCCGGCGAACTGAACTACGCCATCCTTTCCGGCGCCAACCTGGCCGGCGCCCAGATGACCGGGGCGGTCGCCATGTCGGCGGATTTCACCGACGCCAACCTGTCCGGCGCCCAGATGGCCGGCGCCAAGCTGACCCGCGCCGTGCTGGACGGCGCGGACCTGTCCGGCGCGGACCTGGCCGGCGCCGACCTTTCGGGCGCTTCGATGAAGCGCACGGTGCTGACCGGCGCCAACCTTGAGCACGCCACCCTGGATGACGTCGACCTGAGCGATGTGCTGCGGGCGCCGCCGGAGGTCGTGCTGGTCGGCGATATTCCGCTGGAAGAAGTGCTGGCCGACTACGAGGCCTACTGCGACAGCGACGGCGCGCGCGGCGGGGTCTGCGATCTCAGCAACGTCGATTTCCGGCCGATGAAGGTCATGCCCAAGCGCCGCTTCACCGCCATGGTGGCGCGCAACGGCATCTTCTTCGGCCTCGACCTGCAGGGCGCACAGTTCCAGGGCGCCGACCTGTCGGGCTCAGACTTCCGCGGCTGCGACCTGCGCGGGGCCGACCTGCGCGGCGCCAAGCTGGCCGGCGCCATGCTGACCCGCGCTGACCTGCGAGAGGCCAAGCTCGGCCCGCTGATGATCGCCGACGGCCGCTTCGTGCGCGCCGATTTCACCCGCGCCACCCTGCGCAACGCCGACCTGCGCGGCGCGCACGCGGCCCGCGCGCGGTTCCTGGAAGCCGACATGACCGGCGCCAACCTCAACGGCTGCGATCTCACCGACGCCGAACTCGAGGTCTAGGGAAACCAACGTCTCGCCTGCCGCAACGTCGCCCGGCTATATGGCCCGGCAGGCGAGGGATGTGCATGAGCGTCAGTGACAAGCCGCGACAGCGGATGATCGACCTGCCCGGCGGGGGCGGCGCGCTATCCGCGCTGGAGTTCGGGCCGCCGGACCGCCCGGTGGACATCATCTTCTCCCACGCCAACGGCTTCAACGGCCGCACCTACCGCACGATCCTTGAGCCCCTGGCCGATGAGCTGCGCGTGCTGGCCATCGACCTGCGCGGGCATGGCGCGAGCACACTGCCGACGGTGATCGAAGGCCGGGTCGGGTGGCTCGAATTCCGCGACGACCTCTTGGCCCTGCTGGCGCAGGTGGCGGACGCGCCGGTGGTGCTGGCCGGCCATTCCATGGGCGGCACATCGAGCCTGCTGGCCGCTGCCGCCGAGCCGGCGCGGGTCAAGGCGCTGGCGCTGTTCGACCCGGTCGTCGTGCCGGTGGAGGCCCAGCGCCAGCCGGCCATGGTTGAAAGCGCGCTCTATCAGGGCGCTCTGCGCCGCCGGGCGACCTTCCCCAGCAAGGCCGAGGCGCTGGCGGCCTATCTGGGCCGGGGCGGCTTCAAGACCTGGCGTGAAGCCCAGGTGGCCGACTACGTCGAGGGCGGCTTCCGGGAAACGGCGAGCGGCGAGGCTGCGCTGACCTGCGCGCCGGCCTGGGAGGCCTCCAACTTCGCCATGCACAACTACGACGCCATCGCGGCGTTTGGGCTGGTGCGCTGCCCGGTGCGGGTGATGCGCGCCGAGACCGGCTCGACCTTTCGGATCGACGGGCGCGAGGCTGAGCTGGCCGCCAATCCGCTGATCGAGGTTACCACCGTGCCGGGGACCACCCACTTCCTGCCGATGGAGCGGCCGGAGCTGGTCGTCGAGGTATTGCGCGGGGCGGCCGGAGTCGCGGCCTAAGGCTTAGCTGTAACCATCGCCGCCTCGCGCCCGTATGGCAGGTGTGCGACACTTCAGGGGCGAAGCGGAGATATGACGAGCGCCATGCCCAGTCCGGCAAATGGGACCAAGCCCGCCAAGGTGCTGGTCTACCGCCACCGCGGCGTGACGCGGCTCACCCACTGGATCAATGTACTCGCGGTCAGCCTGCTGCTGATGAGCGGGCTGGAGATTTTCAACGCCCATCCGGCGCTCTACTGGGGCCAGAAGGCGACCTTCGACCAGCCGTGGATTTCCATGAGCTCCGCGGAAAAGGCCGGCGGGACCATCGGGGTCACCAAGATCGGGTCGCTGACCCTGGAGACCACCGGGGTGCTCGGCTATTCCGGTCCGCCGGGCATGCAGGAGGAGCGCGGCTTCCCCGCCTGGGCGACCCTGCCGTCATCGCGCGACCTGGCTGACGGGCGTCGCTGGCACTTCTTCTTCGCCTGGCTGTTCGTGATCAACGGCCTGACCTACTGGATCTTCGGCCTGATCAACGGCCACATCCGCAAGGACCTGGCGCCGACGCTGGCCGACGTGGCGCCGAAGAACGTCTGGCACGAGATTGTCACCCACGCGCAGCTCAAGTTCCCCAAGGGCGAGGCGGCGCGCCACTACAACGTCCTGCAGAAGGGCGCCTACCTGGCCGTGGCCCTGGTGCTGCTGCCGATGATGGTGGCCACCGGCCTGACCATGTCGCCGGGCTTCAACGCCGCCGCGCCCTGGCTGCTCGACCTGTTCGGCGGGCGGCAGTCCGCGCGGACCCTGCACTTCATCTCCGCCTCGCTGGTGGTGGGTTTCATCCTGCTTCACTTGGCGATGGTGGTGGCCTCGGGGACCTGGAACAACATCCGCTCGATGATCACCGGCAAATACGCGATCGAAGTTCCCGATGCGTCGGTCCACGGAGCGGCGGAATGACTGACACCACCAATCGCCGCGGCTGGTTGCAGGCTGTCGGCGCCTCGATGGGCGCACTGGCGCTGGGCGCCTGCGATAAGATCGGCATGGACCCCAAGGCGGTGAATTTCGTCTCCAAGGCCGAGGGCCTGACGCGCCGCGTGCAGCGCCTGGTGATCGACCGCAAGGCGCTGGCGCGGGAGTTCACGGCGGCCGACATCTCGCCGGTGTTCAAGCCGAACGGCTCGATCTCGCCCAGCGACGCGGACTATCGCGCGCACCTGCTGAAGGGCTTCGTCGACTACCGCCTGGTGGTTGACGGCCTGGTGGAGCGGCCCCTGGCGCTCAGCCTGGAGGAGGTCCGCGCCCTGCCGTCGCGCACCCAGATCACCCGCCACGACTGCGTCGAGGGCTGGTCGGCGATCGGCAAGTGGACCGGCGCGCGCCTGGGCCCGCTGCTCGACAAGGCCGGCCTGAAGAAGAATGCCCGCTACATCGTCTTCCACTGCGGCGACACGCTGGAGGAGACGCTGGACGGCTCGGGCCAGTACTACGAGAGCATCGACCTCATCGATGCCTACCATCCGCAGACCATCCTGGCCTACCAGCTGAACGACAAGGTGCTGCCGGTTTCGAACGGTGCGCCGCTGCGCCTGCGGGTCGAGCGTCAGCTCGGCTATAAGCAGGCCAAGTACATCATGCGCCTGGAAGCGGTTGAGGACTTCAGCCACATCTCCCGCGGCAACGGCGGCTTCTGGGAAGACCGCGGCTACGAGTGGTACGCGGGCATCTAGGTCAGTAGGGCGATTTCGCGACGATCTCGGCTTCCCTGGCGCAGGCCGCGGGGTCGGGCGCGGGTCCCGCCTTGCGGGCGGCGGCGACCTCCGTGCGCGCGAAGTCCATGTCCTTGCGGAATTCGGACTGGCCGTGCAGGGCGGCGACGATGATCGAGCCGTTCAGCCGGCCGGCTTCGACCGCGCTCAGGGTATGCACGCCGCAGACCAGCCGGCCTTCGCCGAAGGCGCGTGCGCGGGCGAGGATTTCGGTCGCCCGGTCCGGCGCGAGTTCGGCCAGGATCAGGCCCACGGACCAGCCCCAGGCATTGTGGCCTGAGGGATAGTCGGGGCTCTTAGACAGGGCTTCGGATTTCTCGACGCAGGTGGGGCCGTCGTCGACCAGATAGGGGCGCGGGCGCTTGTAGATGTCCTTCGACCGGTCGGTGGCCCTGGAGATGTCGCGGCCCATGCGGAGGATCAACTCCGAGGTCTTGGGCGCGTTCTTGGTCGTCAGCTCCACACCCACGGCGCAGGACAGGTCCCTGAAGATCGCGGCCTGGTTGACGTCGTTCTGGGCCAGGGCCCAGCGCGGCGTGTCCTTCAGCGAGCGGGTGCCCAGGTAGATGGCGCGGTCGGACTCGTAGCGGGTTGTCCCGGCGACCGGCGCGGGCGGAAGGATCCTGTAGCTGTCGGGGATCGCGTCGCCGAGATAGGGCGGCTTGGCGACGGGCGCGGTGGGGACCATGGGCGGGACCTTTGGCGCGTCCTTGGGGGCGGGCGCCGCCCCGACCGCCAGCGCCGCCGCCGCTGCCGCCATTCCAAGCTTCCAGTCCATACCCCGCCCTCCCGATGCCAGGGGCTCGGTCTCGCAGAGGTTCGGCCCGGATTCAACCGCGATGCCGCCGCCGGCCGACGTGAGAAGATTTGAAACTTAAAAATATTGACATTGAAATTAAGAAACTTAAGTTCATAGGCATGAACACGAACAAAACCCAAGACTGGCAGGCGCTGAGTGAACTGGTTCGCGGCCGCCCGATCGTCGTGGAGCGGGTGCGCGTGGTGGAGAGCGGCATCGCCGTGGAGGGCGCTTTCGAGCTGCCCCGGCTGGCGGCGCTCGCGGCCGAAGACCAGGTGTTCGTGGCCGCCTTCGTGCGCAGTCACGGCTCGATCAAGGAAATGGAGCAGTTGTTCGGCGTCTCCTACCCGACGATCAAATCCCGCCTGAACCGCATCGGCGCCAGCCTGGAGCTGGTCGAGACCGATCCCGAGCCCCTGTTCGATTCGGGCCGCGGCGAGGTGCTCGAACGCCTGGCTCGCGGCGAAATTACCGCCGACGCCGCCATCGCCGAACTGGGAGGCCAATCATGATCGCCTATCCACCCGCCCTGCGCAGGTCGGGCTTTGTCGGTCCCATGGACGGCCGGCCGCCGGCGCTCGCCGAACGTCCGGACCGCAGCCGGGTCGTGGTGCGGCTGTGGCTGCCGCTGACCCTGTTGTTCCTGTTGCTGGCGCCGTTCGCGATCCTGCTCTCGCCGCTGATCTGGCTCGCGCCCAGGCCTTACCGCGACCGGCCCTTCGCCACGGTGATCGGCCTCGGCGTCCTGCTGCTCAGCCTGGGCGGCACGACGGTCGAGGTCGACGCCCCCGACGCGCTCGTGCGCATCCGAATTTTCTAGGAGTCCTCCCCATGAACAACGATCGCCGCTCTGTCCTGCAGATGCTGTCCGATGGAAAGATCAACGCCGACGAGGCCGAGCGCCTGCTCTCGGTCCTCGACCGGACCGAGGCCCCGGCGATCGGCGTATCCAGCGCCGCGCCTCGCCACAACGCCGCGCCCAAGTACCTGCGGGTCACCGTCGACGCCGACACTCATGGCGAGCCGACCAAGGTGAACGTGCGGGTGCCGATGGCCCTGTTGCGCGCCGGGGTGCGGCTCTCCGCCCTGATCCCGCCGGCGGCCCGCGACCAGGTCAACGCCGAGCTCGCCAAGAACGGCATGCCCTTCGACATCAGCCAGCTGAAGCCGGAGAACCTCGACGAGCTGATCCAGCACCTCGACGAACTCACCGTCGATGTGGACGCCCCGGACGCCAGGGTCCGGGTGTTCTGCGAATAGGACGAGCAGCGCCCTTCTCCCCTTGTGGGAGAAGGTGTCGGCCGTAGGTCGACGGATGAGGGGTCTCGCCGCGCCATCGGCGAAGCGGCAGTCAGGTCGGATAGGGCTTTCGACTCCTCATCCGACCTGCTGCGCAGGCCACCTTCTCCCACAAGGGGAGAGACGGCTACTTCCCGAACAGCTTGTTCCAGCGGCGCTTGGTGCGGGTCTTCCACGAGCCGCGGTGCCAGGCGTCGGACGCGATCAGCGGCACGACCGTGGTGGCCTCGGCGAACACCATCTGTTCCCAGGTGACGTCGACCTTGCCCCAGGAGCAGGCCTCCTTGAGGGTCGAAGATGAGCAGGCGCCGTCGCGCACGTCGGCGACGGTGATCTGCACGGCGTATTTGTGCATCTGGACGTCCTCGTGGCCGAGGATCTCAGCGCAGACCACGGTGTCCTGGGCGAAGTTCTTCGGCACGCCGCCGCCGACCATGAACAGGCCCGTGCCGCCGGCGGCGATCTTGATATCCGTCAGTTCACGGAAGTCGGCGACAGCGTCGATGGTCAGGTAGGGTTGCTTGGCCTTCATCCGCTCAACCTGGTGCTTCACCAGGCCGAAGCCGGCAGAGCTATCGACGAAGGCGGGGCAGAAGATCGGCACGCCTTCCTCGTAGGCGGTTTGGACCAGGGAGCCCGGCTTCTTGGCGCCGCCCTCAGCCAGCCACTTGCCCATCTCCCAGATGAACTCGCGGCTGGAATAGGGACGCGGCTCCAGAGCCTCGCAGATGGCGTAGATCACGCCATCGCAGTTCTGCAGCTCTTCCTCGTCGATGTAGGTGTCGTAGATGCGGTCGATGTAGAGATCGCGCAGGTCGCGGTCGTCGACGGAGGCCTGGGCCTGGTAGTGCTTAAAGCCGAGCGCCTCGAAGAAATCCATGTCGACGATGGAGGCGCCGGTCGCGACGACCACGTCGATCATCCCGTACTTCAGCATGTCGCGGTAAATGTGCATGCAGCCGCCGGCCGAGGTCGAGCCGGCCAGCGTCAGCCAGGTCGAGCAGTCGGCGTCTTCCAGGCTCATCGACCAGATGTCGGCGGCGCGCGCGGTGTCGCGGCTGGTGAAGCTCATCTTGCGCATGGCGTCGATGACGGGGCGGGCGTCGTACTGGTCGATCGCCACATGCTCGACGGTGTTGGCCAGCAGTTCGGCCTTGCGGTTGGTCTTCTGAACGTCAGCGTTCATCTTCGGAAGTTCCCTTCTGAGGGTGATCGCCCGTCCATAGGATCAGCGCGACCGGGACGGAGCGACCGGCCGCGCCTTTAACACGTGAACTGTGTCTGGTGTTACCGGCGCCGACGGCTCTTGCCGGCGCGGCCCTTGGGACGCGACAGGCGCACGACCTTGCGCTCCTCCGCCTGTTCCTCGCGGGGCAGGCGGATGGTGCGTCCGGCCAGGCCGAACATCGAGGCCATCGGCGCGTCGTGAACGATCACCGTCTCGGCGTCGCCGAAGCCGTTGAAGCGGGTGTTCATCGCCACGCCATAGGCGCCCAGCATGCCGATCTCGATCAGGTCGCCCTCGCGGACGTCCTCGGGCAGCCAGAACGGGCCCGGCATGTGGTCGAGGCTGTCGCAGGTCGGCCCGTAGAAACGAAAGGGCTTCAGGGGCGCTTCCACTTCGAACGCTTCGCCGTCCTCGTTGCGGAACAGCTTCACCGGGAAGGGCCACTTGGTGTGCGCCGCGTCGAACAGGCTGCCGTAGCTGCCGTCGTTCAGATAGAGCGCGTCGCCCTTCTTCAGCTCGACCTTGACCAGGATCGACGAGGCTTCGGCCACCAGGGCCCGGCCCGGCTCGCACCACAGCTCGGTTTCCTCGTGCACCATCATCTCGGCGAAGCCGCGGTGGATGCTGTCGACATAGTCACTCATGTCCGGCGGGATCATGCCCGGATAGACCGAGGGGAAGCCGCCGCCGACGTCGACCACATCGACCATCACGCCGGCGCGCACGATCGCGCGGCTCGCCTGGGCCATGGCCGCCTGGAAGGCGGTCGGGCGCATGCACTGGCTGCCGACGTGGAAGGAGACGCCCATCAGGCCGTTGGTGGCGCGGCGCACGGCCAGCAGCAGGGCCGAAGCCTCGTGGGTCTCGACGCCGAACTTGCCCGAGAGGGAATAGGCCGCGCCTTCGGCGCTGACCGCCAGGCGAACGACCAGGGTCAGGTCGTCGGCGCCGCCGGTGGCCTCAAGGATCTTGGCGAGCTCTTCATGGGTGTCGAGCGCGAAGATCCGCACGCCATGATCCGCATACGCCCTGGCGATGGCCGAGCGGCTCTTCACCGGGTGCATGAAGGCCATGCGCGCGCCCGGGGCGTGCGTCGTGACCAGCTCGATTTCCGGCATGGAGGCGACGTCGAACGAGGCCACGCCGTTCCTGGCGAGCGTTTCGATCACCCAAGGTGAGGGGTTCGCCTTGACGGCGTAGAACACATCACCCTTGAAATGTTCCTGGAACCAGCGCGCCGCGGTCGCTACCGCGTCGGGTCGCGCAAGGGCGACGGGACGCTCCGGTAGGCGATCACGGACCAGGTCCAGGGGCGTATGATACGTGTGCAATTCACGTAACCCCCAACGGATAGTTGAACCCAATCCGGCGTTAGCAGCGCTTTTCAGGACATCGGGTCCGCCGGAAGGGGCGACATAGGGTCATAGCTCCGTGATGTAAAGGCATTTGGTCTTGCCGAATTCCTAACCCGCGAGACCTCCGCCGCCGCCGACTCACCTATAAGCCGGATCGGCGGACGGGGCAGGAAACGCGACATGGCGGGCGAGCCGGACATCACGGGCCAGATCGCGGAGCTCGTCGCCCTGGGCCGCAGCCTGTTCGAGCAAGGCAAGATCGACGACGCGGCCGAGCTGTTCAACGGCCTGAGGGGCGTCGACCCGGGCAATTTCGACGTCAACAAACACCTGGGGATCATCAGCGCGACGCGCGGCGATTTTCGTGGCGCGATCCCCTTCATGGACGACGCCCTGGCGCGGCGGGCGGACGACGCACTCACCTGGAACGTCCAGAGCGTCTGCGTCTTCGAGGCCGGCGACTATGCGCGCGCCCTGGCGTGCGCCGACCGGGCGATCGCGCTGCAGAGGCAGTTCCCCGAGGCCTACAACAATCGCGGCAATGCGCTGGGCCGGCTCGGGCGGCACGAGGACGCCCTTCAGGCCTTCCGCATGGCGCTGGTTCTGGCGCCGGACGATGCGGTCGTGCTGGTCAACGTGGCCAACGCCCTGCGCGATCTGGGCCGGCGCGGTGAGGCGCTTGAGACGCTCGACCGTGCGCTGAGCATCGACGCCCACATCCCGCAGGCGCACTGCAACCGGGGCAACCTGCTGCAGGACCTGGGCCGACATGCCGAGGCGTTGCAGAGCTATGCGGCGGCCCTGGCCCTTGATCCCGGGTCGGTCGACGCGCGTTGGAACCGCAGCCTCTGCAACCTGCTGCTCGGCAATTTCGAAGCGGGCTGGCGCGACTACGAATGGCGCTGGCGGCGTGGCGCGGTGGAGAGCCGGCCGCGTGAGCTGGCCGCGCCGCTGTGGCTTGGCGAGACTCCGCTGGAGGGCAAGACCATCCTGCTCCACTGCGAACAGGGTCTGGGCGACGGCCTCCAGTTCATCCGCTACGCGCCCCAGGTCGCCGCCCGCGGCGCGCGGGTGGTGGTCGAGGCTTTCGCGCCGCTGGCTGAACTGTTCCGCCAGGTCGACGGCGTCGACGAGGTGGTGGTGCGCGGCGCGGCCCTGCCGCCGGTGGATTTCCAGTGCCCGTTGATGAGCCTGCCGCTGGCCCTGCCAGCCTACGCGCCGCAGGCCGGCGCGGCCTACCTCGCTGCGCCGCCGGAACGGCAGGCGGCCTGGCGCGAGCGGCTTGGCCCAAGCTCCGGCCTGCGGATAGGCCTGGTCTGCAGCGGCAGCCCCACCCACCGCGCCGACCGCGAGCGCAGCATTCCGCTGGCCCGGATGCTGGCCGACCTGCCTGATGGGGCTGAATATCATCTCCTGCAAAAAGAGGTCGCGCCAGGGGACCAGGAGGCGTTGGGCGGCGTCAGTTTCTGGGGCGATCAGATCGCCGACTTTTGCGACACCGCCGCGCTCATCGAACTGATGGACCTGGTCGTCAGCGTCGACACCAGCGTGGTGCACCTGGCCGGGGCGTTGGGCCGGCCGGCGCGGGTGCTGACCGCCTTCGATCCGGACTGGCGTTGGGGGCTCTCAGGCGAGGCCACGCCCTGGTACCCCTCGGTCGAAATTCGCCGCCAGACTGTGCGGGGCGACTGGGCTCAGCCCCTGGCGCACCTCGCCGAGGAGCTGACCGGCCTTTTGGCCGTGCGCTAGGCCCGCGCCGCTGGACCTTCCGCGGGCGGCCGTGTCATGAAGCTGTGGCAGGTCGAAGCGATCCTGATGGGTCGCCGAGCCGCGCGTTCGATCTTCGTGCTCGATCTCTGGGGAAGTGTCAGCCGTTCATGTCAGACGCGGTTCTGTCGATACGGAACGCCTCCAAGAGCTTCGGCGCGCGCCGGGCGCTGAACGGTGTGTCCCTCGAGGTCCACAAGGGTGAGATGATCGCCCTGATCGGCCCGTCGGGGTCGGGCAAGTCGACCCTGCTGCGCTCGATCTCCGGCCTGCAGACCATTGACGCCGGCGAGGGCCGCATCGAGGCGTTCGGCGCGGCGGTGCAGGAGCACGGCCGGATCAGCGGCAAGGTGCGCGAGGCGCGCATCCGCATCGGCTTCATCTTCCAGCAATTCAACCTGGTCGGCCGCCTCAGCTTGTTCACCAACGTCGCCCTGGGCTCGCTCGGCCGGATCGGGGCGATGCGCGGCTTGCTGGGCGTGTGGCCTGAGGAGACCAAGGCCGCGGTCATGGCCGCCCTGGCCCGGGTCGGCGTCGCCGACTACGCCGCCCAACGCGCCAACACGCTCTCCGGCGGCCAGCAGCAACGCGGCGCGATCGCGCGTGCGCTCGTGCAGAAGGCCAAGATCATCCTCGCCGACGAGCCTGTGGCCTCGCTGGACCCGGTGGCCGCGCGGAAGGTGATGGAAAACCTGCGCGACCTGAACAAGGTCGATGGGCTGACCGTCGTGGTCACCCTGCACCAGGTCGACTACGCCCTGCGCTACTGCGACCGCGTGGTGGCGCTGAAGGCGGGCGAGATCGTCTACGACGGCCCGGCCAGCGGGCTCGAAACCAAGCAGCTCATCGACATCTACGGTCCGGAATTCGAAGACGTTTTCTGGGAAGGAGCCCCGACATGATCCGCCGCCGCCTGCTGGGCTCACTCGGCCTGGCCATCCTGCTGACGCTGGCCGCCTGCAGCCAGAAACCGGCGGGGCCGGCCGCGCCGAAGGAAATCGTCTTCGGTATTCTGCCGGCCGAGAACCAGGCCTCGATGGGGCCGATCTGGGAGCCGCTGCTGGCCGACCTTTCCAACCAGATCGGCGTGACGGTGAAGGCGCGCTACGTCTCGAACTATGCGGGCCTGATCGAGGCCATGCGCTTCAACCAGGCGCAGATGGGCTGGTTCTCGGCCCTGCCGGCGCTGGATGCCGTGCAGCGCTCGAATGGCGAGGTGCTGGGCCGGGTGATCGATGCCGGCGGTGACGCCACCTACAAGTCGGTGCTGATCGTCCGCAAAGGCTCGGGCATCACCCTCGACAAGGTGCTGGCCTGCGGGAAGAAATATTCGTTCGGCATCGGCGATCCGCAGTCGACCTCCGGCACGCTGGCGCCGATGGCCTATCTGTTCACGCCCAAGAACATCGACCCGAGCGCCTGCTTCGCCACGGTGAAGTCGTCGAGCCACCAGGCTAACTCGGCGGCCGTCGCCAACAGCGTGCTGGACGTGGCCACCAACAACACCGTCGGCCTGCTGTTCGCCAAGCGCGACTCGCCGAAGATCGGCAACAACCTCGATGTGATCTGGACGTCGCCGCCGTTGCCGGAGTCCTCGATCGTCGTGCGCAAGGACGTCGATCCGGCGATCAAGGAGAAGATGCGCCAGTTCTTCCTGACCTATGGGACGGCGCCCGGTCCCGACGGCGACCGGCAACGCGCGGTCCTGAAGCGGCTGGCCTACGGCGGCTTCAAGGCCGCCGACGACAGCTACCTCGATCCGGTGCGCGAAATGCAGGCGGCCGTAGGGGTCGCCGAGGCGCGCAAGTCGGGCGACGCGAAGAATCTCGCCAAGGCCCAGGCCGACTTCGACAAGATCCACGCCACCGCCGGGCAGAAGCGCGCCAAGGAGCCCAACATCTGATGAGCGCGCGCGCCGCCCCCACTCCGGCTGAGATTCCGGCGCCGCCGCATCGGTCGCTGGTGCAGCAGGCGCCAGACCTGCTGGTCTGGGGCCTCGTCCTTGTCATGCTGCTGGTGGCGGTCAAGCCGGTGGAGATGAGCCACGTCTCCAAGCTGTTCACCAACTCGCAGAACATGCGCGAGTTCGGGGCCGATCTCGGAAAACCCGACTTCGACAACTGGCGCCTCTACGTCGCCCAGATGTGGCTGACCATCCAGATCGCCATGTGGGGCACCGCGCTGGCGGTGGTGATAGCTGTGCCCTTCGGCCTGGCGTGCGCGCGCAACGTCTCTCCGCCGTGGATCCAGCAACCGATGCGCGTACTGATGAACCTGATGCGTTCGGTGCCGGACCTCGTCCTGGGTACGATGTTCATCGTCGCTGTCGGCCTTGGCCCCTTCGCCGGCGTCATGGCGCTGGCGATCAACACTGGCGGCGTGCTGGCCAAACTGTTCTCGGAAGCCGTCGAAGCCACCGACATGGGTCCCGTCGAGGGCGTCCGCGCCACCGGCGCCAATCGTCTGCAGGAGGTGGTCTGGGGGATCATCCCGCAGGTCGCGCCGCTGTGGACCTCCTATGCGCTCTACCGCTTCGAATCCAACTCGCGCTCAGCGACGGTGCTCGGCCTGATCGGCGCGGGCGGCATCGGGCAACTGCTGTTCGAGACGCTGAACGCCTTCGACTACCACCACCTCTCGGCCATCGTTATCGTGATCAGCGCCGCCGTGACCCTGATCGATCTGCTGTCCCAGGCGATGCGGAGCCGGCTTCTCTGATGCTCGCCCCTTAGGGGGAGCTGTCGCCGCAGGTGACTGAGGAGGTTGCAGCCTACTGGCCTGTCCGCTGCGGGTGGAACCCCCTCCGTCTCGTCGCTTCGCTCCGATCCACCTCCCCCGGATCGCGCTTCGCGCTGGTGGAAGATCAAAGAAAGAGCGCCGCCGCGGGGTCGCGGCGGCGCCTGAGGCTCGCGGGGGGATCGGACTAGAAGGTGAGCTGGCTGCGCAGCGCGAGGGCGTTGTACTTCTGGCCGACCTGCAGCCCGGCGGCGTTGAACCGGTTCACGTCGACGAACTGATAGTCGAGCATGAAGCGGATGTCGGGGTTCAGGTACCAGTTGAGCCCGATGGTCGAGATCTTCTGCTCGCCGCCGCGCACGGCGTCGAAGCAGGAGACGCCCGCTGCGGGGATGGCGTGGCCCGCGCCGCAGTCGTGATAGTTCAGGTCGAGGTCGGAGTAGCGGCCGACGACTTCCCAGGTCCCCCAGGTGCCGGCGGCGGGGTTGAAATTATAGGCCATCTTCGGCGCATCGAAGCGGGCTTCGGCCGGGTTGTAGGGCCGCGGCTCGCCGGTCAGCACCCAGGCGCCTTGCACGTACCAGCCCGAGAAGCTCGGATTGCTGGCGAACACCGGAGCGTTGGTCACGTTGCGGCGCTCGATGCGGTAGTTGAAGTACTCGCTTTCCAGCATGAAGTTCTGGACCGTCAGGCCGGCTTCGCCGCCGAATACGGTGACGTGGCGGGCGTCGATGGCGCCGGTGTCAACCAGGCGGGTAGCGTCGAGACGCAGTTCCGGACGGTCGCGCAGCTGCACCGGGTAGCGCGGGTTGGCCGCGGCGCCGGCGTCATTCGGCTGGCTGACGTACTGACCGTTGATCCCGAAGTGGGCCTGCCAGTTGGTGCTATCGAAGGGCGCCACGGCAAAACGGCCGATGATCGCGGTCTGCTCATCCTGCGGCTGAGCCGTCGCGCCGCCGGTCGAATTGATTGTGCCCACCGTGTTGCCGGTGATGGCGCCGGAGGCGAACCAGCGGGTGGCGATGCCCGAATCACCGTCACCCCAAAGGCCGTTGCCGAAGATCTGCAGGGCCGAGCGGCTGTCGCCGGCCGCCACGTTGCGCGCCACTTCGGCGGGCGAGGCCCGTTCCATGACGGGCATCTGGCTGGTGGAGACGGCCGCGGCGAGGCCGATGTTCGGCTCGAAGGCGCCGATACGGATCTTCCAGGGCTTCAGGCCGGTGTACTGCGCCCAGATCTCCTGGATGTGACCAGCGTCTTCGCCGCCGGAGCCGCCGAACTCGTAGATCACCGCGTAGTCGAAGTCCTTGAACAGCTTGCCGTCGATGCCGAAGCGCGCGCGGCGGAAGTCGGTGCCGTCGCTAAGGTCGCGGTTGGTGACCTGGGCCGGCAGGTTCGACTTCTGGAAGTACTTGCCCGCGTCGAACATGACGATGGCGCGCATGTTGGCGGTGAAGCGGCCGTCGGAGGAGGCCAGCGCCAGCTTGCCGTTGGGCAGGCTGGGAACCACCGCCGGGGACTTCAGCGTCACGATGTCCGAGGCGTCGGCTACCTGGGCGGCCTTCACGTCGGTGAGCTGGGCGTTGACGGTGTCGAGCTGCTGCTGGAGCACCGCCACCTTGGCCTCGCCGTGATCACCGGACTGGCTGGCGCGCATCTGCGCCATCTCGGCGCGCATGGCGCCGACTTCCTGCTCCAGGGCCTCGAGCTTGGCGTCGCGCGGATCGGCGACCGCGGCCTTGGCGGCATGCTTATGCTTGGGCGCAGCCAGAGCGACGGTGGCCGTGCTCGACATCAGCAGCGCGATCAACGCGCCCTTGGCGACGCGCAGAGCCAGGTCCTTCGTGTGAAGGCTCATCGTGAGATCCCCATCCTTGTTGCTTTCGGACGGGAGACCGCCGCACTCGTGGGTCGCCCGGCCCGTCACGCGGTTTAGCCGGGGCTCATGACGGATAGCCGACAGTGATGTGACAGGGAGATGACACGCAGCGGCCGTGTACGTTAGCAACTGTGACCCTCCGGCTGCGGATGAACGGGTCGATTGTCACAAAACTGCGAACCTCCGGGGCTAACACCTCGACCAAGAGCGGCATGGATGGGGCAGCTCTATGCAGGAGAGAACCATGTTGAAGACACTAGGGGCGGCGTTCGGCGCGGCCCTGATCCTCGGCGCCGCCACGGTTGCGCAGGCTGCCGGGACGATTTCGGGCGCGGGCGCGACCTTCCCGGCGCCGGTCTACGCCAAGTGGGCGGAGGCCTATAAGGCCCAGACGGGGACCAGCCTGAACTATCAGGCGATCGGTTCCGGCGGCGGCATCAAGCAGATCAACGCCTCGACCGTCGACTTCGGCGCCACCGACAAACCGCTAAAGCCGGACGATCTGGCCACCGCCGGCCTGGCCATGTTCCCCACCGTGATCGGCGGCGTGGTGCCGGTGATGAACCTGCCCGGCATCAAGCCCGGCCAGATCAAGATCACCGGGGCGCTGCTCGCCGACATCTATCGCGGCGTGATCAAGAAGTGGAACGACCCGCTCCTGGCCAAGGTCAATCCGGGCGTGCCGCTGCCGAACCTGCCGATCACCGTCGTGCACCGTTCGGACGGCTCGGGCACCACCTTCGTGTTCACCACCTATCTGTCGATGAAGGCGGCCCACTGGGCGAGCGAAGTCGGCGCCAACGACAGCGTCTCCTGGCCCACCGGCCTGGGCGGCAAGGGCAACGACGGCGTCGCGGCCTTCGTGAAACAGACGCCAGGCGCGATCGGCTACGTCGAATATGCCTACGCCAAGCAGAATTCGATGACCTACGCCCTGATGCAGAACAAGCAGGGCGTGTTCGTCACCCCGGACGCCAAGAACTTCGCGGCGGCCGCAGCCAACGCCAAGTGGGCGTCGGCGCCGGGCTTCTACCTGCTGCTGCTCGACCAGCCGGGCGCCGACGCCTGGCCGATCACCGCGGCCACCTTCATCCTCGTGCACACCAAGCAGTCCGACGCCGCCAAGGGCCGCGACGTGCTGGCCTTCTTCGACTGGTGCTACAAGAACGGCGACGCCGCCGCGGCGCAGCTCGACTACGTGTCCCTGCCGCCGGTGGTGAAGGATCTGATCCGCAAGTCCTGGTCCAAGGTCGTCGGTCCTGACGGCAAGCCGGTCTACAAGTAAGACGCTTTGCCGCCCCGCCGCCCGATGGCGGCGGGGCGTGCAGCCTCTCTATTGCAGCGAGCGTCCATGTCAGACCAAGTCCTTCCCGCAGGCACTCGCCCGACCGGTGGCGAGCGGTCGCGCCGCGCCAACCCGCGCGGCGCGCTGGTGGGCAAGATTTTCGAAGGCCTGTGCTTTGTCGCGGCCACGACGCTGCTGGCGGCGCTGGGCGGACTGCTCTTCTCACTCGTGCTGGGCGGCTGGCCGGCGATCCGGAAGTTTGGCATCGGGTTCCTGTTTTCCGCGACCTGGAACCCGGTGACCGACGTCTACGGCGCGGCCGGGCCGATCGTCGGCACCCTGGTCACCGCCGCGGTGGCGCTGCTGATCGCCCTGCCGATCGCCGGCGGGGTCGCCTTCTTCCTCACCGAGCTCTGTCCGGCCCCGCTGCGCCGACCGATTGGCACGGCGGTGGAGCTGCTCGCCGGTATCCCCTCGATCGTCTACGGCATGTGGGGCTTGTTCGTGTTCGCCCCGTTATTCTCGAAATTCATCCAGCTGCCGCTGATGAGCGCGGCGGCCCCCGGGTCGCTGCTGGAGAAGTTGACCACCGGCATCCCCAACGGTTCGGGAATTCTGTCGGCCTCGATTATCCTGGCGATCATGATCCTGCCGTTCATGGCCGCGACCCTGCGCGAGCTGCTGCTCACCGTGCCCGCGGCGGTGCGCGAGAGCGCCTACGGCCTGGGTGCGACCACCGCCGAGGTGGTGATGAGCGTGACCCTGCCCTACGTGCGCACCGGCGCCATCGGCGCCGTGATGCTGGGCCTCGGCCGCGCGCTCGGCGAGACCATGGCGGTGACCTTCATCATCGGTAACTCCCACGGCTTCCCGAAGTCGATATTTGATAGCGGCTCGACCATCGCGTCGACCATCGCCAACGAGTTCACCGAGGCGACCAGCGAGGTGCACACCTCGGCGCTGATCGCGCTGGGCCTGGTGCTGTTCGTGATCACCTTCATGGTTCTGGGCCTGGCCCGGCTGATGCTGCGCCGTCAGGTAGCCAGCATATGACCGCCTCCGCCGCCAAGATCGCGCGCCGGCGCGTCGCCAACGTCGCCTTCGAGGGTTTCTGCTGGGCCGTCACCGCCATCGCGCTGGTGGCTCTGGCTGCGATCCTCTGGTCGCTGCTGAGCCAGGGCCTGGGCGGGCTGAACCTCGACATCTTCACCAAGTCGACGCCCGCGCCGGGATCGTCGGGCGGCCTGGCCAACGCCATCGTCGGCTCGATCATGATGTGCCTGATGGCCATGGTGATGGCGGTAGTGGTCGGCACGCTGGCAGGCACCTGGCTGGCCGAGTACGGCGGACGCTCCGCCTACGGATCGGTGATCCGGTTCCTCAACGACGTGCTCTTGTCGGCGCCGTCGATCCTGGTCGGTCTGTTCGTCTATGAAATCCTGGTGGCGCCGTTCCACAGCTTCTCCGGCTTCGCCGGCTCGGTGGCGCTGGCCTTGCTGGCCGTGCCGGTGATCACCCGGACCACCGAGGACGTTCTGCTGCTGCAGTCGGCCACCCTTCGCGAGGCCGGCGTCGCCCTCGGCTCGACGCTCTCCTATGTGATCCGCCAGGTGCTCTGGCGCTCGGCGCGCAGCGGCCTGCTGACCGGCAGTCTGCTGGCCTTTGCGCGGATCAGCGGCGAGACCGCGCCCCTGCTGTTCACGGCGCTGAACAACCAGTTCTTCAGCCTCGACCTACGCCATCCCACCGCCAACCTGCCGGTGGTCATTTTCAACTACGCGCTCAGCGCCTACGACGACTGGCGTCGCCTCGCCTGGGCCGGCGCCCTGCTGATCGCCGGTACGGTGCTTGCGGTTACGGTCGTCGCGCGCATTGTGGCCCAGGAGCAAAAACGCTCATGAATACCTTGAACGCCGTGGAAGAATTCGAAACCAGCATCGCCGATGTGGACCGCGCGCAGGTCAAGGTCGATGTGCGCGGCCTGAACTTCTTCTACGGCAAGAGCCCGGCGCTGAAGAACGTCTCGATCCCGTTCGCGAAGAACAAGGTCACCGCCCTGATCGGCCCGTCCGGGTGCGGAAAATCGACCCTGCTGCGCACACTCAATCGCATGTATGCCCTCTATCCCGGCCAGCGCGCCGAGGGCGAGATCATGATCGACGGCGAGAACATCCTGGCCCCCGGCACCGACCTGGCCAGGCTGCGGGCCCGGGTTGGCATGGTGTTCCAGAAACCGACGCCGTTCCCGATGACCATCTACGACAACGTGGCGTTTGGCGTGCGGCTCTATGAGAACCTGTCCAAGGCCGACATGGATGTCCGCGTCGAGGAGGCGCTCACCCGGGCGGCCTTGTGGAACGAGGTGAAGGATAATCTCAAGGGTCCGGGCCTAGGGCTCTCCGGCGGTCAGCAACAGCGGCTGTGCGTGGCGCGCGGCGTCGCGGTGCGCCCCGAGGTGCTGCTGCTCGACGAGCCGACGTCCGCGCTCGACCCGATCTCCTCGGCCAAACTCGAGGAGACGGTGACCCAGCTGAAGGCTGACCACACCATCGTCATCGTCACCCACAATCTCGGCCAGGCCGGACGGGTGAGCGACTACACGGGCTTCATGTACCTGGGCGCGCTGATCGAGTTCGGGCCGACCGAAGACCTGTTCCAGCGCCCGGCGACCAAGAAGACCTCCGACTACATCACCGGCCGCTTCGGCTGATCGCCAGTCCCGCTACCAGCGGGCGCGCAGGCCGATCCGGAATGACCTGGGCGGCGCGGGCGCATCCGTGAGCGGATCGGGGTCGCGTGCGCAGCAAGGGGCATGACGGCGAAGATCGCCGCCAAGGCAGTGGACGCCACTCGGGACATGGACGTCAGGCGGCTTCGGGTCTTGGCCGGCGCACCCTGGCCAGCCGCCTGAGCCGTCGCCAGAACCGCGTCTTCTCAGGCTCCGGATAGGGCTGCAGGTTGCGCACGAAGTCCTCGGCGCAGGCCCGCCAGCTGAACTTCTCGGCGAAGGCGCGCACCACCTTGCGGTCGCAGGTCAGGGCTTCCAGGCAGGCCTCGCGCAGGCCCTCGGTGGCGCTGGCGGCGAGCTTGCCTGCGCCGGAGTTGGGGATGATGTCGATCGGGCCGGGGGCAGGATAGGCGGCCACCGGCGTGCCCGACGCCATGGCCTCCAGGATCACCAGGCCGAAGGTGTCGGTGAGCGAGGGGAAGACGAAGACGTCGGCGCTGTTGAAGGCCGACGCCAGCCCTTCGCCGGACTGCGAGCCGGTGAACACCGCCCTGGGATATTTGGTCCTCAGCTCGTCGAGCTGCGGGCCGGGGCCGACGACTACCTTGGTTCCCGGCAGGTCGATGCTCAGGAAAGCTTCGATGTTCTTCTCCACCGCCACGCGGCCGACATAGAGGAAGATCGGCTTGGCAAGGTTGGCGAAGACGTCGCGATCGCCCTCGGCGCGCGGGTGGAAGATGTCGGTG
This sequence comes from Caulobacterales bacterium, assembly GCA_038213205.1. Lineage (GTDB taxonomy): Bacteria > Pseudomonadota > Alphaproteobacteria > Caulobacterales > Caulobacteraceae > Phenylobacterium. The sequence goes on from JBBQTP010000004.1 coordinate 51,763, forward strand.
TCGACGCCCCGCGACCAGGCCGAGATGTTGCGGAAGCCGTGGCCGGCGAGCTCGTCGCGCATGGTCGGCGTCGCCACCATCAGCCGCCCGGACGGCTTGTGGAACCACTTCATGTAGGCGTAGCCGGCGGCCAGGGGCAGCGGCAGTCGCGCGGAGACATATTCCGGGAAACGCGTGTGGTAGCTGGTGGTGAACGGCAGCTTCCACTCCACGCAGATGCGTCGCGCCGCCAGGCCAACGGGGCCTTCGGTGGCGATGTGGATGGCCTCCGGCTCGAAGGCCTTGAAGCGCTCCTGCACCGGCTCATAGACGCCGATGGCCACCTTGATCTCGGCATAGGTCGGCAGCGGGAAGGTCTTGAACTGGTCGGGGCTGATCACCTCGACCGAGTGACCCATGGCGCGCAGCTCGGCGACCACGCGGGTCAAGGTGCGGACCACGCCGTTGACCTGCGGCTCCCAGGCGTCGGTGGCGACCAGGATGCGCATGGGGCGCTGGGCGTCGCGCGGCGAGTTGATCGCCTCGCGAATGCGCGGCAGGGAGCGGGTCGGCTTCGGCCGCTCCGGCGGGGCCACCGCCTGGCTCTGCATCCAGGCCCAGAAGGCGCCGAGCAGGGCTTCCTTGGTGGGGAAATAGCGGTAGACCGTGCGCTCGCCGACCTTGGCGTCCTTGGCGATTTCGGAGAAGCTGAGGTCCTCGAGCGGACCCGCTTCCAGCTGGTTGCCGACGGCGCGCAGGATGTGCTCGCGGGTTTCCTCGCGCTGGCGATCTCTAAGGGTCTGGGAAAGCGCGGGGGGTTTCATGACAGCGGCACTGTCATGAGATCACCTTGAACTGTCAACCGAAACTGCCCTGGGTGAACGTCGATCAGGCGGCGAGGGGCTCCCCGAGCAGGGGCGGTTGGGGCGTCTCCACGGCGAGAGGCCGGCGCGCCTCCTTGGCCCACTCGAGGATTTCCAGGCGCCCGTCGGGGTGTTCGACCAGCGCGGTGCAGCTTTCCACCCAGTCGCCGTCGTTGATGTAGTCGACCTCGCCGATCATCCGACGCTCGGCCTTGTGGATGTGGCCGCAGATAACCCCGTCGACGCCGCGGCGGCGCGCCTCATCGGCGACCGCCTCCTCGAAGTTCTCGATGAACTGCAGGGCTTTCTTCACGCGGGTCTTGGCGAAGGCCGAGAAGCTCCAGTAGCCGAAACCCAGCCGCCGGCGCACGCGATTGATCAGGGTGTTGGAGGCCAGCAGGGCCCGGTAGGCCCAGTCGCCGAGCAGCGCCAGCCACTTGGCATTCTGCACCACGGCGTCGAACTCGTCGCCGTGCATCACCAGGAAGCGCTTGCCGTCGGCGGTCTCGTGGATCGCGTCGCGGACCACGACCACGCCGCCGAAATGCACACCGCAGAAGTCGCGGATCACCTCGTCGTGGTTGCCGGGGACGTAGATCACGCTGACGCCCTTGCGCGCCAGGCGCAGGATCTTCTGGACCACGTCGTTGTGCGACTGCGGCCAGTACCAGCCGGACTTCATCTTCCAGCCGTCGACGATATCGCCGACCAGATAGAGGGTGTCGCACTCGATCTGGCGGATGAAATCCAGGAGCAGGTCCGCCTGACAACCGCGGGTGCCCAGGTGCACATCGGAGATGAACACGCTGCGGTAGCTTCGGACTGCGTCCTCGGTCACTTCGCACCCCGCGTAGCTCCTATTCTGTGCACGCCTGCCCTGATTCCGTGTCGGTTTTGCGAAATCGCCCTTGCACGCTGGCGCAGCGTCACCACGTCCTGCTAGGGAAGCACCTTGAGCAGACCCTCCCCCGGTCGCCCGAAACATTGGTCCCTATGGACGCCAGAACCTATCCGGCGAAGGCGACGCCGAAGTCGTTGCGCACGCGCGCGCGCATCCTCGATGCGGCGATGCGGCTGTTTGCCGAGATCGGCTATCACAACGCCACCAACTCGGTGATCGCCGAGACGGCGAAGCTGACTCGCGGCGCCATGCTCTACCATTTCACCACCCGCGAGGAGTTGGTGGAGGCCGCCGTGGCCCATATCGAACTGGCGCGCGCGCGGCTGTTCGAACAGGCGGCCGCCACCTCTGCGACCCAGGGCTACGACGCCTCCGAACAGGCCATAGAAGCCTATTGGGCGCTGCTGCATGAGATCCCGTTCGTGGCCTTCGCCGAACTGGAGGCCGCGGCCCGCACCGATCCCATGCTGCGCGCCCGGCTGGCTGCGGCGCAGGCGGCGTTCGACCGGGCCCAGGTGGGCCACCGCTTCGGCGCCCTGGCCCAGGCCGGCGCCGATCCCCGCTTCCAGACCAGCCGCGACCTCGGCCGCTTCCTGCTGGAGGGCCTGGCGCACGGCGCGATGACCTATGACGAGCCGGCCCGGCGCGCGCGCCTGCTGGCGGTGGTCAAGCGCGCGGTGCGGATGCTGAACCGCAAGGGCGATGTCCACGATCTCTGGGGCGAATAGGCCGCAAGAAAAAGGCCCGGAGCTTGCGCCCCGGGCCCTGATCTTCAGTCTCTGACGACGACTACTTGCCGCCGCTGGTCGCGGCCGGCGAGGCCGCGGCCGGCTTCGCCGACGGAGCCGCGTCCGCCTGCTTGCGCCGGTGCTGGCCCATCTTCTGCATGGCGGCCAGCTCGGTCTTGTCGAGCGCGCCGTCGTGGTTGGCGTCGAGCACGTCGAAGTACTTGAGGATCTGGTCGCCCAGCTGGCCCTTCAGCTCGGCCTTCTGGATTTTGCCGTCGACGTTGTCGTCCAGCATGCCGAGCATCCGGTCCTGGTCGAGCTCCTTGTCGAAGTCGTTCATCTTGTCGGAGGTCTCGCCGACCCAGCGGTAGCGGACCGCCGTGTAGAACATCTCCTCCCAGGACTGATCGCCCCAGACCACCTGCTTGTTGGAGTCCGGATTGTTCGGGTTGCGCTTGGAATTGTCGTAGATGAAGTGGGCGATCAGCTTGGAGCCCGCGGGCACCTTTACCGGCTCGGCGAAGGTGTAGTCGCGCTGCCAGCTGAAGTCGTAGCGCGGCAGGGAGAGCAGGAGCTTTTCCTTGCCGTCAGGGTAGCGGATCCACAGGTCCGACATGGCCCCGCGATAATGGGCGTGCGGGAACGCCGAGTAGAGCAGCGCTTCGTGCGGGAAGGCGACGTAGGCGGTCTCCTGATGATGGCCGTCGTTGGCCGGTAGGACGATCGTCTGGTCCACGATCACCGCGTTATGCATCACCATCGCCGGCTTCTCGCCGTCCTTGTAGAAGTAGAGCGCGATCTGGGTGTGATCGGTTACTTCCTTGCCGAACGGCGTGTAGTGGGTCTGGAAACCGATGGCGCCGCCGGGCGGGATGAAGGTGCCCACGTTCTTCGGCGCGATCTCGCTCTCGGCGCCGACCGCGTAGCCGCCGACCGAGACGCCCCACTTGTTCTCGAAACCCTGCTCGCCGGGCTTCGGCACGTCCTTCATGTAGCCGGTCAGCACGTGGTGCACGCCCTGGCGGCTCTCGACCTTGACGGTCGAGGCCCGCAGCCACTTGCCGGTGGTTTCCGGGTTCACGGTGTAAGGGTGCTGGTAGTCGACCACGCCGGAGGCCGGGATGGTGTAGGCCGGGACGTTGAGGATCAGGTCGGGCTTGCCCAGCGGCCAGTCGGCGGCCACGTGGAGCTTGGCGCCCAGCGGGTCCTTGCCGTCGCCGCGCGGGGCTCCGGCTTCCACCCAGTGGACGATGGTCTTGATCTCGGTGGGGGTCAGCGACTTGTCGTCGGAGAACCTGCCCACGTGCGGATCGGCATTGTACGGGGGCATCCGGTCGGTGCGGATGACTTCGCGGATCATCGGGGCGAAGCCCTTGACCATCTGGTAGTTGTCCATGGCGAACGGACCGATGCCGCCCTTCTCATGGCAGGCCACGCACTTGGCTTCGAGGATCGGGGCCACGTCCTTCACATAGGTCAGCGAAGCGTGGGCCTTGGCGCGTTCCGGGAAATCCACCAGGCAGCCCTTGGAGGCCTGAGTGGCCGCCGGGACAGGCTTGCCGGCCAGGAAGGCCGCGATGGCGTCGGCGGCGAACTCGTGGGTCGCGGCCTTCTGCACGCCGTAGTCGGCGGCGTCGCTGATCGGGCCGTGATAGACGACAGCCCAGGTTTTCGGATTGACCACGAAGAACTCGGCGGTCCGGGTGACGCCCAGGCTCTCGCCGACGATCTGGTTGGAATCCATCAGGATCGGGATGTCGATGCCATATTCCTTGGCCTCGGCGGCGATCGCCTCGCGGCTGTCCTGCAGGTTGGAATCGATCAGCATCATCTCGACGCCCTGGGCGGCGAACTTGTCGCGCAGCGCCTTCAGCGCCGGGGTCATGCTGCGCGCGATCGGGCAGCCGACGCCCGTCGAGACCAGCACGATCGCCTTGGCGTCGGCCATCCGGTAGAGGTCGTGGGCTTCCAGGTGCTGGGCGTCGACCAGCATGAAGTTATCGACCGTCTTCGGCATGGTCGAAGCCATGGTGGTTTCGGTCGCCGCCGCGGCCTTCGCGCTGGTGAGGGCGCTCTGAGCGCCGGGGGCCGTCGAGCAGCCGTAGACCAGGAGGGCGCTTACCGCCGCACCCAGCACGCCAATTCGTGCAGACATCTTTCGCAAAGTTCCCTCCCAGGAAATGGGCTTTGGAGCCGGCGCCGGAATACGCGCTCAGACCCTATCGCTCCCTTAACTTAACATCGATCAGACGGCCGAATCCACGACCTTAAGATTTCAAATTTGTCACGCCGTGCAGCGTGACTTTTCGACCGCACCTTGGCGGGAGGGGCGGACACGGGTCATGGTGGCGGTTCGTTTCGGGGGACCTGCCATGAGCTTCATCACGCGCCGCAAGCCGGTGGAGGCTACGGCCTATGTCGACAGCGGCCTGAAGCGGACCCTGTCCTGGTATCATCTGGTGGCGCTCGGCGTCGGCGCGATCATCGGCACCGGCATCTACACCCTGACCGGGGTGGCGGCGGGCCTGGCGGGGCCGGCGGTGATCGTCTCCTTCGCGGTGGCCGGCGCGGTCTGCGCCTGCGCGGCGCTCTGCTACGCCGAGATGGCGAGCCTCAGCCCGCAGGCCGGCAGCGCTTATGCCTATAGCTATATGACGCTCGGCGAGATGATCGCCTGGGTGATCGGCTGGAGCCTGATCCTCGAATACACCTTGGTCTGCAGCGCGGTGTCGGTGGGCTGGGCGGGCTATGCCGCCGGCCTGATCCATCAGGCGCACATTCCGATCCCGGACAACCTGCTGGCCTCGGCCGGGGCGGGCGGGCTGATCAACCTGCCGGCGATCTTCATCGCGTTGGCGGTCACCGGCATGCTGCTGGTCGGCACGCAGGAGAGCGCCACGGTCAACTTCGTGCTGGTGATCATCAAGCTGGTGGCGCTGGCCGGCTTCGTGGCCTTCACCCTGCCGCACTTCGACGCGGCCCACTTCCACCCCTTCGCGCCGTTCGGCTTCGGGGCCCACGCGATCGACGGCAAGAAGTATGGCGTGATGGGCGCCGCGGCGATCATCTTCTTCGCCTTCTACGGCTTCGACGCCATCTCGACGGCGGCGGAGGAGGCCAAGAACCCCAGCCGCGACCTGGCCATCGGCATCGTCGGTTCGATGGCGCTGTGCACGGTCATCTACATGGTGGTGGCGGCCTGCGCGCTCGGCGTCTCGCCGTTCGAGGTGTTCTCCAAGAGTCCAGAGCCGCTGGCCTTCGTGCTGCGAGAACTGCACAAGCCCATCGCCGCCTCGCTGATCGCCGGAGCCGCGGTGATCGCCATGCCGACGGTGATCATGGTGTTCATGTTCGGCCAGAGCCGGGTGTTCTTCGCCATGGCCCGTGACGGCCTGCTGCCCAAACAACTGGCCGGGGTCAGCGCGCGCGGCGTACCGACCGCGGTGACCGTGCTGACCGGGGTGATCGCCGCGATCATCGCCGGGATCACCCCGCTGGACCAGATCGCGGCCCTGGCCAACGCCGGGACCCTGGCGGCGTTCATCGCGACGGCGATGGCGGTGATGGTGCTCAGGCGCCGGATGCCGGCCCTGACGCGGCCGTTCAGGACCCCGCTTGTCTGGCTGATCGGGCCCGGCGCGGTGCTGGGCTGCCTCTACCTGTTCTCCAGCCTGTCAGTGAAGACCATGGTGTTCTTCGCGGTCTGGAACGCGGTCGGCGTGCTGGTCTACCTGGCCTACAGCCGCCGCACGAGCGCGCTCTCGGCGGAATGACGCGGGCGCCTTGGCGCGCGGTTTTCCGCCGCATGTGAGCAAGCCGCGCTTTGCGTAACCGCCGGTTGGCGCCTATCTGCAGTCAGCGGCGCCTGACGGCGCCTGGGGGAGCTACCGATCTTGACGGCCAGTGCGAGCGCAGGCGGAAGACGTGGTCCGCCGGGAGGTCCGCAAGGCGGATTCCCCGGCCGGCGCGGGCCTGACCTGACGGTGGGGCCGATCGGGCCGACCCTGATCACCTTCGCCCTGCCGGTGCTGGGCTCCAACATCCTGCAGTCGCTGAACGGCTCGGCCAACGCCATCTGGGTCAGCCACGTGCTGGGCGAGGCGGCGCTGACCGCCACCTCCAACGCCAATCAGATCTTCTTCCTGATGCTGGGCGCCTCGTTCGGCGTGACCATGGCCGCCAACATCATGATCGGCCAGGCCATCGGGGCCCGCAACGAGCCCCTGGCCAAGCAGATCATCGGCACGGCGACCACCTTCTTCATCGCGCTCTCGCTGCTGATCGGCGTGGCCGGCGGCATGCTCACCCCGCATATCCTCGACGCCATGCGGACCCCCGCGGCCGCCCGCGCGGACGCCATCGCCTATCTGCGGGTGGTCTTCGCGGCCATGCCGTTCGTCTACTTCTTCTCGTTCATGATGATGGCCCAGCGGGGGACCGGCGACAGCCGCACGCCGTTCTATTTCGCCTTGCTGCAGGTCGGCCTCGACATCGTTCTGAACCCCGTCCTGATCATGGGCCTGGGACCGTTCCCGAAGATGGGGATCGCCGGCTCGGCCACGTCGACCCTGATCTCGCAAACCTTCACCCTGGCGGTGATGCTGGCCTACCTCTACCGCCAGAGGTCGATCCTGGTGATCCGGCCATCTGAATGGCGGCTGCTGATTCCGGACTTCAAGATTATCAGCACCCTTCTTACCAAGGGCACGCCGATGGCCTTCCAGATGATGGTCATCAGCCTGGCGGCGGTCACGATGATGAGCTTCGTCAACCGCTATGGGGTGCATACCTCGGCCGCCTACGGCGCGGGCTCGCAGCTATGGACCTATGTGCAGATGCCGGCCATGGCGCTGGGGGCCGCGGTCTCCTCCATGGCCGCCCAGAACGTCGGCGCAGGGCGCATGGACCGGGTGGAGAGGGTGGCCATGATCGGGGCCGGCTATTCGGTCCTGTTCACCGGCGTGCCGATCCTGATCATCTACCTGGCTGACCCGTGGGTGTTGCAGGCTTTCCTGCCGGCGACCAGTCCGTCGCTGCCCATCGCGGTGCACATCAACTCCATAGTGCTGTGGGGCTTCGTGCCGTTCGGCGTGGCCTTCATTTTCTCCGGCATTGTGCGCGCGACCGGCGCGGTTTGGCCGCCGCTGCTGGCGATGGTGATCTCGCTATGGGGCGTGCGGGTGCCGATGGCGCGGTTCCTTGAGCCGCACCTCCATGCCGACGCCATCTGGCTGAGTTTCCCTGCGGGCAGCACGGTCACCCTGATCCTGGCCGGCGGCT
>JBBQTP010000005.1:0-57661 GCA_038213205.1 Caulobacterales bacterium
TCTCGTCGAGCGGTGCTTCTCAAAGCTCAAGCACAGCCGAAGACTGGCCACCCGATACGACAAGACCGCCGACAGCTACCTCGGCTTCATCCTCATCGCCTCAACCCGGCTCTGGGTCCGCCACTTCGTCAACAGAACCTAAGCAACGCGGCGACACTCGCGGCGAGCAGCAACTTGTTCATGAAAACCCCTGGCTTGACGGAAAGATCTGAAAGCAGCGGGACCTTTCGCGGCCCGGGGGGTGTCCAGCAATTGCCTAAATAGGCGGATTTGTACGATTACTCGCCCGATAGGACGTGTCAGCGCGGGAAGGTTCGCTGCGGCGGCGAAGTTTCGACCGGCGAGCTCAGGTCAGCTCGGGTTTTCGCCGTTCCCAGAGCAACTCGGCGCGGGCCTTCAGGGCGTCGTCCATGTCGGAGAACGCGCGGTACACGGTGCGGCCCATGCGCTTGCCAACCGAGGGGCCCAGGAAGCCGCCAAAGATCTCGCCGTTGGTGACGATGCAGCTCGCCTCGGCCAGGGCCTCGATCTCGAAATAGCGGATGGTGCGGACCAGCCCGCGCAACGTGGTCAGCTTCCAATGGAGCTGCTCGTTGGGCACCCACTCCATCACGGTGGGCCTGAGCTCCTGCGGCGCCTGGCCGGGAAGCGCCAGGGTCAGCTCCAGCGTCCCGCCGATGCGGATCTCGCCCGTGGCCTTGGGATAGAGCGCGTTCCACTGGCGCCAGGCGTCCAGGTCGGAGATCACCTCCCAGATCACCTCAGCCGGCGCCTGGATGCCGACCCGGTGCTCTATGCGCAGCCCGGCCGGCGGCTTGGGCGCGGGCAGGCCCGTGGCGGTGGGCTTGGGGGCCTTCGGCGCGCCGCTGCCGCGGGCGAACAGGCCGGCCTTCAGTTGCGGTTGGGGCGCGATAGGCATCAGGCTTGCTCCCCATTCTTGGCAGTAGGAGGGATCCTCCACGTCGCGCCGGCCGGGCCGTCCATGACCTCGACGTTCATGGCGGTCAGCTCGGCGCGGATGCGGTCGGCCTCGCCCCAGTCCTTGGCCGCGCGCGCCGCGTCTCTCGCTGAGATCAGGCCGTCGATCTTCTCTTTCAAGCCCTCATCGGCCCCGCCCTGGAACCAGACCTGCGGGTCGGCCTGCAGGAAGCCCAGCACCTCGGCCAGCGCTAACAGGTCCTGCTTGATCGCCGCGGCGCCGGGTGCGGCCTTGCGCACCGCCGCGTCGAGGTCGGTGGCCAGCTTCTTCAACTGGGCCATGGCCGAGGGCGTGTTGATGTCGTCCAGCAAGGGCTCAAGCTGGTCGTCCAGCAGCGACCCGCTGCCGCCCGCCGCCACATGCCGCGCCCGGCCCAACACGCCGTAGAGGTGGTCCAGCGAATTGCGCGCCTGGTTCAGGGCGTCGTCGGTCCAGGAGAGCGGCTGGCGATAATGCGCGCCGAGCAACGCCCAGCGGATCACCTCCCCCGGCTGCTGTTCGAGCAGGTCGTGGGCCAGGGCGACGTTGCCCAGGCTCTTCGACATCTTCTCCTCGCCCATATTGAGGAAGCCGTTGTGCAGCCAGTAGTTGGCGTACGAGCCATGCTGGTGGCCACCCTCTGAAGAATGGGCGCAGATCCCCTGGGCCAGCTCGTTCTCATGGTGCGGGAACACCAGGTCGATGCCGCCACCGTGGATGTCGATGGGCAGGCCCAACTCCTGCTCGATCATCGCCGAGCACTCGATATGCCAGCCGGGCCGCCCCGGGCCCCAGGGGCTCTCCCACACCGGCTCCCCGGGCTTGGACGGCTTCCAGAGCACGAAGTCGGCCGGATGCTGCTTGTAGGGCGCCACCTCGACCCGCGCGCCGGCGATCATCTCGTCGAGCGGCCGGCCGGACAGCCTGCCGTAGGCGCCGAACGCCTGGGTATTGAACAGCACATGGCCCTCGGCGGCGTAGGCCGAGTTGTTCGCCACCAGCCGCCCGATCATCGCGACGATCGCGTCCATGGTCTCGGTCGCCCTGGGCTGCGCCGTCGGCGCCAGGGCACCCAGCGCCGCGGCATCGGCGTTGTATGCGGCCAGGTAACGGTCGGTGATCGCGCCGATCGGCACGCCTTCCTCGGCGGCCTTGGCGTTGATCTTGTCGTCCACGTCGGTGACGTTGGCCGCGTAGCGCACGGCGTCCTCGCCGTAGAGCCGCCGAAGCAGCCGGAAGAGCACGTCGAACACCACCACCGGCCGGAAGTTGCCGATATGGCTGTAATTATAGACGGTTGGCCCGCAGACATACATCGTCACCGCCCGCGGATCGGAGGGGATGAAGTCCCGCTTTTCGCGGGTCATGGTGTCGTAGAGGCGAAAGGTCATCGGTCCTGCTGACGCGGCGTTACAGTTGCCCAGACGGGCCTTGCGCCCATATACAGATCAGGTGGTCGCGAAGCCAAGGGAACCAAAGGCCGGCTGAACGATCCAACGAAAGGGTGGCCACGCGTCATTTCCGGGACCTTCGTCCCGGCGCAACTCAGCCCTGGAAAGAACCTCGCTCATCATGGACGCCATACGCGACCGAACCCTGGTCGGATCCGACCTTGATCTTGAAGCCGTGAAGCGGCCGAGCCGCGAACAAGCGATGGAAGCGGTCCGCACGCTCATCGCCTGGGCCGGCGACGACCCCCGCCGCGAAGGCGTGATCGACACTCCCAAGCGCGTGGTCGACGCCTATGGCGAGTGGTTCGAGGGCTACAATCTCGACCCGGCCAAGGAACTCAGCCGCACCTTCGAGGACGTCCAGGGCTACGACGACATCGTCATGCTCCGCGAGATCGAGGTGGAGAGCCACTGTGAGCACCACATGGCGCCGTTCCTGGGCAAGGCCTACGTGGCCTACATGCCGACAAACCGCGTGGTCGGCCTCTCCAAGCTGGCCAAGGTGGTCGAGATTTTCGCCAAGCGTCTCCAGACCCAGGAGACCATGACCCAGCAGATCGCCGACGCCATCACCGACAGCCTGCGCCCGGCCGGCGTGGCGGTGCTGATCGACGCCAACCACCAGTGCATGTCGACCCGCGGCGTCCACCACCGCCACGTCTCGACCATCACCACCCAGTTCACCGGCGTCTTCAAGACCGACCCGACGCTCCGCCAACGCTTCCTGGATTTCGTGAACCGGCCCAGCCGATAGGTCGGGGCGGCGATATAGCGAATTCACCCGGCTCATGATGGAGGCCAGGACAATAAAACCCATGTGGACGACGAGCCTCGTCCATCTATCTGAACGCGACATCGGCGCCGGGTCTTCGGCGGAGAGGCCGTAAGATCGCTTTATGGGGCCGCAGATTTGCACAGCCTCGCCGCGCGCGCTGACGGGCCGGTTCACAGGGTCTTGTAGTCCTTGGGTCGATCCGGATCGGGACCAGACCATGTTCGATTGGAATGACCTGAAGTATCTCCTGGCGGTAAGCCGGGGCGGGAGCACCCTGGCTGCAGGCCGGGCGCTCGGCGTCAGCCAGTCGACAGTACAGAGGCGGCTCCGGGAGCTGGAACGGCGACTGGGCCAGGTGCTCGTCGAACGCCGGCCGACGGGCTACGCCATGACGCTGTTCGGGGCCGATCTAATTCCCCTCGCGGAGGCTGTCGAAGCGGCCGCCGCGGTCGTCCTTCGTCGGGCCCAGGGGTTTGACCGCGAGGGCCGCGAGATCATCCGCCTGACGTGTCCAGAACCTGTGGTGTCCCGCCTGATGTCGCTGATTGAACAGTTCCACGCCAGCCACCCAGGCCTGCGCGTCGAGTTCGCCACCAGCGACCGATACCTGGATATCTTGAAGGGGGACGCCGATCTCACGTTCCGTTCCGGCGACACCGACGAGGACCTGGTCGGCCGAAAAGTGGCCGATTCGGTCTGGGGCATTTACGCGAGCGCAGACTACATCGACCGCTGGGGTCGACCGGCGTCGGTCGCGGAGCTAAACGACCATCAGGTGTTCACGCTGGACGCGGCGATGAGCCGGCACCGGTTGGTGACATGGTTGGACCGGGTCGCGCCCAGGGCCCACATCGCCGGACGCAGCAGCAGTATCCTGGGACTTGTGGACGCCGCAAAGTCGGGCGCGGGCTTGGCTCCGTTGCCCTGCGTCATTGGCGCAGCCGCCGGGCTGCAGCAAGTCCTTGGGCCGATACCTGAGCTGGCGCGCGCGTGGCGGTTGCTGACCCACCCGGAATTGCGCCGCGTCCCACGCATCTCGGCCTTCTTCGATTTCATCGAAGCTGAGCCTGACCTCGTCGCCGCCGCCTTGGGCTGAGACGCCTCGCCAGGGTTTGGTCAGCGCTTCGCCTCCGAACCTGCCGCGCGGCCCGTGCTTCGCAACCGCGGAACACCATCGGCAGTTGGGGCGGCCGGGCGACTTGAACTTGGCGCCCGAGAACCTGACCCTGTCCCGCCGATATCCCGTCAGGCGGCGGCGGGACGCAGCGACCCGTGACGTAACCGCAGTGCTGCGCCAAGGCCTGCGAAGCCGAGCATCATCATGACCCAGGTCGATGGCTCGGGAACGCCGCCGCCCGTGGCTTCGACGGGGACGCCGACGAGGTGGTAGAGCGCGGCGAAGGCGGGATCGATGGTGAATACGGGATCCACGAAGGCCTCCGCTGTCGAGGCTGTGAGGTAACCGTGCGGTGCGCCGGCCGCCGCTTCCGCCGAGAGGTCGGCGTAGTAGCCGACGTTCGGTGCGAAGAAGGTCGTGGTGTTGAGGGCGAAGGCTTGCGGACCGGCGGGGACGCGCGTGTCGGCGATGACCCGGACCAGGGCGGGAGTCCGCAACAGGAAGAGGGCCTGGGCATAGTAGAGGTTCTCGCCGGAATTCAGATTGACGCCTGAACCCTGAGCGAAGCCCTTCACCTTGATGTTGACGCCGACCGGATCGCCCGCGGGGCCGACCAGGGTGACCAGGTAGCGCAACAGGGTGGTGGCGGAACCGCCGCCTTCCAGCGCGCTGACCTGGGCCCGCGCGCTGCCGCCGCCGGCGTTCGAGGTCTTCGAGAGCGCGAACCGGGGCCCGTCGGCCACCGTGTACGCCGCCGGCGCGTCGGTCGTCGCGCCGGCAGTGTTCGTCTGACCCAGGTTGTCGCGCGTGCTCGCCTGGCCAACATAGAGGTCGGCGCGCGCGGCGCCCGCGCTTGCCAGCAAGCCGGCGATCAACCCGGCGGCGGCGAACCCTCGCAGGCGGGTCGGGGGCGCGGGGTGGCGAGGCAACGGCGATCCGGCAAGCATGTAAAGCGCTCCTGAGAGTGGGCTTCAGCGAGGTCTGAGGCCGCTCCCAGGCTATGCGCGGCTCGGCACACCCATAAGTCGCAAGATTGCTTACCGGGGCCCCAGAAATGCATAGCATCGTCCGCCCGGGTTTGACTTGGACGACGCGAAGCCCCTCCTCGCGGTTCAGCGCCACGGAGGTTAGGATCGGTGATGACCGCGACCTTCCCCACCGCCCCCGACAAGCACACCCTCGAGCACGGCGCCGAGCTCGCGCCGCGCTTCGACGCCAACGGCCTGATCGCCGCGGTCGCCACCGACGCCGGCACCGGCGAGGTGCTGATGTTCGCCTGGATGAACGCCGAGGCGCTGGCCGCCACGCTGGCCACCGGCGAGGCCCACTACTTCAGCCGCTCGCGGGGCGAGCTCTGGCATAAGGGCGCCACCAGCGGCCAGATCCAGCAGGTGGTCGAGGCCCGCATCGACTGCGACCAGGACTGCATCTGGCTGAAGGTCCGCCCGCAAGGCGATGGCGGCGCCTGCCACACCGGCGCGCGCTCCTGCTTCTACCGGGTGATCGAGGACGGCATGCTCAAGGACCAGCCATGACCATCCCCCAGGCGCTGGCCGCCTATGTCCTTGCCGCCGGCCTGCTGACCCTGACGCCGGGTCTCGACACCGCGTTGATCCTGCGCACCGCCGCCGTCGATGGCCCCAAGCGCGCCGGCCTCGCCGCCATCGGGATCATCTCCGGCTGCCTGGTCTGGGGGGCGGCCGTCGCGCTGGGCCTGGGCGCCCTGCTCGCGGCCTCCAAGCTCGCCTTCACCCTCATCAAGTGGGTCGGCTGCGCCTACCTGGTCTGGCTGGGCCTGAACCTGATCTTCAAACCGCGGAACAGTTTCGAACTCAGCGCTGCCGGGCCTAAGACGGGCGGCGACTTCACCTGGATGCGGCGCGGCCTGCTCACCAACCTGCTCAACCCCAAGGTCGGCGTGTTCTACATCTCGTTCCTGCCGCAGTTCCTGCCGGCCGGCGTTTCAGCCGCGCCGTTCATCTTCCTGCTGGCGGTGATCCACGCGGTCCTCGGCCTGGCCTGGTCGGCCTGCCTGATCGGCGCCACCCGCCCGATCGCCGGGGTGCTGAAGCGAGCCGCCGTGGTGCGCTGGCTCGACCGCGTCACCGGCGGCGTGTTCCTCGCGTTCGGCCTGAAGCTCGCCCTCGACCGGCGCTAAATCGCCTTCAGCGCCGATACGCCCCCCGGCCCCGGCGTAACCCGATAGGTCGCCAGCGCCTTGGTGGTGAAGGCGTGCTCCTTGGTCGTCGACACCGCGATCAGCTCGCCGATCGCCTGGGTGCGGGTGAGCGTCAGCAGCAGGAAGCCGTTGGCGGTCTGCTGGTTGAAGAGGACCTCGCGGTTGTGCCTAGCCATCATCTCGCCGAGCGGCATGGGCGCCACCGAGACGCCCGGCCCTGTCGAGGTAATCGCCGCCGTGCCGAACTCGATGGCCACCCGCTTGCCGCCGGCCTCCGCATCGAACAGCTCGTTGGCCCAGAAAGCGTGGCTGTCGCCCGAGACCACGATAGCGTTGGCGCGGGCCTTCTGCACCAGGGCATAGAACCGCTGCCGGTCGGCGGGATAACCGTCCCACATGTCCGCGCCCCACGGCAGGCCCAGCGCGGCATTGGCCTCGATCTTGGCCACCCGATTGGCGGCGTTTTTCGAGAGCTCTGCCGACGCCTTGGCAAACGCCGCCTCGCCCATCAGCTTCTTCAGCGGCGGGGTGAACAGCCGCGCCATCACCACCTCATTGCCGATCACCTGCCAGGGGCGGCCGGCCTTCACCGAGTCGGTCATCGCCTTGCCGAGCCAGGCTTCCTGGGTCGCCGACATCATCCTGCGCGCCGGATCGTTCAGCCGCACGCGCCAGGCGGCGACCTGCGCCTCTGTCGGCTCGGGCGGCATCTCCTTGTCCGGATAGAGCTGGTGGTCGCGCGCGGTCAGCCGGGTCTCCAGCATGAACAGGCTGGCCAGGTCGCCGAAGTCGAAGCTGCGGTTGATCGAGAAGCCGCCGCCGGCCGGTTCGCGGATCGGCATCCACTCGTAGTAGGCCTTGATCGCCACGGCCTTGCGCACGTTCCAGTCGCCCTCGCTGCTCGGCTGATGATTCTCCGCCCCGCCCTGCCAGCTGTCGTTGGCCGTCTCGTGGTCGTCCCAGACCACGATCCACGGCGCCCGCGCATGCGCCGCCTGCAGCTGCGGGTCGGTCTTGTACTGGGCGTGGCGGCGGCGGTAGTCGGCGAGGTTCAGGCACTCGTGCGGCGGATCGTGCGGCCGCTCACCGGCCACGGGGCTATCCATGCCGTAGGAGCCGGGCCCGCCGTATTCGTAGATGTAGTCGCCCAGGTGCACGATGACGTCGACGCGCGGTAGCCTGGCGATCGCCCCATAGGCGTTGAAGTAGCCGTTCGGGTAGAGCGCGCAGGTGCAGACCGCCAGCACCGCGTCCTTGATCGCCCCCTCCGGCAGGGTGCGGGTATGGCCGAGCGGCGACTTCACGCCCTCGCACTCGAACTGGAAGCTGTAGGTCCGGCCCGGATCGAGGTTCACCACGTCGACCTTCACGGTGTGGTCGCGGTCGGCGCCGGTCATCCCCTCTCCGCGCTTGCCACCGCCCTTGCCGTCGGTCGGATCGAGGCTCCAGCGGTACATGAGGTCGCCGGACGCGCCCGATATTCGCGTCCACAGCACGATGCGGTCCTGCAACGGATCGCCCGAGGCCACCCCGTGGCGGAAGCTGACGTTCTCCCTGGCCGCCGCCCCCGTCGCCGGAACCGCCGCGCCCAGGCCCAGCAGGGCCAGCAAGCCGCGTCTGTCGATCCGCATCGCCCGTCTCCCGCCAAGCTCGCGCTTGTCCCCGCGCGTCTCTATTAGAGTTCAGGATATCACAGCAGAGTGACGCAGCGTGACCGAGGCCTCCGCACCCCATGTCGATGAACCCGACCTCGATGAGGAGGATGGCTTCGCCGTGCGCGTGGTTGGGGTCGACGCCGGCGTGGCCGGCGGCCGCGTCGACAAGGTGCTGACCGACCTGCTGCCGGAGATGTCGCGGTCCCGCGTCCAGGCGCTGATCGCCCAGGGCCACGTCAGCCTGGGCGGCGCCCCGGTTTCCGACGCCTCGGCCAAGGCGCTGGCCGGCGACTACCGCGTGGCGATCCCGCCACCGGTCGATGCCATCCCCAAGCCCGAGGCCATCCCGCTCAGCGTGCTGTTCGAGGACCAATACCTCATCGTCATCGACAAGCCGGCGGGCATGGCCGTCCACCCCGCGCCCGGAAGCCTCAGCAACACCCTGGTCAATGCCCTGCTGCACCACTGCGGGGACAGCCTCTCGGGCATCGGCGGGGTCGCCCGGCCGGGCATCGTCCACCGCATCGACAAGGAGACCTCCGGGGTCATCGTGGTCGCCAAGACCGACGCCGCCCACCAGGGGCTCTCAGCCCTGTTCGCCGCCCACGACATCGACCGGCTCTACGTCGCGCTGACCCGCGGCGCGCCCCGCAACAGTCACGGCAAGATCGAGGGCGCCATCGCCCGCTCCACCAGCGACCGCAAGAAGATGGCGCTGGTAAAGACCGGCGGCCGCCACGCGGTCACCCACTATACGGTCGAGAAGGTCTTCGGTCCCGCCGACAAGCCGCTGGCCGCCCGCGTCGCTTGTCGGCTGGAGACCGGGCGCACCCACCAGATCCGCGTCCACCTGGCCTCGGTCGGCGCCCCCTGCCTCGGCGACCCGACCTATGGCTCCGGCCCCCCCGCCGAGAAGGTGCGCCAGGCCATAGCCGAGGCCGGCCTGACCCGCCAGGCCCTGCACGCCGCGGTCCTGGGCTTCGTCCACCCGGTGACCGGCGAGACCCTGCGCTTCGAGAGCCCGCTGCCGCCCGACATGGCCGCCCTGCAGGCCCGCCTCGAGCGGCTCTAGGCCGGCGCACCGATACACCAGGGCGTCGCCCATCTTACGGCGGGTGACCGTGCGGAAATAATGCCGTCAACAATTTGACCTCCTCATCGCCCACCAGACAGCCTTGACCTCGGGGGACGACCGAGCGGGCCTGCCCAGGACTAAAAGAGCGGCCCTCGATCGAATGGATGGCGCGTGATCTTCAGACATCCCCTGGCGACGACGTGCGCGGTTTCCGTGCTGGTCCTGACGGCGGGCGCCCCCTTAGCCTTCGCGGCGGAAGCCCCCTCCAAGCCTGAGTCAAAGCCCAACTCGGTCTCGGAGCTGGTGGTCACCGCGGCGCACAAGGTCGAGGTCGGCGAGGCGGTCGGCGACATCAAGCCCGACATCCAGCTCGGCCCGCAGGACATCCAGTCCTACGGCGTCACCGCCATCACCGACCTGCTCGACCAGCTCGCGCCGGAGATCCGCAGCGACTCCGGCCGCGGCGGCGAAGCTCCGGCGATCCTGATCAACGGCCACCGCATCTCCGACTTCCGCGAGATCAGGAACCTGCCCACCGAGGCGTTGCTGCGCGTAGACGTCCTGCCGGAAGAAGCCGCGCTGAAGTACGGCTTCTCGGCCAACCAGCGGGTGATCAACTTCGTCCTCAAGCCGCGCTACGGCTCGCGCGTGGTCGACGTGACCGGCGGCGCGTCTACCGCCGGCGGCGCGGCGGGCGGCCAAGCCAACCTCACCGCCACCCAGATCGCCGGCGACAACCGCCTGATCCTCAACGCCAAATATAACCCCCAGGCCTCGCTCACCGAGGCCGACCGCAAGATCATCCCGCTCGCCGCCGGCCAGACCTTCGACCTGGTCGGCAATGTCACGGCCGCCACCCCCGACGGCGAGATCGACCCGGCGCTCAGCGCGCTGGCCGGTCGGTCGATCACCATCGCCGGCGTTCCGGCCGCCGCGACGACGGCCGCCTCCAGCCTCGCCAGCTTCCTGCCCACCGCTGGCATCCCCAATGCCACCGACGTGCGCCGCTTCCGCACCCTGGTCCCCGACACCCAGAAATTCTCCGGCGACGCCACCTTCACCCGGCCGATCTTCGCCGACATCAACGCCACCCTGAACGGGACTTTTGAAGCCTCGACCAGCAACAGCCTGCGCGGCCTGCCGGGCGTCAGCCTGCTGGTCCCGGCCGGCGACGCCTTCTCGCCGTTCTCGACCCCCGTGCAGGTCAACCGCTTCGTCGACGGCTTCGGTCCGCTCGGCCAGAGCGCCGACACCTGGCAGGCCCACCTTGGCGTCAGCTTCAACAAGCAGGCTGGGAACTGGCGCCTGGCCCTGACCGGCAACTACGACCATGCCGACAGCAGGAACGCCAACGACGCCGGCCTCGACGCCACTGCCCTGCAGGCTGGGCTCACCGCCCGCACGCCCGGCCTCAACCCGTTCGGCCCGCTGCCGCCCAACCTGCTGGCCCTGCGCCCGCGGGACACCAGCCGCTCGAAGTCCGACAGCGGCAACCTGCAATTCGTCGCCGCCGGCCCGATCCTCAGCCTGCCCACCGGCAAGGTGTTCTCCAGCTTCCGCGTCGGCGCCAACGGCAGCGAGTTCACCTCCGACTCGATGCGCTTCGGGATCGCCCAGACCCCCCTCTCAACTAAGGCGGACTTCACGCGCAGCGGCGGCAACGCCCAGGTCAGCGTCGACGTGCCCATCACCAGCACCCGCAACAACATCCTCGCCAAGCTCGGCGACACCAGCCTCAACGTCCACGGCGCGGTGCAGCAGGCCTCGGACTTCGGCACGCTCACCAGCTACGGCTACGGCCTGAACTGGCGCCCGTTCACCGGCCTGACCGTCCTGGTCTCCAGGGACTACGACCAGGGCGCGCCCAGCCAGTCGCAGCTCGGCGCACCGCGGCTGCGCACCCCGGGCACGCGGATCTTCGATTTCGTCACCGGCCAGACGGTCGACGTCATCCAGGTGAGCGGCGGCAATCCGGCCCTGACCCAGGACAACCGCGAGCGCACCAAGTTCACGGTCAACTGGCGGCCCCTGCCCACCACCTCCAAGCAGCAGCTCTCCATCCGCGCCGACTACAACCGCATCCACATCCGCAACCCCATCGAGACGTTCCCGGCGGCCACCGCGGCCATCGAGGCGGCGTTCCCTGACCGCTTCGTCCGCGACGCCGGCGGCGAGCTCACTGAGATCGACAACCGGCCGGTCAACCTCAGCAGCGCCGACACCAGCGAGCTGCGCTACGGCCTCGACTTCTCCATGCCGATCGGCCCGGTGACTGCGGCCAGGGCGCGTGGGCCCGCGGCCATGCTGCGCGGCCGCAGGATGGGCGGCGGACCTCCCGATGGCGGCGGCGACAGCGGGCCGGGCGGCGGGGCGGGCGGCGGGCCAGGCGCGGACGGCGGTCCTTCGCCGACCATGGCGTTCTCAGGCCCGCCCGGCGGCGGCCGCGGCCCTGGCGGCGGCGGCGGGCGTGGGCCGGGCCAACCGCAGCAGGACGGCCGGTTGCGGCTGGCCATCTTCCACACCCTCCACTTCGAGAACCAGCAGCTGGTCCGGACCGGCGGGCCGCTGCTCGACTTCCTGAACGGCGCGGCCCTGGGCAACGGCGGCGGCCAGCCGCAGCAGGAGCTGGAGGTCCAGCTCAACGTCTTTGAGCGCGGCTACGGCGCAGAACTCAGTGGCGCCTGGAAATCAGGCTCCTCGGTGCGCGGCGGAGCCGGCCCGGCCAGCGACCTGGATTTCTCCAGCCTCGCCACCGTGCGCGCCCGAATCTTCGTCGAACTCGACCAGCGCAAAACCCTGATCGAGAAGGCGCCTTGGCTGAAAGGAACGCGCCTGACCTTCTCGGTCAACAACCTGTTCGACCAGCGGCTCAGCGTCCACGACGGCACGGGCGCCACGCCGCTCAGCTTCCAACCCTTCTACGTCGATCCGATCGGCCGAACCTGGCGCTTAGGCGTCCACAAGGTGTTCCAGTAGGCGCCGCGCATTTTCTCCGCGCATCCCGGCGAATGCCGGGACCCAGATCTCAGAGCGCTGATTGCGGATTGGAGCATCTCGGCACGCCTAGACCCCACATCGGAGCCATTCCATCTGGGTCCCGGCATTCGCCGGGATGAGCGGTATTCAGTGCACGCGACGGCCCCGTTCGCGACATTTGCTGGGGCGCCTGTGAGATATCATCGCCTTGATGGCGCCGTGATCGGGGACTAGAAAGCCCTACTAGAGCAGTGGGACATTCGGGTCGTCCTCCCAACGGCCTACCGCAGCCGCCACCTCGTACCTATCTATGGATTGGAAGGGGGGCGGTTGGTTCGAGCATGCGGAAATCCGCGCCGATCCGAACGTCCAGGATTTGAGGGGATAGTTCATGGCCGCTAGTGCTTTGTCAGTTATGTCGCCCGATGGCGGCCTCAGTCGTTATCTGTCGGAAATCCGCAAGTTTCCGATGTTGGCCAAGGACGAGGAGTTCATGCTCGCCAAGCGTTGGCAGGAGCATGAGGACCCCGAAGCCGCCCACCGTCTGGTGACCAGCCACCTGCGCCTCGTGGCCAAGATCGCCATGGGCTACCGCGGCTACGGCCTGCCGATCGGCGAGGTGATCTCCGAGGGCAACGTCGGCCTGATGCAGGCCGTCAAGAAGTTCGATCCGGACAAGGGCTTCCGCCTGGCGACCTACGCCATGTGGTGGATCCGCGCGTCGATCCAGGAATACATCCTGCGCTCGTGGAGCCTCGTGAAGATGGGCACCACCGCGGCGCAGAAGAAGCTGTTTTTCAACCTGCGGAAGGCCAAGTCCGAGATTTCGGCCTTGCAGGAAGGCGATCTGCACCCCGATCAGGTGAGCGTCATCGCCACCAAGCTCGGCGTGCTCAACGAGGAAGTCATCTCGATGAACCGCCGCCTCTCCGGCGGCGACGCGTCCCTGAACTCGCCCATGCGGGCGGATTCGGAGAGCGAGTGGCAGGACTGGCTGGTGGACGACAAGACCCCCAGTCAGGAGACCGTGGTCGCCGACACCCAGGAGAAGAACATCCGCATGAGCCTCCTCGAGGAGGCCATGACCGAACTCTCCGACCGTGAGCGCCACATCCTCACCGAGCGGCGTCTGAAGGACGAGCCCACGACCCTGGAAGAACTCGCCTCGCAATATGGCGTCAGCCGCGAGCGGGTCCGCCAGATCGAGGTCCGCGCCTTCGAGAAGCTGCAGAAGTCGATGAAGGCCGCCGCCGTGGATAAGCACCTCGTCGACGCGTAAGACTCAGCCCGTTGGCCGGCTCTAGGCCCCCAACCGTCGGGGTCGAGGGTCGGTGAACGGAGCGGGCGACATGACCATCCTTGCACAGCAGGGCGGCCGCAGGGGCGCTGCCCTCGACCTGGCGATCTGGCTCGGAATCATCGCGCTGGCGCTCGTAGGCGCGAGCTTCGGCCGGCGGCTGGGTGTGCCTGAGCAGGCCTGGGCGATGGTCGCCGCGCCGGGCCAGATGCTGGTCCTGGTGATCGCCACGACTCTCCTGCTGCGCCGCCGCGGCGAGACCTGGGCGTCCCTGGGATTCAGCCGGCCGCGTTCTGCGCGCCAGGTCGCCGGTCTCGTGGCCCTGGGCTACGGCGGGGCCCTGGTGGTCAACGCCCTCGGTGTCCTGCTGATCTTCCCCCTGTTCAACCTGCCCCGCCCAAGCTTCGGGGCGTTCGGCGAGCTGAAGGGCCATCCGGGGCTCTACGCCTACTGGCTGGTCGCCGCCTGGCTGTCGGCGGCGATCGGCGAGGAGCTGCAGTTCCGCGCCTTCCTGTGGTCGCGGCTCGAGCGGCTGTTCGGTGGCGCGCCCGCGAACGGCAAGACGTGGACCTGGATCCCCGCCCTCATCGGCCAGGCGGCCCTCTTCGGCCTGGGCCACGGCTACCAGGGCCCGGCGGGCCTGATCGTCACCGCCGGCCTGGGCCTCGTCCTGGGCGGGGTCTACCTCGCCGCCCGGCGCAACCTGGTGGCCTGCATGGTCCTGCACGGCCTGATCGACACCGTCAGCCTGACCGCGCTCTTCCTGGTGGGCGCCAAGGCTTTGGCGACCGGAACGCCGACCTGAGCGCTAGGGGTGGCCTTTGTGGCTGGCGGCGATCTCCTGGGCCACCGTCTTGGCGCGCGCGTCCCCATAGGTCTGCCGCAGGGTCTCCGTCGCGAAGTTGACGCTCATCTGGGCCGCGGTGGCGGAATGATGCAGGCTGGCCGAGGTGGCATCGCCCGCGGTCGCACCGATGTCGATCAGCCCGGTCGGATCGAACGCCCCAATCACCATCAGCGCGATGGAGCCGCCGTTCAGGCCGCCGCGCTCGGCGTCGACTTGCACCTTGAAGCTCGTCGATTCCCGCCCGGTCGTCGGATCGACCACCGTCACCACGCCCTTGGCCTGGTTGTCGTCGCCGACCAGCAGGGCCTTCAGCGGGTTCTTGAAGTGCACCTTGTCCAGCGCGATCCGCAGGGTGATCGGCCGTCCGGCGTCTCCGTAGAAGGCCGCCTGGCGGAGCACGGCGTCGTGCAGCAGCTCGGCGAACGGCTGGCCGGCGGGGTCCTTCGGAACGACCTCGACAACGCCGATGTGGGTCTGCTCGTTGGCCGGCGGCGCGGTTGTGGCGCAGGCGGCGAGCGCCCCCGCAGCAAACAAGCCGGCAAGCAAGCCGACGAACAGTCTGGCGAAACGGGGGGTCTGGTCGAGGCGCATCGGCAACGTCCTGGCTGACGGCTGGAAGGCCGCGCAGCCGCGCGCGTACCGCAGTTAAGGCGCAATCCGCCAGACAGGACAGGGTTTTCGGAGATCAGCGGTCGCCGAGTTAAGCGGCGACGGCGTCTTCCTTCGGCATGTAGGCCAGCAGCGGGGCGGCTTTCTGCTCCAGGCCGGCCTGGTCGTAGGGCGGGCCCTTGCGGTCGATTTCGTCGAGATGGCGGCCGAAGTCGATGGCCGCGGTGGTCAGCTTCAGGTCGGCGACACTCATGCCGCATTTGCGCAACTCGGCCACCTGGACCTGCATCGAGCGCATGGCCTGGCCGGGATCGGAGCCGACCGCGGCGATCGACGAGCGCAGGATCTTCAGCGCCTGGGCCATCTTCTCGCTGTCCGGGGTGGCGCGCGCGTCGGAGCGGCGCTTCAGCGAGCCGGAATAGTCGCCGGAGTTGAAGCGGCGACGGTCGGGGCCGACGTAGCCCACCGCCTCGACCCAGTCGCGCTGGCGCAGCGTCACCGCTTCCAGGCGGCGCAGCAGGTCCTTCATCGTGAAGGGCTTGCGCAGGAATTCATGCACCCCGCCGTCGCGGGCCGCCAGGATGCCGGCGGCCGTGGCCTGGCCGGTAATCATGATCACCGGGGCATAGCGGGCGGCCAAGTGGCTGCGGCGCAGTTCGCGGGTGAAGGCCACGCCGTCCACGGCGCCGGCGGAAAGCTCCACGAAAATGATGTGCGGGTCGTAGCTGGAGGCCAGGCGGATGGCCTTTTCGTTGGTCTCGGCGACCCAGACCTGGCTGCGCGCGATGTCGCGCATCAGCTCGCCGATCAGCTTCGCGCTGGCCGGCTGCGGGTCAACCACCATCACCCGCTGCAGCAGCGGCGCCATGCGCTGAATGACCTTGGCGTCGGTGTTGAACAAGGGTCGCTGGCTCCGGCTAGCCGCATAGGACTAAGCCCCAGCAAGTAAAGAACGCATTGACGATAACCTTGGTATATCCGCCCGGATGCGACCGCTTCAACCTATCCACTAATCCTGGAATGGATCGCGCATAAGTATGGTGTCGTCGCGCTGCGGGCTGGTGGAGAGCAGGGCGACCGGGGCCCCGATCAGCTCCTCGATGCGGCGCACGTATTTCACCGCATTGGCCGGCAGGTCGCGCCAGGAGCGGGCGCCCTGGGTGGTCTGGCTCCAGCCCTCCATCTCCTCGTAGACGGGGGTCAGCGCCGCCTGCGCCTTCAGGCCGGCCGGCAGGTAGCTGTAGTCCGCCTCGCTCCCATCGGAGGTTTTGAGCTTGTAGCCGGTGCAGATCTTCAGGGTCGGCAGGCCGTCCAGCACGTCAAGCTTGGTGAGCGCGATGCCGGTGATGCCGTTCAGCGCGACCGATTGGCGCACCAGGGCCGCGTCAAACCAGCCGCAGCGGCGCGAGCGACCGGTCACCGTGCCGAACTCCTTGCCCACCTCGCCCAGGTGCTGGCCGACCGCGTCGGTCAGCTCGGTGGGGAACGGCCCCTCGCCGACCCGGGTGGTGTAGGCCTTGACGATCCCCAGGATGTAGCCCGGCCCCTTCGGCCCAAGGCCCGAGCCCGCCGCGGCCTGGCCGGCCACGGTGTTGGAGGAGGTGACGAATGGATAGGTGCCGTGGTCCACGTCGAGCAACGCGCCCTGCGCCCCCTCGAACAGTACCCGCTTGCCGGCCTTCACCTGCTGGTCGAGCAGCAGCCACGCCGGCTTGGCGAACGGCAGGATCAGCGGCGCGAGCCGTTCCAGTTCGGCCAGCAGGGCGGCGGCGTCCACTTCAGGCAGGGCCAGGCCCTGGCGCAGCGGCCTGTGGTGGGTCAGCAGCCGCTCGATCTTGGCCTCCAGCGCCTCGCGGTCGGCCAGGTCGGCGACGCGGATCGCGCGGCGGCCCACCTTGTCCTCATAGGCCGGGCCGATGCCGCGCCCGGTGGTGCCGATCTTCTGGGTGGCGGCCGCCTCGCGCGCCTGGTCGAGGTCGCGGTGCAGCGGCAGGATCATGCAGGCGTTGTCGGCCAGGACCAGCAGCTCAGGCGTGATCACCACCCCCTGCGAGCCCAGCTTGGCGATCTCTTCCAGCAGGTGCCAGGGATCGACCACCACGCCGTTGCCGATGACGGAGAGCTTGCCCTGCACGACGCCGGAGGGCAGCAGCGACAGCTTGTAGACCTGGTTGCCGACCACCAGGGTATGGCCAGCGTTGTGCCCGCCCTGGAAGCGCACCACCACGTCGGCGCGGTTCGAGAGCCAGTCGACGAGCTTGCCCTTGCCCTCGTCGCCCCACTGGGCGCCGATCACGGTCACATTGGCCATTTTGGATACAATCCCTCTCCCTGCCGGAGAGAACCATACCGCCCTTCGACAGGGGCTCGGCGGATGGCTTGGATCGATTGTCGCGTCCACAAACCGAGCGCGCGGCGGTCGTTTAGACCAGCCGGGGGTTCATCTCAACCCCCGCGCACGCTATCTGCGAGATATGGACATTCCGCGCTTCCACCTGGCCTTTCCGGTCCGCGACCTTGCCGAGGCCCGCGCCTTCTATGGCGGCCTGCTGGGTTGCCCCGAGGGCCGCTCCAGCGACCAGTGGGTCGACTTCGACTTCTATGGCCACCAGATCGTGACGCACCTGGCGCCTGACGATCTCAGAGGCGGCGCCACCAATGCCGTCGACGGCCATGACGTGCCGGTCCGCCACTTCGGCGCGATCCTGCAGCCTGCCGTCTGGGACGCCCTGGCCGAGCGCCTGACGGCCGCCGGGACCCGGTTCATCATCGCGCCCAACGTCCGCTTCAAGGGCCAGCCCGGCGAGCAGTCGACGATGTTCTTCCTCGACCCCTCGGGCAACGCGCTGGAGTTCAAGGCCTTCGCCGACGACGCCCAGGTGTTTGCAAAATGAGTGAGACCCTCAGCCCTCCGCTCGCCGTCAGCCTTGCGGATATTGAGGCCGCCGCCGAGCGCATCAAGGGCATCGCGGTCGAGACCCCGCTGCTGGAAAGCCCGGCGCTGAACGCGCGCCTGGGCCTGCGCATCCTGATGAAGGCGGAGACCTTGCAGCGGGTCGGCGCATTCAAGTTCCGCGGCGCCTACAACCGCCTGGTCCAGCTGACGGCGGACGAGCGCAAGGCCGGCGTCGTGGCCTTCTCGTCCGGCAACCACGCCCAGGGCGTCGCCCTGGCCGCGAAGCTCTTGGGCATACCAGCGCTGATCGTCATGCCGGCCGACGCGCCGGCTTTGAAGATCGCCAACACCCGCGGCTACGGCGCCGAGGTCAGGCTCTACGACCGCCTCACCGAGAGCCGCGAGAAGATCGCCGCCGCCATCGCCGCGGAGCGCGGCGCCGTCGTCGTGCCGGCCTTCGACGATCCGCGAATTATCGCCGGCCAGGGCACAGCTGGGCTGGAGATGGTGCGTCAGGCCCGCGCCCTGGGCGCCGAGCTGGACATGGTCATCACCCCCACCAGCGGCGGCGGCCTGCTCTCGGGCGTCTCGACGGCGGTGAAGGCGCTCTCGCCCAGCACGATGCTCTACGGCGTCGAGCCCGCCGGCTACGACGACACCCTGACGTCGCTGCGCGCCGGCAAGCGCACGGCCATGACGCCGACCTTCCGCACCCTGTGCGACGCCCTTGAGACGCCCTGCCCTGGGGAGCTCACCTTCCCGATCCTGCAGGCCAATGTCGCCGACGTGGCCGTAGTCACCGACGCGGAGGTCGCCGAGGCGATGCGGGTGGCGTTCTCGATGCTGAAGCTGGTGGTCGAGCCCGGCGGCTCGGTGGGCCTGGCGGCCCTGCTGGCCGGCAAGATCGTCCCCAAGCCCGGCGCGACCGTGGGGGTGGTGCTTTCCGGCGGCAACGTCGATCCCGAGCTGTTCGCCCGGGTTCTGCGCGGCGAGCTCTAGGTTTAGAGCACGTGGGTTGCCGATCCTCCCTTGAGCTGCTGGTAGATCGACGCGATCGGGGCCACGACGATGACCAAGACCGTCATGCTGATCAGAGCTCTCAGGCCGACAAAACCTAGGATCAACGGACTGAAGTGCCGGATAGCGACCGGCGGCCCGGCCGTTGTCGGATCCGAGCTGAGATGGACGACGACGCCCTGGATCCCGATCACCTGACCCAAGACCCTGAATCCGACCTGGCTAAGCCAAACAATCAGGAGCAGCACCAGGGCGGTCCCGAACATCTTTGCGGCGAGTCCGCGCGTAAGTTTCAGGCCTTCGGACAGGGCAAAACGGCGCTGGTCAAACGCCAGCGGCAACGCCAGGCAAAGCCGCGACGCCATCCAGAAGATCACGCCCAGCCCCCCCACGCCGATCAGGTAGTAGAACCAGATCGAGCCTGGACCCGGGCCATGACCCTGCCTTGCGCCGAGGTTGGCGATGGCTCCGCCGATCTGCAGCGGCAGCGACAGGGTCAGAAGGCTCAGGATGGCCAGCATCCCGCACGCCAGGTTTGTCAGGAACAGCCAAAGTTCTCGACCGCTCAATCGCAGATATCCCCACTTGCTGGCGGCGGGCTCAAGGACCGCGCGGAAGATCGCGCCGGCCAGGATCGTGTAGGAAATGATCTGCACCAGCCATAGCCCCCACTGGAGCATGACGATGCGCGACTGCATGGCGACGATCTGCCCGAGGGTCGGCGCGGCGCCCTGGACAGCATGCCTGGCCAGGTCACGGTATCCGGCAGCCACTTCCGGGAGCCCCTGGATCACCATGGCGAAGGCCGGCAGGGTGACCAGAACCAGGTAGGCGACGATCCAAATCAGCAACACCAGCGGCTTTCGGGCGACGATCCCGAAGCCTGCGCCGATCGCCTGACCGAAGGAAAAATCCGCCATCGTCCGCACCTTGCACCTGTCGCCCTGGCGCGAGGATAGGCCCCGTTTGCGCGGCTTGACCAGTACCGGGCCCGGAGGAGATTCTAGAGCCGGTCCTCCGGCGCCGGGGTCAGCGAGGTGTCGCGCGGCGTGGTGAGCCGGGCCAGCCGCGGCTTCAGCCACTGCTCGAAGTCATCGATGAACTCATAGACCACCGGCACCAGCACCAGGGAGAGGATGGTCGAGGTGATCAGCCCGCCGATCACCGCTACGGCCATCGGCTGGCGGAACTCCGCACCCTTCTCCAGGGCCAGGGCGGTCGGCAGCATGCCGGCGGCCATGGCCACCGTGGTCATCACGATCGGCCGGGCCCGCTCGCGGCAGGCCTCCAGCAGGGCTTCCTTCTGGCTGTAGCCTTCGCGCTCGCGCTCGATGGCGTATTCGACCAGCAGGATCGAGTTCTTGGCGGCCAGGCCCAACAGCATCAGGAAGCCGATCAGCGAGGGGATCGACAAGGATAGCTGGAAGATCAGCAGGCCCAGGAACGCCCCGCCCACCGCCAGCGGCAGGGCCGAGAGGATCACCGCCGGCTTGAAGAAGCTGCGGAACAGCAGCACCAGCACGCCGTAGATCATCGACACCCCGGCGAAGATGGCGATCAGGAAGCCGCCGAACAGCTCGGCCATCGCCTGCTGGTTGCCGATCGCCGCGGGCCGCACGCCGGGCGGCAGGTGCTTGATGATCGGCAGGTTGTTCACCGCCTTCTGCGCCTGACCCATCTCCACGCCGTTCAGCTCAGCCTTCACGGTCAGTTGCCGTTCGCGATTCAGCCGGTCGATGCGCGCCGGCCCGGCCTCGAAGCCGACGGTCGCGACGCTGTCCAGGGTGGTCGAGCCGCCCGAGGCGGTCGGCACCCGCAGCGAGGCGATCCGCTGGATGTCGGCTCGGTCGTTCTGCGGCAGGCGCACGCGGATCGGAATCCGCCGTTCGCCTTCATTGAACTTGGCGACGTTGGCGTCGATGTCACCCACCGTGGCGACGCGCACGATGGTCGCCATGACGTCGGGCGAGACGCCCAGGCGCGCGGCCTCTTCCGGCTTCGGGGTGATGACGATTTCCGGCGCCTCGGGCGGCTTGGCCGGGTGCGGGTCCGCCACTTCCGGCAGCCGGCGCATCTCCTTCTCCAACTCCAGCGACGCAGCCGCCAGGTTGGCCGGGTTATCGCCGGTGAGGATCTGCTGGAATCCGGCGCCGCCCTGGAAGTCGAGGAAGGTCAGCCGCGCGTCGGGGATGGCGCGCAAGCCGTCGCGCAGCTGGTTCTTGATCTCCACGCCGGAGTGGTGGCGCTTGGTGTTCAGCAGGATGGTCGCCGTGCCGCTACGCAGGTCGCCGCCGCCGCTGGCGCCGCTGCCGGGCCCGAAGCTGGAGACGTTCGAGCCGATCTGGATGAACACCCCGGTCACGTCGGCGTTGCCGCGGAACAGGTCGTTGACCCGCTGCGCGGTGTCTTCCATGTCGCTGGCCGAGGCGCCGGGCGGGCCCTGGATGTCGACGTAGATGAAGTCCGGGTCGCCGGCCGGCTGGAAACCCTGCGGCAGGAACGGGAACAGGAACAGCGAGGCGACGAACATCACGAAGCCGACGATGCAGGACACGATCCGGTGGGCCAGGGCCCACTCCAGCACGTTGCGGTAGAAACCCTCGAAGGGCTTGCGCGGGACGGAATGAACGGTGGCCTTCAGGAAGTAGGCGGCCATCAGCGGCGTCACCAGGCGCGCCACCAGAAGCGAGAACAGCACCGCCACCGAGACGGTCAGGCCGAACTCGCGGAAGAACTGGCCGGGGATGCCGGGCATGAAGCTGACCGGCGTGAACACCACCACGATGGCCATGGTGGTCGCCACCACCGCCAGGCCTATCGCGTCGGCGCCGTCCAGCGCCGCTTGATAGGGCCGGGCGCCGCGCGCCACGCGCTTCTCGATGTTTTCGATCTCGACGATGGCGTCGTCGACCAGGATGCCGACCACCAGGGTCAGGGCCAGCAGCGTGATCATGTTCAGCGAGAAGCCGAACAGCTTCATCATTGCGAAGGTCGGGATCAGCGAGATCGGCATGGCCACCGCGGTGATCGCCGTCGCCCGCCAGTCGC
Source organism: Caulobacterales bacterium (assembly GCA_038213205.1). Classification (GTDB taxonomy): domain Bacteria; phylum Pseudomonadota; class Alphaproteobacteria; order Caulobacterales; family Caulobacteraceae; genus Phenylobacterium. The sequence continues at coordinate 21,901 of JBBQTP010000005.1, forward strand.
GCAGGAAGAAGAACACCACCACGGCGGCCAGGAGCATGCCCTCGGCCAGCACGTGCTGGGTGGCCTTGAAGGTCTCGCGCGTCTGATCGACGGAGGAGAAGATCTTGGTGAACGTCACGCCCGGGTGGCTCTTCTCGAGCTGCGCCAGGGTCTTTATGATCGCGTCCTCGGTGACGACGTCGCTGGCCTCCTTGGTCTTGGAGACCTGGAAGCCCACCACAGGCCGACCGTTCAGGCGCGCGAAGCCGCGCACCTCCGAGGCGCCGTCGCCGATGTCGGCCACGTCGGAGAGCTTCACGAACCGGCCACCACCGATCGGAATGTTCAGGTCGCGCAGCGCCGCCACCGAGGCGACGTTGGAATAGACGCGCAGGGTCTGTTCGCGCCCACCGACATTGGCCCGCCCGCCGGGCGCGTCGATCTGGAAGCCGCGGAGCGCGGTGTTGACCTGGGTCGCGGTCAGGCCGTGCGCGGCCAGCCGGTCGGGGCTCACCACCACGTTGATTTCGCGCGCGACGCCGCCGACGCGGGTTACCCGGGCGACGCCCTTGGCCCCCTGCAGCTCGCGCGACATGGTGTCGTCGATGAACCAGGAGAGCGCGTCGTCGGACATCGCCGGCGCCGAGACCGCGTAGGTCAGGATCGGGGCGGCGTCGTCGATCTCGATCTGCTGGACGATCGGCTCGTCGATGTCGCGCGGCAGCACCGCGCGCGCCTGGGCGATCTTCGAGCGGACGTCGTCGGTCTTCTTCTGAAGGTTGTCGCCGATCTCGAACTGCATCGAGGTCGTCGACACGCCCTGGGTCACCACCGACTGCACGGTCTTGACCCCGGTGACGCCGGCGAGCGCGTCTTCCACCGGTCGGGTGATCTGGGTTTCCATCTCGCCCGGCGCCGCGCCGTTCTGGGTCACGGTCACGGCGATGACGGGGAACTGGACGTTCGGGTACTGCTTGATCGGCAGGCCCGCATAGGAGATCAGGCCGGCCAGGATCAGGCCCAGGAACAGGACGGCCACCGGGACCGGGTTGCGGATCGCCCAGGCGGAAATCGCGAAGCCGCCTTGGTGGTGCGGCTCACTCATTTGCGGGCGGCCTGAGCGGGGGTGGCGGGCGCCATGGCGCCGACGTCCGAAGGCTTGATCAGGTCGCCGTCCAGCAGGAAGGCCGCGGCGTTCTGCACGACCCGCGTGCCGGCCGGCGGGCCCTTGAGGAGCTGCACCAGACCGCTGCCGCGCTGGCCGGTCTGGACCAGGGCGCGATGCACGCGGTTGTCCGCGCCGACCACCATCACGGCTGCGCCATCGGCATCGTAGCGCACGGCGGTTTCGGGCACCGCCAGCCCGGCGCCGCTCACGTCGCTGAACACCGCGCGGCCGAAGCCGCCGGCGCGGATGTCGCGGTTGACCGGCAGATGGATGCGCACCGCGCCCAGCTTGGTCTGCGGGTCGATCTGCGGACTGACCAGGCGCACCACCCCGGCCACCACCGCGCCCGAGGGCAAGGTCACCTGGGCGGGCTGGCCGGGTTTGATCCGGGCCAGGTCATTTTCGGAGAGCTGGGCATTGAGCTCGATCTCGCCGTCGCGGGCCAGCCGGAACCAGGGCGTCGCCCCGGCCGTCGACGACATGTCGCCCGGCCGCACGGTGCGCTCCAGCACGATGCCGCCCACCGGGGCGGTGACGGCCAGCTTGCTCACCCGCGTGCGCACATCCTTCAGGCCGGCGGCCTGGGCGTTGGCGGTGGCGCGGGCGGCGCGGGCCTGGAAGCGGCGCTGGTCGATGGCCTCCTGGGAGAGCACGCCCTTGTCGTCGAGGTCCTTCACCCGGCTCGCCTGGTCCTCGGCCTGCAGGGCGTTGGCTTCGGCCTGGGCGGCCTGAGCCTGGGCCTGCAGCAGCTGGGCCTGAATCATCGCCGGGTCGAGCTCGACCAGGGTCTGGCCCTTCTTCACGCTGTCGCCCACATCGACCATCACCTTGGCGACGCGGAAGCCGCCGACCTCGGCGTAGACCGCGGCTTCCTCGCGCGGCGTCAGGTCGCCGGAGGCGGCCAGGGCGCCGGTGATCGACAGCGGCTGCACCTGCACCACGCGCACGGCGCGGGCCAGCTGGACCCCGGTGGGTTTCGGCTTGGGCTTGTGACAGCCGGCCAGGGTCAGGGCCGCGGCGGCGAACAGCGGGATCAGGATGAGAGTGCGTTTCATGCGGGTCACGTTCAGCGGGCCTGCTTGTCAGAGGGGAACTGTTCGGCGGGCCAGCCGCCGCCGAGCGCCTTGTAGGCCTGGACGGTGCGGCGAAGCGCCTGCACCTGGGCCGCCGTCAGTTGCGAACGGGTGGCCCGGAACGACTGTTCGGCGCCGAGCGTCGTCTGCAGATCGGTGAGGCCGCGGTCGTAGCCCAGCTTGGCGGAGTTGTAGCCGCGCTGAGCGCGCGCATAGCCGTCGCCCAGCAGGGCCACGCGCTTGCGGTCGGCCTCCAGTTGGACCATCGCGCTCTCGCTCTCGGCGAACGCGGTCTGCACGGTCTTCTCGTAGGCGATTACCGCCTGTTCGGTGCGCGCGTTCTGCGCCCGCATCTCGGAGATCAGCCGCGGGATCGACAGGATCGGCAGGGTGAGCGCTCCACCGGTCACATAGGTCTGGGCGGTGGTGGAAAAGCCCGGCTGGCTCGACTTCTGCCAGCCGAGGCCCGGCGTGAAGCTCAGCGTCGGCAGGAAGGCCAGGATGTCGAGTTCCGAGCGGCCCGTGGCAGCGGCGACGCGCGCCTCGGCCTCGCGCACGTCAGGGCGTCGCTTCAGCAGATCGCTGGGGATCGCGGCCGGCAGCGGCGGCAGGCGGTCGACGCTAGGCTCAACAGCGATGTTGGCGGTGGGCTCCACGATCCGCCCGGACAGGATCAGCAGCGTACGGCGCTGGGCCTGCAGCTGGCCCTCCAGTCCGGCGGCCTGGGCGTCGGCCTGGGCAAGGTCGCCGGCTACCCGGTCGGCGTCCAGCCGCGCGGCAAGCCCCAGCTCCGCGCGCTTGGAGGCGGTGTCGAATAGGGAGCGCTCGATGCGCGCCGTCTCGCGCGCATCCTCCAGTTGGATGGCCAGGCCGCGCGCCTGGAAATAGGCGTCGGCGACACTGGCCGCGAGGCTGGCGCGCGCGCCCTCGAAGTTGAAGCGCGCGGCGGCAAGATCGCCGCGGGCCGCTTTCTGGGTCGCGAAGAACCGCCCGAAAACGTCGACTTCCCAGCTGACGTTGAAGCTGGCGGCGTCGGCCTTCGATACGCCGCTCGACGAGAAGCCCGGGAAGTTGACCACCGTGCCGGCCAGCTGCTTGGTCTTGGTGCGCCGCGACGAGCCTGACGCGTCGCCCTGCGGCAGGTATTTCTCGATCGACTCCTCGCGGGTCGCGCGGGCTTCGCGCAGCCGCGCTGTGGCGCTCCTGGCGTCCGGGTTGTTCTTAAGCGCCTGGTCGATCAGCCCGGTCAGCTCGGCGTCGTTGAACGCCAGCCACCAGCGGTCGAGCGCCACCGCCCCGGATGGGGCGGCGCTGGCCGGAGCCTCATAAGCTGCGGGCAGGCGGGTGTCGGGGTCGCGCACATGGGCGCATGCGGCGAGCGCGAGGCAGGCCCCGAGCAGGCAGGCATTCAGGGCGGCAGGTACGGCGGAACGCATGCTCGGATTTCGTGATGCGGCCGTGTGACGGCCTGATGACCTATGGTTAGTCGCCGCACGTCGCCCGATCGGATGCAGAGGCAAGAACCGGACGTCTAGCGGCATGAAACACCTGGCCCAGAAGTGGCGATGCCCCCCGCCAGCGTCTCTGTTGGACACTGTGCGGCGCCTTTCTAGCTAAACTCCGTATGTTGTAAAGTGTTATTCGGTATGCGATTTAGTCACATGGTCACGGAGTTCTCCGGCGGCGGCGATCCCAGGCGGAGCCTGGCGCTCATGTGGGGCGCCGCGGGGCCCGGCCGCCGTGGGCCCAAACCCAGCCGCACGGTCCACGAGGTGGTGGCCGCCGCCATCGCGCTCGCCGACGCCGAGGGCCTGGGCGCGCTCTCCATGCGCCGCGTCGCCGAGGCGCTGAAGCTCTCGCCGATGTCGCTCTACACCTATGTGCCGTCGAAGGCCGAGCTGGTCGACCTCATGCTCGACCACGTGGCCGGCGAGATCCCGCCGCCCGACGCCGTCGGTTGGCGCGGCCAGATCGAGCAGCTCGCCCGCGGCCGCTGGGCGATGGCGCAACGCCATCCCTGGCTGATGCAGGTCGGCATGCACCGCCCGCCGCTCGGGCCCCATGTGCTGGAGGCGGCCGAGGCCGCGCTGCGGGCCATCGACGGCCTTGGCCTTACCGAACTTGAGATGGACCAGCTGACCAGCGTGGTTGGCGACTATGTGCGCGGCGCCATCCGCGCCGCCCTCGACGCGCGTGAGGTCGAGCGCCTGACCCAGATGACCGACCAGGAATGGTGGGCGATGAGCCAGCCGCTGCTCAAGGACCTGATCGATCCCGCCCGCTACCCGACCATCGTGCGGGTCGGCGAGGCCTACAAGGCCATCCAGTACGCCGGCATCGACCACGAGCGGAACTTCGAGTTCGGCCTGCAGCGCGTCCTCGACGGCGTCGCCGCCTTCATCGCTGAGCGGCAACGCACGATGGCTTCCGGCAAGGCCCCTGCGGGCTAGCCGAGGCTGCCGCGCGCCATTAGGGTCGCGCAACTTTGCACCCCAACCCGAGTGATTGATGAAAAAGCTTGTCCTGGCCGGCGCGGCGGTTTGCGCGCTTTTCTACTGTGTGGGCGCGACCTCCGCCTTCGCCGCCGAACCCAACATCGATCCGAAGCTCTTGTCAGAGCACATCAAGGTGCTGTCGTCTGACGCCTTTGAGGGCCGCGGCCCCAACACGCCCGGCGAGACCAAGTCGATCGCCTACATCTCGAAAGAGTTCAAAGAGGCGGGCCTGCAGCCGGGCGGCGACAAGAACAAGGCCGGCCGGTCCTGGACCCAGAACGTCCCGCTGGCCCGCTTCGACATCAAGGGCCCGGTGGCCGTCAGCGTGAAGGCGGCTGGCGCGACGCAGGCCTGGAAGCAGGGCGAGGAGATCGCCATCCGCGCCCCGCAGACCGGCGTCGCCGTGATCAACATCAAGGACGCGCCGGTGGTCTTCGTGGGCTACGGCGTCAAGGCGCCGGAGCGCAATTGGGACGACTTCAAGGGCGTCGACCTGCACGGCAAGATCGCCCTCGTTCTGGTCAACGACCCCGACTACGAGACCGCGCCCGAATGCAAGAATGGGTGCGACTTCGGCGGCAAGGCCATGACCTACTACGGTCGCTGGACCTACAAGTACGAGGAAGCGGCGCGCCAGGGCGCCATCGGCTTCATCGTGATCCACGAGACCGGCCCCGCCTCCTACGGCTGGAACACGGTCAAGAACTCCAACACCAACGCGGTGTTCGACATCATCCGCAAGGACCCGACGGCGGCCCACGCCCCCATCGAGGCCTGGATCCAGCGCGACAACACCTTGGCCCTGTTCAAGGCCGCCGGCCTCGACTTCGAGGCCCAGAAGAAGCTGGCCCAGACCCGCGACTTCAAGCCCGTCACCCTGTCGGGCGTGACCCTTTCCACCGCCTTCGCCGTCGATGCCAAGCACGTGGTCAGCCACAACGTGGTCGGCCTGCTGCCCGGGACCAAGCACCCGGGCGAGCGGGTCATCTACACCGCCCACTGGGACCACCTTGGCGTCGGCCTGCCCGACGCCAAGGGCGACCGCATCTACAACGGCGCCGTCGACAACGCGTCCGGCGTCTCCGGCCTGATCGAGCTCGGCCGCGCCTTCGCCCACGCCCCGCGTACCGACCGCACGGTGATGTTCATGGCGGTGACGGCCGAGGAGAAGGGCCTTCTGGGCTCGGAGTACTACGCCACCAACCCGCTCTATCCCCTGGCCACCACGGTCGCCAACATCAACATGGACGGCGCCGCGGTGAGCGGCCCGGCCAAGGACATCTCCACCTCCGGCGACGCGGGCCTGACCTTGCAGGACGACCTGATCGCGGTGGCCAAGGCCCACGGCCGCGCCTTCACCAAGGACAGCCGCCCCGAGGCCGGCAGCTTCTTCCGCTCCGACCACTTCTCCTTCGCCAAGCAGGGCCTGCCCGCCCTGTCGTTCGGCTCCGGCCGCGACTTGGTGAAGGGCGGCGTCGAGGCCGGCAAGGCCGCCCAGGAGGCCTACGTCCGCGACCGCTACCACCAGCCCGCCGATCAGTGGGAGGCGAGCTGGGACCTCTCCGGCATGGCCGCCGACCTGACCATCGGCTTCGACCTCGGCCGCCAACTCGCCAATTCGCGCGAATGGCCGGAGTGGAAGGCGGGTTCGGAGTTCAAAGCGGCGCGGGACAAGACCGCATCAGCAAGGAAGTAGGACGATGGCGGCAGGCATGATCCGTTGCGGCATGGGCGGCTGGACGTTCGAGCCTTGGCGCGGAGTGTTCTATCCGGCGGGCCTGCGCCAGGCCGATGAGCTGAACTATGCGGCCACCCACCTGACCGCCATTGAGATCAACGGCACCTACTATTCCAGCTTCAAGCCCGACAGCTGGGCCAAGTGGCGGGCCGCCACGCCGGAGGGCTTCAAGTTCGCGGTGAAGGCCTCGCGGTTCTCCACCAACCGCAAGGTGCTGGCCGACGGGGGCGAGAGCATCGAGCGCTTCCTGAACCAGGGCCTCTCCGAGCTCGGCGACCGCCTGGGCCCGATCCTCTGGCAATTCGCCAACACCAAGAAGTTCGACGCCGCCGACTTCGAGGGCTTCCTGAAGCTGCTGCCCGCCAAGCAGGACGGTCTGCCGCTCGCCCACGTGCTGGAGGTCCGCCACGCGACCTTCGCCGACCCGGCCTTCGTCGCGCTAGCCCGCAAGTACGCGGCAACCGTCTGCTTGGCCGACCACTTCACCTATCCGATGATCGCCGATGTGACGGGTGACACCGTCTACGCCCGCCTGCAGACCGGCTCGGACGACGCGCCGACCGCCTATTCACCCGCCGATCTCGACCTCTGGGCCGGGCGGTTGAAGACCTACGCCTCCGGAGGCCGCCCCGGCGACCTGACCGCCGCCGACCCCGGCTCTGAGGCCGCGAAGACGCCGCGCGAGGTCTACGCCTTCTTCATCCACGAGGGGAAAGTCCGCGCACCCGCCGCAGCTATGGCGATGATCGAGCGGGTGAAGGGCTAGGAGTGGGAAAGGCCCCAAAACGCAAACGGCGCCCACAATGGGCGCCGTCGCGACGTTAGTGAGTTGAGGGTAGGGGTAATTCTTTACGCGAGCGCGACGGCCTGGCGACGACGACGCAGAACCGCGCCAATGCCGCCAAAGCCCATGATCATCATCGTCCAGGTGGCCGGTTCCGGCACGCCGCCGGCGTAGGCGAAAGCCTGGTGGCCGAAGTCGTCGGCGAACACCGAGTGAATCTGCGTCGCCGACAGGGGGTCGGCGTGCGCGTGGGCCTTGTAGTGGGTAATGTAGTTGTTCACCACCACACTGCCGTTGACCGTAATGTTCGGGTTCTCGATCTCCCAGATCGCGCCCTGGATGCCGGCGCGCTTGTGGCTGAGGTCGAAGGCGTGGGCCCTGGTGATCAGCGCGCTGAGGTTCAGCAGGCTGGCGATCTCTTCCAGTTGCAGGGCGCCCAACGAATTGCCCAGCTGATGGGTCGAGTTGCTGTTCTTGCTGTCCGTCAGCAGGTCGTCGGGATGGTAGGCGTAGTTCAGCGGCGTGTTGATGAACATGTCGTGGTAGATGTCCACGCAGTAGGCCGTGAAGTCGTACTCGTCCGCGCCGTCCTTGGCATGGAAAGTCACCGGACCGATGTAGGCGTTGACCGTGTTGTAGCCGAGGCCGGAGATGTAGGCGGTGTTCGAGGTGTCCATCGTGGCGCTCACGAGCGTCACCGCGCTCGCCGGGGCGGAAACCGCCAGAGCGCCCGCCGCCACCGTGGCAACCAACAGACCCTGAAGCTTTGTACTAAACCGAGACACGTCAGGAACCCCTAGTTTCGCTTGGAACTCAGCCTGCAAAAAGCGGGCCGAGTCAACGAAGCTGGGCCTTATTGGCAGGCTCTTGCCCCCCTTGCACCCGGTTTCCCCCCCCGCGCGAACCCGCAAAACGTCGCAGGCGACACGCCGCTTGACCGACCCAGCGTCAGGCGCCTTCGCTGCGGCCCCTCAACAGAGCCCTTCAAAGGAGCCGTGCGATGGCCGAACTGACCCAAGATGACCTGATGTTCCGCCCCGGCCTGATGAAGGGCCAGCGCATCCTGATCACCGGCGGCGGCACGGGCCTGGGCAAGGTGATGGCCGAGGGCTGCCTCATCCTGGGGGCGGACGTCTATATCTGCGGCCGTCGCGGCGCCGTGATCGAGGCCGCGGCCAAGGATCTGACCGACGCGCATCCCCCTGAAACCGGGGCCGGAAAATGCGTCGGCATCGCCTGCGATATTCGGGTCCCAGAAGCCATCGCGGATATGGTTGACTCGATCTGGGCCGACGGGGGCGCGCTGACCGGCCTAGTCAACAACGCCGCCGGCAACTTCATCTCGCGGACCGAGGACCTGTCGTCGCGCGGCTTCGACGCGATCGCCAACATCGTCTTCCGCGGCTCGTTCTTCGTCAGCCAGGAGTGCGGCAAGCGCTGGCTCAAGGAAGGCAAGCACGCCTCGGTGGTCTCGATCCTGACCACCTGGGTCTGGAACGGCGGCCCCTTCACGGTCCCCTCGGCGATGTCCAAGGCGGGCCTCAACGTCATGACCCAGTCGCTGGCCGTCGAGTGGGGCAACCGCGGCATTCGCTTCAACGCCATCGCGCCGGGGCCCTTCCCGACCGAAGGCGCCTGGGCGCGGCTCAATCCCGGCGCCGGCACGGAATCGGAAAAGGCCGACCCGACCATCCCGCTCGGCCGCAACGGCGAGATGCGCGAATTGGCCAACCTGGCCGTCTATCTGCTCGACCCGGGCTCGGCCTATGTGAACGGCCAGACCATCGCCATCGACGGCGGCGGCCACCTGCAGGGCGGCGGCGGCTTCAACCGCCTGTCGGCCTGGGGCGACGCCGAATGGGAAGCCGCCCGCGACTCCATCCGCTCCACCAACGAGAAAGACAGGGCGCAGCGCACGGTCTGACCTCAGCGCCACGTTGTCAGACGTAGCCGTTTGCATTCCGCCACGGCGCCCCTAGAGTGACGGGTGTCATTTTCGACTCGCGTCAGTTCCAGAGCCTGCAACAAAACCGCCCATGTCCCAGGTCGCCTATCTCACCCCCGAAGCCCCCGCCCCCAATGCTGCAGGGGCCGGCAAGCGCGAGCAGACCAAGGTCGCCAACCGCCAGGCGATCCTCGACGCCGCGCGCGAGGTGTTCGGAGAGCTGGGCTACGAGACCGCCACCGTGCGCGACATCATCCGCCGCACCGGCCTGGCGGCGGGCACCTTCTACAACTACTACCGCTCCAAGGAGGAGGTGTTCGCCGCCCTGGCCGACGACGGCGCGGCGCGGTTTAACCCGATCCTCAAGGCCCTGCGCGGCCAGGGCCTCAGCTTCGAGGCCTTCGTCCAGCAGGCCATCGGCGCCTATTTCGACTTCCTGGCCGACGAGCACACCAACTGGGTGGCGCGCCGCCCGGCGGGCGAGCCACACCTGCACGTCCAGGGCGAGACCCCGGAAATGGCCGCGGTCTTCGCCGAGGTCCGCGCCGCCATCGAGGACGCCATCGCCGAGCGCCGCGGCCCCGCCGCCGACCCCGACTACATGGCCGCCGCCTGCATCGCCGTGGCCCGCGAGGTCGGCGACAAGATGCTCGAGCGCCGCCCGATCGACACCCGCGCCGCCGCCGACTTCGCCGTCACCATGATCCTGTCAGGCCTCAAGGGCCTGCCGATGACCCCGGCCGCCTGACCATGGCGGCCTGAGAATGAGAGCTCTGGTCGTTGAAGCCCTGCTGCCGGACTATGCGGGCTGCGTGGTCAAGGACATCGCGACCCCCAACCCGGGCCCCGGCGAGGTGCGGATCAAGGTCCTGGCCTCGGCGGTGAACTTCCCCGACCTGATGCAGACCAGGGGCGAGCACCAGCACAAGCCGGCCGTCCCCTTCGTCCCCGGCATGGAGCTGGCCGGGGTGATCGACGCGCTGGGTGAAGGCGTGACCCAATTCAAGGAAGGCGACGCGGTCTGCGGCGGCGGGCGCGGCGGCATGGCCGAATACGCCGTACTCCCCGCCCAGGGTCTGCACCGCAAGCCCGGCAGCCTCTCCTTCGGCCAGGCGGCCGGCTACGCCGTGGCCTACCTCACCGCCTATGTCGCCTTCGAGCGCTGCGCGCGCCTGCAGCCCGGCGAGTGGGTGCTGGTGCACGGCGCGGCGGGCGGCGTCGGCCTGGCCGCCGTCGACCTCGCCCAGCTCATGGGCGCCAAGGTGATCGCCGCCTCGGCCTCCGACCACAAGCTGGCGGTGATCGCCGCCGAATACGCCCCCGACGCGACGGTCAACGTCACCGAGGGCTTCCGCGAGCGGGTCAAGGCGTTGACCGGCGGCAAGGGCGCCGACGTGATCTACGATCCCGTAGGCGGCGACGTTTTCGACGAGAGTATCCGCTGCATCGCCTTCGGGGGCCGTATCCTGTCGATCGGCTTCACCTCCGGCCGCCTGCCGGTGCTGCCGGTCAACATCGCCCTGATCAAGGGCTTCTCGGTGATCGGCGTCCGGGCCGGCGAATACGGCCGCCAGTTCCCCGAAAAAGGCCGCGAGAACCACGAAGCGATCTGGAAACTCGCCGACGAAGGCAAGGTGAAGCCCCGCGTCGACGCCGAATACCCCCTCGAGGGTTGGCGCCAAGCCTTCGACTCCCTCGCCGACCGCAAGGTGATCGGCAAGACGGTCGTGCGGCCGGACCTGTAGGCCCGCACCCATCGGGCGGACAATCCATGGCGCTAAAGGGTGGACGGTGCGCAAGTGCCTCAAGCTATATTCGTGGAGACCCCAAAAGTGCTGAAGCTCCCGCCGCCTGTCTGGGCTCTCATCTGCGTATTGGCCGCCCTGGGGGTCTGCTGGGCGCTCGGCTGGCCGGTCATTCCGGGCCTGCACAGCTCGCTTCCCGGCATGATCCTGGTGGTGCTGAGCTTTGCGCCCGCGCTGTGGGCCGTGGCCTTGTTCCGTCGCGCGGGCACGGAATTGAACCCTACGTCGGCCGCCAACCAGAGGCTCGTGACGTCTGGCCCCTTCAGCTTCACCCGCAACCCGATGTACCTGGGCCTTGTCATCCTCAGTCTGGGGACAGCGCTTTGGGTCGACACCTGGCCCCTGCTGCTGGCGCCCGCCGCCATCTTCGCGATCAGCAACTGGGTCCACATTCCTTTCGAGGAAGCGAAGATGCGCGCGCAGTTCGGCGACGCGTTTGACGCCTACACACAGCGGGTGCGTCGCTGGCTGTGAGGCCGCCCGGTTGACACCACCGCCCTCTTCCCCTATCCACCGCCGCTCGATTTTCGACCCCGGAGTTACCCCGTGAAGCGGACCTTTCAACCGTCGCGTCTCGTTCGCGCCCGCCGCCACGGCTTCCGCCTGCGCATGTCCACCAAGAATGGACAGAAGGTGCTGGCGCGTCGCCGCGCCAAGGGCCGCAAGCGTCTAAGCGCCTAGTTTGAGCGCCTAAGCTCGACCTGCGTTAGGGTGTCGGCGTGCCCGACTCCCTGCCAAAAACCACCGCCGCCTTGAAAATCGAGCGCATCAAGAAGCGCCCGGACTTCCTTGCCTGCGCTCAGGCGCTCCACTGCGCCCGCGGCGCGGTGCTGATCCAGACCCGCAGCCGCGACGAAACCCCCCTCATCCGGGTGGGCTTCACCGCCACCAAGCGGATCGGCAACGCCGTCGCGCGCAACCGCGCCAAGCGCCGCCTGCGCGAGGCCGCCCGCCTGATGCTCCCCGACCTGGCCAAGCCGGGGCACGACTATGTGTTCATCGCCCGCGGCGGTGTGACCACCCGCCCCTGGCCGCGTTTGCTTGACGATGTGAAAAGCGCGCTGATAAGGCTCGCCGCCGATAGCGGGCCTCCTACATAGGGGCCAGAGTACCTAAGGGGCCTGCCGCCCCGCACCAGCCGGAACCGCGCTCCCCGACATGCAAGACGAAAACAACCGCAACACGATCATCTTCCTCGTGTGCGCGGTCGCCCTGTTCATCATCTACCAGACCTTCGTGCTCGGTCCGGCCGACAAGCGGCACATGGCGGAGCTGAGGGCCAAGCAGGCCCAGGTCGCCGCGGTCGTCGCCGCGCCCGGCGCACCCAGCCTGTCGGCCCCTCCCGCGGTGACCCGCGCCGCGGCGCTGGCGGCCAGCCCTCGCGTGCCGATCGCCACGCCGGCGCTGAAGGGCTCGATCAGCCTGCGCGGCGCCCGCCTCGACGACCTGTTCCTCAACGACTATCGCCAGACCACGGACAAGACATCGCCGCCGGTCGAGCTGCTGCGCCCGGAAGGCGCCCAGTTCCCCTGGTTCGTGGACACCGGCTGGGTCGGCCAGAACGTGCCCGGCCTGCCCAATGCCTCGACCGTCTGGACCTTGGCTGAGGGCTCGACCCTGGCCCCCGGCCAACCGGTGGTGCTGAGCTACACTAACGGCGCGGGCCTGACCTTCACGCGCAAGATCGAGGTCGACGCCCACTATATGTTCACGCTCACCGACACGGTGGCCAACCTGGGAACCATCCCGGTGACGCTGGCGCCCTACGGCTCCGTGCAGCGCCAGGGTATTCCGGTCGACGTCGGCAAAAACAACATCGTCCACGAGGGCGTCGTCGCCTTCCTCGACGGCCGCGAGCGGGCCTTCACCTACAAGGACCTGAACAAAGGCAGCGGCCAGACCCTGGAGTTCAATTCCTCCGCCGCCTGGACCGGCATCACCGAGAAATACTGGCTGGCCGCCCTGATCCCCGCCGCCGGCGAGCAGGTCCACGCCGCGTTCCGCGACTCCAAGGTCGGCGGCCTCGACGTCTATGACGCCAACTACACCGGCGCCGCGCGCACCATCCAGCCCGGTCGCCAGATCACCGCCGCCCAGCACGTCTTCGCCGGCGCCAAGACCGTCGCCCTACTGCAGGCCTACGAGAAGGACCTGGGGATCGCCCACTTCGACAACGCCGTCGACTGGGGCCGGTTCTTCTTCTTCGTGACCCGGCCGATGTACGTGTTCCTGAACTACATCTACCAGCACGTCGGCACCTTCGGGGTGGCGATCCTGCTGCTGACCATCTGCGTGCGCGCCGTCTTCTTCCCCATCGCTCAGAAGCAGTACGAGTCGATGACCAAGATGAAGAAGATCCAGCCGCTGATGGAGGAGTTGAAGAAGCGCTACAAGGACGACCCAGCCAAGCAGCAGCAGGAGACCATGGCGCTCTACCAGCGCGAGAAGGTCAATCCGCTGGCCGGCTGCCTGCCCATCCTGCTGCAGATCCCGGTGTTCTATTCGCTCTACAAGGTGCTCAACATCTCCATCGAGATGCGCCACGCGCCGTTCCTCAACTTCAGCGACCTGTCGGCGCGCGACCCGACCACCATCTGGAACCTGTTCGGCCTGATCCCCTACGACCCGGCCCATGTGCCGCTCTTGGGCTCGATCCTCGACACCACCCTGCACCTGGGCATCCTGCCGCTGGCCTACGGCGTGACCATGTGGCTCACCACCTCGATGAGCCCACCGGCGCCCGACCCGGCCCAGCAGCGGATCTTCCAGTTCATGCCGGTGATCTTCACCTTCATCATGGCGCCCTTCGCCGTGGGCCTGCTGATCTACTGGACCTGGTCCAACGTGCTCACCACCCTGCAGCAGTATGTGATGATGCGCCGCTTCGGGGTCGACAACCCGATCGACCGGCTGATCGCCAGGTTCAGCGGCAAGGCCAAGGCGACCCCGTGACAGACGGATTCGACGCGCCCGTCTTCGATGAAGAAGAGCTTGAGCGCGCCCGCGTCCTGTTCGCCCGGGAGGTGACCTTCATGATGGGTGCGGTGGCCATATCCGGCCTGCCGCCCGCCGACCTGCCGGAGGTGGCCTTCGCCGGCCGCTCCAACGTCGGCAAGTCCACGCTGATCAACGCCATCGCCGGCCAGGGCCATCTGGCGCGGGCGTCGAACTCACCGGGCCGCACCCGCGAAGTGAACTTCTTCGTCGCCGACGAGAAGCTGCGCCTCGTCGACCTGCCGGGCTACGGCTTCGCACGCGCCTCCCGCGGCGACGTGAGGAAGTTCCAGAACCTCGGCCGCGACTACCTGCGCGGCCGCCCGAACCTGAAGCGCGCCTATCTGCTGATCGACAGCCGCCACGGTCTGAAGGACGTCGACGCCGAGGCGCTGGACGCCTTCGACACCGCCGCCGTCTCCTACCAGATCGTGCTCACCAAGGCCGACAAGCTGAAGCCCGCCGAGGTCGAGGCGGTCACCGCCAGGACCCTGGCCGCCATCGCCAAGCGCCCCGCCGCCTTCCCCCGCGTGCTGGCCACCTCGGCGGAAAAGGGAACCCACATCCCCGAACTCCGCGCCGAAATCGTCGCTGCCTGCGCCATCTAGTCTCCGCTCATCCCGGCTTTCGCCGGGATGAGCGGGTTGGTATGGCTGCCCCATGCTCAGCACCGACACACGCACGGTCTATGACCAAGATCTCAACCTGTTCCGCGACCAGGTCCGCAAGTTCTACGACAAGGCCCTGATCCCCAATCTCGACCGGTGGGAAGAGGAAGGCGTCGTCGACCGCGACTTCTGGCTGGCGGCGGGCAAGGCCGGCATCCTCTGCCCGCAGGTGCCGGAGGAATACGGCGGCCTGGGCCTCGACTACCGGTTCAACGCGGTGGTCGGCGAGGAGCTCTCCTACGCGGGCTCCTCGGCCGGCATCACGCTGCAGTCCGACATCGTCGTCGACTACATCATCAACTACGGCTCCGAGGAGCAGAAGCAGCGCTGGCTGCCGGGCATGGTCTCCGGCGAAGTGATCACCGCCATCGCCATGACCGAGCCCGGCGCCGGCTCCGACCTGCAGGGCGTGCGCACCACGGCCAGGCGCGACGGCAACCACTACGTCATCAACGGCTCGAAGACCTACATCACCAACGGCCAGAGCGCCGACGTTACCGTCCTCGTCGCCAAGACCGACCCGGATGCCGGCTCGCGCGGCATCTCCCTGATTCTGGTGGAGGCCGACCGCTCCGGCTTCAAGCGCGGCCGCAACCTCGACAAGATCGGCCAGAACTCCGCCGACACCTCCGAGCTGTTCTTCGAGGACGTGCGCGTGCCGATCACCAATGCGCTGGGCGAAGAGGGCAAGGGCTTTGCCTACCTGATGAACCAGCTCCCCCAGGAGCGGCTGCAGATCGCCATCGCCGGTCAGGCCGGCGCGCAACGCGCCTTCGACGAAGCGGTGAAGTTCACCAAGGAGCGTAAGGCGTTCAAGCAGACGGTGTTCGACTTCCAGAACACGCGGTTCACGCTCGGCACGCTGAAATCCAAGCTGCAGGCCGGCTGGGCGCACCTCGACTGGTGCATCGCGCGGCACCTGGAAAAGAAGCTCACCGCCGCCGAAGCCTCGGCCGCCAAGCTCTTCCACACCGAACTGCAATGGGAGGTCTGCGACGCCGCCCTGCAACTGCACGGCGGGGCCGGCTACATGAACGAGTACCCGATCGCGCGGCTATGGCGCGACGCCCGCGTGCAACGCATCTACGGCGGCACGTCCGAGATCATGAAAGAGGTCGTGGCGCGGTCTATTTGACCCCGCTCATCCCGGCGAAAGCCGGGACCCAAGCGGGGTATCCGTCGCACCAACCCCGTTCTCACCGCAGCATAGGCCCCGGCTTTCGCCGGGGTGAGCGGATCAGGGGGTGACCCGCTTCACCACCTCGCCGCCCTTCATCACGAAGACCGGGTGCTCCAGCACGGTGACGTCCTTCAGCGGATCCCCGGTCACGCCCACCAGGTCGCCGTAGTGGCCCGCGGTGGCCTGGCCCACGTCCTTGGGCCGGTCCAGCGCCTCGGCGGCGGTGATCGTCGCGGTCTGGATGGCCTGAAGCGGCGTCGCCCCATAGCGCACCATGGTCGCGAACTGCCGCGCGTTGGTCCCGTGCGGATAGACCCCGGCGTCCGACGAGAAGATCATCTTCACCCCGGCCTTCAGCGCCTTCTTGAAGTTCTGCCGCTGGATCTCGCCGATATCGCGGTCCTTCTGCAGGTTCGCCTCCAGCACCCCGTTCTTCTTGCCCTCGGCCTGGGTGTAGTCGGTGTTGTAGATGTCCATGCCGAAGTAGCTGCCGTGCTGGACCGCGAGCTTGATCCCCTCGTCGTCCACCAGGCTCGCGTGCTCGATGGTGTCGACGCCGCCGAGGATCGCGGCCTTGATCCCCGCCGCGCCATGGGCGTGGGCGGCGACCCGCATGTCGGTGCGGTGGGCCTCGTCGACGATGGCCCTGATCTCGTCGAGGGTGAGCTGCTGGGCGCCGGGCGTATCGCCATGGCTGAACACGCCGCCGGTGGCGCAGATCTTGATCACCTGGGCGCCGTACTTGTGCATCTGGCGGACCATCCGGCGGCCCTCGTCGGGGCTGTCGATCACCGCGTCGCCCTTCTGCTTCATCGACGGCGGGAAGAAGGTCGAATCGCAATGGCCGCCGGTGGAGCCGATCGCATAGGCGGCCGGCACGATCCGCGGTCCGGGGATGAAGCCGCCGTCGATCGCCTGCTTCAGGCCCACGTCATCGTAGTTGTCAGACCCCACGTTGCGCACGGTGGTGAAGCCCGCCTCTACCGTGTCACGGGCGTGCCGGGTGGCGATGATCGGCCAGAAACTGTCGGTGAACTCCAGGTAGTTGTAGCCGCTGTAGAGCGGCGAGCTCGTCAGGTGCACGTGCATGTCGATCAGCCCGGGCAGCAGGGTCACGCCGGGCAGGTCCACCCGCTGCGCGCCCACCGGGACCTTGTCGCCCTGATGCTCCACCGCGGCGATCCGTCCATCGGTGATCACCAGCAGTGGCTTGTCCACATACCTGCCGCTGGCCACGTCCAGCAGCCGGTCGGCGCTCACTGCTACCGTCGCCGCCTCCGCGGCCCCCGCCACAACCGAAACGGCCAGCGCCGCCGCTACAATCCGCATACGCATCCGACACTCCCAACGCCAAAGCTTGGCCGGAGGCTTAGCACGGCCCCTTCAACGTGACAGGGGGCCCAGGGTCCGCTATCGGGACGCACTGTTTTCGTAAGGGCCTCGCACGCCGTGACTGACGACACCCAAGAGCCTGGATGGGCCACCGCCAGGACCCTGGCCGAGGCCCTGCCCTACATCCAGCGCTACGACCGCGAGACCGTGGTCATCAAATACGGCGGCCACGCCATGGGCGAGGAACAGGTCGCCAAGCAGTTCGCCGCCGACTCCGTGCTCCTGAAGATGCTTGGCGTCCATCCGGTGATCGTCCACGGCGGCGGCCCGCAGATCAGCGCCATGCTGGAACGCGCCGGGGTGAAATCCACTTTCATCGATGGCCTGCGCGTCACCGACGCCCCGACCATGGAAGTGGCCGAGATGGTCCTCTCCGGCGCGATCAACAAGGAGATCGCCAACTGGATCACCCTGGCCGGCAAGGAGGCCGACGTGCGCGGCGTGGGCCTGTCGGGCAAGGACGCGCGGCTGATCACCGTCGAGAAGGTCACCCGCACCAAGAAGGACCCCGACTCGCTGATCGAGAAGGAGGTCGACCTGGGCTTCGTCGGCGACCCCAAGCGTGTCGACCCCAAGCTGATCGAGGCGCTGATCTACGCCGACGAGGACTACATCACGGTGATCGCCCCGATCGGCGTCGCCGAGGACGGCCAGACCTACAACATCAATGCCGACACCGTGGCCGGAGCCCTGGCCGGGGCGCTCAACGCCAAGCGCATGCTGCTGCTCACCGACGTGGTCGGCGTGCTCGACAAGGACGGCGAACTGATCCGCCAGATGACCGTCGCCGAGGCCAGAAAAGCCATCGAGGACGGCGTCGCCACCGGCGGCATGATCCCCAAGCTTGAGACCGCCATCGCCGCCGTCGAGGCCGGGGTCGGCGCCGTGGTCATCCTGGACGGTCGCAAGCCCCACGCCATGCTGGTCGAGCTGTTCACCGAGCACGGGGCGGGCACGCTGATCTGCGAATGACTGCCCAGCCTATCGATCTCACGCCCGCCGACCTCACCCACATCGACACCTGGCTGTTCGACCTGGACAACACCCTCTACCCTGTCTCCTCCGGCTTCATGAGTCAGATCGAGCGGCGAATGACCGACTTCGTCCAGCAGGTCACCGGCCTGGCCCGCGACGAGGCCTACAATCTGCAGAAGAAGTACCTGGCGGAATATGGCCTGACGCTCGGCGGCATGATCGAGCACCACGGGGTGGATCCTGCAGACTACCACGCCATGTTCCACGACCTGCCGTTGGAGGGCCTGACGCACGACCCTGAGTTGCTGGCGGCCCTGGGGCGCCTGCCGGGCCGCCGGCTGATCTTCACCAACGCCGATGGCATCCACGCCGAGCGGGTGCTGAAGCATCTCGGCCTCGACCACCTTTTCTCGGAGGTCTTCCACATCGGCTCAGGGGGTTATTTGCCCAAGCCCGATCCGGCTGCGTTCGCCGCGATCAGCGCCGACCACGCCATCGACCCGAACTCCACCGCCTTCTTCGAGGATTCCGAGCGTAATCTCGCTCCCGCCGCCGACCTCGGGATGACCACAGTGCTGGTGGGCCCGAGCGCGCCCGCCTCCACCGCGCCCTTCATCGACTACAAGACCGACAACTTGGCTTCGTTCCTGAGCGACGCCCGCCTGAAAGAACCCTCCTGAATGCACGACGACCTCAAGAAGGTGATCGAAGCCGCCTGGGAAGACCGCGACGCGATCACCCACGCCACCAGGGGCGCCGTGCGCGACGCCGTGCTGGAGACCCTCGAGCGCCTGGACGCTGGAACCCTGCGGGTCGCCGAGCGCCGGGCCGACGGCCAATGGCTCACCCACCAGTGGGCCAAGCAGGCGATCCTGCTGTTCTTCCGCCTGACCCCGAACAGCCTGACCGCGTCCGATGCGCCGGGCCCCTTCTGGGACAAGGTTCCGCTCAAGACCACAGGCTGGGACGCCGCCCGCTTCGAGGCCGCCGGCTTCCGCCAGGTGCCCGGCTCCATCGTCCGCAAGGGCGCCTTCATCGCCAGGGGCGTGGTGCTGCTGCCCTCGCTCGTCAACATCGGCGCCTACGTCGGTGACGGGACCATGGTCGACGGCTGGGCGACGGTCGGCTCCTGCGCTCAGATCGGCAAGCACTGCCACATCTCCGGCGGCGCCGGCATCGGCGGCGTGCTCGAGCCCCTGCAGGCCAATCCGACGATCATCGAGGACAACTGCTTCATCGGCGCCCGCGCCGAGGTCGCCGAGGGCGTCATCGTCCGCGAGGGCAGCGTGCTCTCCATGGGCGTCTACCTGACCTCCACCACCCCGATCGTCGACCGCCGCAGCGGCGCGGTGATCACCGGCGAGGTGCCGCCCTACTCCGTCATCATGTCCGGCTCCCGCCCCAACGCCCACGACCCCAGCCTGCCATCGACCTACTGCGCGGTGATCATGAAAACCGTGGACGAACGCACCCGCTCGAAGGTCAGCATCAACGAGTTGCTGCGCGACTGAACCTTGAACCAGAGGACGGCTTGATGAGCACCACCGATCCCGTGCCGCAGGGCGCTGAACCCTCCCCGCCGGCGCGCAAGGTCCTGAGCGGCCCGATCTACCGCGACTTCGTCCGCGCCATGCTCGCCCGCAAGGGCGCGCGCAACTACCTTGAGATCGGCGTGCACAATGGCTCGAGCCTGGCCCTGGCGGAGTGCCCGTCGATCGGCGTGGACCCGAAGTTCGTGTTCGACCGCAATCCCATGGGCGGCAAGCGCGTGCTGCACCTCTACCAGATGGGCAGCGACGAATATTTTCGCGACCACGATCCCCGGGTGATCTTCGGCGGACCCGTCGACGTCGCCTTCCTCGATGGGATGCACCGCTTCGAATATCTGCTGCGCGACTTCATCAACACCGAGCGCGTGTGCGGCCCCAATTCCCTGATCATGATGGACGACTGCCTGCCGGTGAACCTGGAGATGACCGAGCGCCAGCATCGGGCGGACCAGCGAAAGGACACCCAGCTGGCCGGCTGGTGGACCGGAGACGTCTGGAAAGTCGTCAACATCCTGCGCGAATACCGCCCCGACCTGCGGATCACTCCGGTGGACGTGGTCCCGACCGGCAGCATCGTGGTCAGCAACCTCGATCCGTCCTCCACCCGCCTTGAGAGCGCCTATTTCGAGCTGATGGACCGCTACGCCGCCATGACCCTGGATGAGCGGAGCTACGAAACCTACTGGACCGTCAACGCCCCCACGCCGGCCAGCGCCCTGCTGGACGATTTCGGCCTGTCCCTCTTCGCCCGGCCTTAGACCTGGCTGTCACTAGTCGCCTGACGGATAAGGCGTCCCGTCGCGATGCCGGTAGAATGGCTCCCCCGCCTTGGCCACCATATCGATGTCCGGATAGTCGCAGCCGTCGATGTCGGGCCGGCGCGTGCCGACTTCCAGATAGACCGCGTCACGCTCGCTCAGGTTCTGCAGGCAGTGACCGTTCTGCGTCCCGGCCTTCCAGCCTGCGCAGTCACCGGCCTTCAGCACCTTCGCGCCCCCATCCTCGGCCAGGGGGCCTTCCACCAGGGTGACCTCGCCCTCCAGCACCCAGACGAACTCGTCCTCTTGCGTGTGCCAATGGCGCTGGCTCGACCACTTGCCCGGCGGCAGGCGGGTGAGGTTGACCCCGAACTGGGTCAGCCCCGCCGCGTCGCCCAGCTTGCGCCAGTTCGCCCCCTGACAGATCTCCGCGAACGGTGGTGGATAGTTGCAGCCTGAGCTCAGCTCCACGGCGTCGATGTCGATCTTAGGCATGAGCTAGCGCTTCCGTGCGGTGTCGACATAGAGCGAACCGTCGCGATGGCGGTAGTCCTCCTCGCCCGGGACCAGCACCAGGTCGATGTCCGGATAGTCGCAGCCGTCGGTGTCCTCGCGGCGCGAGCCGACCTCCAGCAGCACCACTTCCTTGTCCGAGCGGTTCTGGATGTGATGGCCGTTGGCCACCCCGGCCGGGAAGCCCGCGCAGTCGCCGGCGACCAGCACCTGCTCGCCTTCGTCGGTCACCAGCACCACCTCGCCCTCGACCACCCAGACGAACTCGTCCTCGGCGGTGTGCCAGTGCCGCTGGCTGGTCCAGGCGCCCGG
This sequence comes from Caulobacterales bacterium, assembly GCA_038213205.1. Taxonomy (GTDB): domain Bacteria; phylum Pseudomonadota; class Alphaproteobacteria; order Caulobacterales; family Caulobacteraceae; genus Phenylobacterium. The sequence continues at coordinate 43,230 of JBBQTP010000005.1, forward strand.
CGGCAGGCGCATCAGGTTGACCCCGAACTGGGTCAGGCCCGCCGCGTCGCCCAGCTTCCAGCGCTTGCGTGCGTTGCAGGGCGCGTCATAGGGCGGCGGATAGGCGGACCCGAAGCGGGTGGGCGCGGCATCGACGTCGATCTTGGGCATATGGTCTTTCCGGTTTAGGAGAGCCCCTAACTTAGGGACGCCCAGCGACGGGGACGAGCTTGATCGACGCGATCAACCTGACGAAAGAGCTGATCCGTCGCCCGTCGGTCACACCCGCCGACGCCGGCGCCATGGACATCGTCGAACAGACTCTCGCCGGCCTGGGCTTCGCGTGCCGCCGGATGCGCTTCGGTGAGATCGAGAACCTCTACGCCCGCTTCGGCGTGAGCAGCCCCAACCTCTGCTTCGCCGGCCACACCGACGTGGTCCCGGTCGGTGACGAGGCCGCCTGGAGCCAGGGCGCCTTCGAGGCCAAGGAGGTCGACGGCCTGCTGATCGGCCGCGGCGCCGTCGACATGAAGTCGGCCATCGCCGCCTTCGCCGCCGCCGCTGAGACCGCCATCGCCGCCGGGCAGGTGACCGGATCGCTGTCCTTCCTGATCACCGGCGATGAGGAGGGCGTGGCCACCCACGGCACCAGGATGGTGGTGGACGCCCTGCAAGTGGAAGATGAGACCATCGACCACTGCATCGTCGGCGAGCCGTCGTCGTCGGAGATCTTCGGCGACATGGTCAAGGTCGGCCGCCGCGGCTCGATCAACGTGGCGATCACCGTCGAGGGCGTGCAGGGCCACGTGGCCTATCCGCACCGCGCCGCCAATCCCGTGCCCGTTCTGCTGCGCCTGTTGCTGCGCCTGCAGGAGCGCGAGCTCGACAAGGGTTATCCGGAGTTTCAGCCGTCGAACCTGGAGATCACCCGCATCGACGTGCCCAACACCGCCACCAATGTGATCCCCGGCGTCGCCAAGGCGATGCTCAACGTCCGCTTCAACCCGCACCACACCGGCGAGGCCCTGGCCCGCTGGATCGACGTCGAGGCCTTCGAGGCCGGCAAGGGCTTCGCGGGCAAGATCACCGTCGTCCCGGCGATCAGCGGCGAGGCCTTCCTCACCGAGCCCGGCCCGTTCACTGACCTGGTCGCCGGCGCCGTGCGCGACACCGCCGGCCGCGAGCCGGAGCTCTCCACCTCGGGCGGCACCTCCGACGCCCGTTTCATCCGCGCGCTTTGCCCGGTGGTCGAGCTCGGCCTGGTGGGCAAGACCATGCACCAGATCGACGAAGCCGCCCCCGTCGCCGAAATCCGCCAACTCCAGTCCGTCTACGAGACCGTCATCCAGCGGTATTTCGAGGCGTTCAAGGGGTAGCCTTCTCCCCTTGTGGGAGAAGGTGGCAGCCGAAGGCTGACGGATGAGGGGTCACACCCCGCCATCCACGCGATTCAGCCCCCAGTCCGGATAGGTCTTTCGACCCCTCATCCGACCTGCTTTCGCAGGCCACCTTCTCCCACAAGGGGAGAAGGACTACGGCTCGTAACTCACCCCGGTCAGATACAGCCCATCGGCCGGCGCCACCGGCCCACAGGCCGCGCGGTCCCTCGCCGCCAGGGCCGCAACCACGTCGTCCGCCGCCCACCGCCCGACCCCCACCTCGGCCAGGGTCCCGGTCATCGACCTCACCTGGCGGTGCAGGAACGAACGCGCCTCGAACACCAGCACCACCGCCTCGCCCTCGCGCACCACCGAGACCACGTCCAGCGTCTTGACCGGCGACTTCGCCTGGCAGGCCAGGTCGCGGAAGGTGGTGAAGTCGTGGTTGCCCACCAGCGTCTGGGCCGCCGCATGCATCGCCGCCGCGTCGAGGTCCTTCTTCACCCACCAGACCCTGCCCTGGTCCAGCCCCGGCGGGCTCACCCGGTTGAGGATCCGGTAGCGGTAGCGCCGCTCGCTCGCGGAGAACCGCGCGTGCCACCGCTCCGCCGCGACCTCGACCGCCAGCACCACGATCGGCTCTGGCCGCAGGTGGGCGTTCAGCGCGTTGCGCACGGTCTCGGCCGGCCAGTCCTTCTCCAGGTCGACGTGCGCCACCTGTCCGGTCGCGTGCACCCCGGTATCGGTCCGCCCCGCCGTATGCACCCGGCTGGCCTCGCCGCAGAACGCCGCCACGGCCCTCTCCAGCGACGCCTGTATGGTCGGGAGCGCCCCCTGCGCCTGGAACCCGCAATAGGGCCCGCCGTCATATTCCAGCAGGAGCCGATAGCGCGGCATCAGCCCAGCACCGTTCCCACCGCCACCGGTGCGCCGCGCAGGAAAGCCTCGGCGTCCTGCGGCCCGCGCCCCTCGCGCTGCACGCGCAGCAGCCGCACGGCGCCCTCGCCCACCGCCACCAGCAGCCGATCGTCCAGCACCTCGCCAGGCGGCCCTTGCCCCTCTTTGGGACCCGGGTCTTCGTAGGCCGACAGCAGGGCCTTCACCCGCACCGGCCCTTTGTCGCTCGGCAGCGTGAACCAGGCCCCCGGGAACGGCGACAGGCCGCGGATCTTGCAGTCCAGCTCGCGCCCCGGCTTCGCCCAGTCGATCTTCGCCTCCTTCGGCCGGATCTTCTTGGCGTAGGTGACACCCTCGTCCGCCTGCGCTGTCTCCACCGCCGAGCCGTCCTCGATGGCGGGCAGGGTGCGAACCAGCAACTCCGCCCCGATCGCCGCCATCCGGTCATGCACCGTGCCCGCCGTATCCAGCGGCCCGATCCGCAGGGTCTCCGAGGCCAGCACCGGGCCTTCGTCGAGCCCCTCGGTCAGCCGCATCACCTGCACCCCGGTCATCGGATCGCCGGCCATCACCGCGCGCTGGATCGGCGCGGCGCCGCGCCAGCGCGGCAGCAGCGAGCCATGCAGGTTGAACGACCCGAGCACCGGCGCCTCCAGCACCTCGGCCGGCAGGATCTGGCCGAACGCCACCACCACCGCGGCCTCGACCTCCAGGGCCTCGAAGGCGAAGATCTCCCCCGGATCGCGCATCGAAGCGGGCGTGCGCACGATCAGCCCCTGATCCAGCGCGTAGGCGTGCACCGGCGAGGCCCGCAGCGTCTGCCCACGCCCGCGCGGCGCCGGGGGCTGGGAATAGACGCAGGCGATCTCATGCCCGGCCTCCACCAGCCGTTTGAGCGCCGCCAGCGCGAAGTCAGGGGTTCCCAGGAAAGCGATCCGCATGGGGCCGGTGTAGCGAGGCGGGAACCAAGGGCCAAGCTTGGCCGTTGATTGTCCTGACCCACAAATCCAGGAGCCTCACCATGCGCACCTTCGCCGTCATCGCCGCTGTCGGCCTGTCGCTGACCCTCGCCGCCTGCTCCAAGCCCACCCAGGACAAGGCCGGCGAGGACCTGAAGGCCATGGGCTCAGACGCCGCCGCCGCCGCCAAGGACGTGGCCAACGCCCCGGCCGCCAAGGCGCTGGGCTCGGATATCAAGCAAGGCGCCTCCGAAGCCGCCGCCAAGACCAAGGACGTCGCCGACAAGGCCGGCGAAGAGATCAAGGAAGGCGCCAAGGCGGCCGGCGACAAGACCGACGCGGCCCTCAACAAGGCCAAGGACGACGCGCAGAAGAAGTGACGCCCTGGCCGCACCCCGCCGAGGCCGTGATCAAAGCCCCGCTTGTCCCTCCGTTTGAAAGCCGTGAAGCTGGCGATCGGCGGGAGGTACTCTGATGACCCATGTGGCGGTGGTAGGCGCCGGGCCGGCCGGCCTGGTCACCGCCCTGTTCCTGGCCCGGCGGGGCCATCAGGTCACCCTGATCGAGAAGGACGCGGAGGAGCCCCCGTCCGACCCCGAAGCGTGTTTCCAGTCCTGGTCGCGCCGCGGCGTCGCCCAGGCCCGCCAGCCGCACATCCTGCTCGGGCGCTCCAGCGCCGTGCTGCAGGCCGAGGCGCCCGATGTCCTGGACGCCCTGATCGCGTTCGGCGCCCGGCTGTTCACCAACGCCATGCAGCCGGTTGGCCCGGACGAGCGCGATTGGCCGTTCATGATCTTCGCGCGGCGGCTGGTGTTCGAAGCCGTCCTGCGGCGAAAGGCGCAGGCCGAGCCCGGCGTGACCTGGCTGGGCGGCGTCGAGGCCACCGGGCTGATCCTCGATCACGACGGCGCGCCGCCCACCGTACGCGGCGTTGCCCTTGAACGCGGGCGCGAGGTCCTCGCGGACCTGACCGTCGACGCCTCCGGACGGTACTCCAAGGTTCCACAGTGGCTGGCCGAGGCCGGGATGGGGCCTTTGACCGAGTCCTTCCAGGACTGCGGCTTCTGTTACATCACCCGCTGGTATCGCCTGCGGCCGGGCGAAGACCTCGGCGCCACCACTTTCCCGATCAACGTCGAGTCGCCGTTCGCCAAATTCTCCGGTTTCATGGCCGACGGCGACGTCTACGGCCTGTCGATGACGGCGTCACTGAACGATCCCCTGGCGCCGGCCATGCGGCGGGCGGAGGCCTTCGAGCGCGTCTTCTCTGGCATTCCGAAGCTGGCGTCATGGGTCGCCAAGGGCGATCCCATCAGCGACATCCTGGTGTTGGCGCGTATCGAGAACCGCTCGCGCACCCTGGTGCGTGACGGCGCCCCGGTGGTCGCGGGCCTGAGCTTGGTTGGCGACTCGGCGATGCACACCAATCCGACCCTCGGCCGCGGCGTCAGCATGGCCTACGCCCAGGCGCAGCGGCTGGCGCAGGCCGTCTCCGAAAGCGACCCTACCACGGCGGCTTTCGTCCTCGACTTCGAAACCTGGCGTGATCGCGAACTGGGCGTCTGGTTCGAGCAGCAGGTCCGGATGGACGCCGCTTGGCTTGCCGCCAGCGACGCGGCCCTCGCCGGCGAGCCCCCGGCGCCGCCGAGCAGCGATCCGGCCGCGCGCTTCGCCGGCGTTCTTCCGATGGTCGCGGCCCGAAATCCCGCCGTGGCGAAAGTCTTCGCGCGGATGATGAGCCTGATGATCACCCCGGCGCAGATGGCGGCTGACCCCGAGGTCCAGGCGGCCGTGATCGAATATCTTCAGGGCGGCGGCCAGCCCCCGCCGAAGACCGGCCCGACCCGCCCCGAATTCGAGGCCCTGGTCGCCGGCTGATCGGCCCTAGTTTCCGGACTCAACACCGCTCATCCCGGCGAATGCCGGGACCCAGATCCACTAGCGGGGAGGCTGATTGGAGGGGTTCGGAGCCCCCCGCGCCAATTTCTGAGCCATTCCATCTGGGTCCCGGCATTCGCCGGGATGAGCGGAAGTCGTTGAATTGGCTCAGAGCGAATTGAGTACGGCCCTAGGCCGCCTTGGCCTGCTTCTTGACCTTCTTCACCGCCTGCTCGCGCTTCAGGCGCGAGAGGTGGTCGATGAACAGCACGCCGTCCAGGTGGTCCATCTCGTGCTGGATGCAGACGGCGTACATGCCCTCGGCGTCCTCCTCGACGGTCTTGCCGTTGTAGTCGAGGTAGCGAAGCTTCACGTGCGCGGGACGCTCGACCTCGTCATAAATCTCCGGCACCGACAGGCAACCCTCCTCGTAGGGCTGGGTTTCTTCCGAGGCCCAGAGGATCTCCGGGTTCACGAAATAGCGCGGCTGCGGCTCTTCCTCCTGCCGCGCCAAGTCCATGACGATCACGCGGCGGGCCACGCCGATCTGGATCGCCGCCAGGCCGATGCCGGGCGCCGCGTACATGGTCTCCAGCATGTCGTCCATCAGCGCGCGCAGGTCGTCGTCGACCACGTCCACGGCCTTGGACACCTGTTTCAGCACAGGGTCCGGAACGATCAGGATGTCTCTCAACGCCATGCGCCGGGACGTAGGGACGGAATTCCCGACCGTCAAGGTAGGAGACGCCCCCCTTACTCAGGCAAAGGAGGGGCTTAAGCCTCGTCGCCCTTCACCAGACGCACCGTCGGCGTCGCTTCATCTGTCAGCTTGGCGAGCGGGCGGACCGCCGTGTCGAGCGGGACAAGCGGCTCGATGTTGCGCCCTTCGTGATCGACCTTCAGCTCCTCGAAGCGCCGCGCCTGGGTCAGCACCTGGGTCTCCAGCGAGCCGACGAACTGGTTGTACTTGCCCACGGCGGTCTCCAGCGCCTTGCCAATCGCCCCGGCGTGGCCGCCCATCACGGCGATGCGCTTGTAGAGGTCGCGGCCCAGGTCGGCGATCTGCCGTGCATTGGCCGCCTGCTCCTCGACCCGCCAGCCGTAGACCACCGCCTTGCAGAGCGCGAACAGGGTGGTCGGCGTGACGATCACCACCTTCCTGTCCATCGCCTCGGTCATCAGGGTCGGGGCCCGGTCGACCGCCGCCGCCAGGGCGGAGTCCAGCGGCACGAACATCGCAACAAAGTCCGGAGAGCCCTCGAATTGGTCCCAATAGGCCTTGGCCGACAGCCCGGCCACGTGGGTCCGCACGCTCTGCACATGGCGCAGGCTGGCGGCCTCGCGCGCTTCGTCGCTGTCGGCGTCCTGCAGTTCGAGGAAGGCGTTCAGCGAGCACTTGGCGTCAATGATGAAGACGCCTCCGCCCGGCAGCTTCACGGTCACGTCCGGCCTGCGCCGGCCCTCCTCGGTGTCGGTCGAGGCCTGTTCGGTGAAGTCGCAGAAGCTCGACAGCCCCGCCTGCTCCAGCACATTGCGCAGGGTCTGCTCGCCCCAGCGCCCTTGCACACCGGCCCCGCGCCGCAGCGCCGAACTCAGCTTGCGCGCCTCATCCTGCGTCGCCGACGACGCCAGCAACAGCGCCGCGATCTGTTCCTTCAGGCCCCCGGTCTCCTCGGCGCGCACCTTCTCGACCAGCGCCACGTGCTCCTGAAACTTCTGCAGGCTCTCGGCCACCGGCTTGAGCTGCGCTTCGAGCCTGGCCTGCGCCAGCTGCTCGCGGCCACGGACCGCCTCCTCGTTGCGCTTGAGGATCGCCTCGGCGACACCCTGCGCCGACTGCGCCACCGACGCCGCCGCCAGCTCGGCGTTGTCGCCCAGCATCCGCGCCCGTTGTCGCTCCATCAGCGCCCAGGCGATCGCCGCCACCGCCGCAATCGTGCTGACAAACGCCAGGATCAGATACCCGTTCATGCTGTGTTCTTAGCGGTTTAGCTGAGTCGCCGCTAGACCGGCCCGCTTAGGCAGGGCGTCGCGCCCGCATGGCCTGGGCGATGGTCCCGTCGTCCAGCCAGTCGAGTTCGCCGCCCACCGGCACGCCGCGCGCCAGCATGGTCACCGAGACCTCCGCGCCGGCCAGCCGGTCGGCAAGGTAGTGCGCCGTGGTCTGGCCGTCGACGGTGGCCGGCAGCGCCAGGACCACCTCGTGCACGCCGGCGTCGGACGCCCGCGCCACCAGGCCGTTCACCCGCAGCGCCTCGGGCCCCACCCCGTCCAGCGCCGACAGCAATCCGCCCAGCACGTGGTAGCGGCCGCGAAACGCGCTCGCCCGCTCCATCGCCCAGAGCGCGCCGACCTCCTCGACCACGCAGATCAGCGCCGGATCACGGCTGTTGTCCGCGCAGATCGCGCAGGGGTCCTGGGTGTCCAGCGAGCCGCACCTGGCGCAGACCTTCACCCGCGCCGCCGCCTCGGCCAGCGCATCGGCCAGCGGGGTCAAAAGCTGATCCCGTCGCTTCAACAGCGCCAGCGCCGCGCGCCGCGCCGACCTCGGCCCCAGCCCAGGCAGCTTGGCGAGCAAACTGATCAGCCGCTCGATCTCGGGTCCGGCGGAGGCGGCCATCTAACCCGCGGGAACCCGGGTGGCCTGGGTGAACACCACCTGCCAATGGCCCGCCCGTTTTGCCCACACATCCATGAACCTTAAGCGCGCGGTGAACGGCTGGCCGCCGCTCACGCCCTTCAGTGTCGCCACCCCGCCCAGCAGGGCGGTGTCGCCGATCACCGTCTCCAACGGCTCTTCGACCTTGAACGGCTGCATGTGGAAGTCGGCCGCTGTGGAATCGGCGATGAAGCTCGCCTTGTTCTGCACCTGGCCGCCCGAATTGAAGAGCCGATAGTCCGGGGCCAGCAGGCGCTCAAGCGCCACCTTGTCGTTGGTCATCTGCGCCAGGTCATAGGCATGCGCCGCCTTGGCCAGCTCTGGCGGCAAGGTCGCGCCCGAGGCTGACGTGGTCATCAGCAGGGCTCCGGCGGCGAGGACAGCGACCTTCATCCGAACTTCGGCATTCCCGGCATGCCGGCCAGCGGCCCGGCGGCCTTCTGCATCAGCTCGGCCGAGCGCTGGTCGAGCTGGCGCATGGCGTCGGCGTGGGCGGCGGCCACGAGATCCCCGACCATCTCGCCCTCGCCCGGAACCATCAGGCTCTCGTCGATATCGACGCGGGCGATCTGGCCGGTTCCTTTCAGGGTCACCTTGACCATGCCGTCGCCGGCCTGGCCCAGCAGCACCATCTGCTCGAGCTCCGCCTGGGCCGCGCCCAGCTTCTCCTGCATCTGCTGGGCCTGCTTCATCAGGCCTGCCAAATCTTTCATTTCGGCCCATCCTTCACTTGGGGAGCGGCTCCGTAAGCTTGGTCGTGCCCGTCTTGTAGATCTGCACGACCACGATCTGCGCCGGCTCGGTGCGGCTGGCGTTGACGAGATAGTGCGGCTGCAGCGGGGTTTCAGACCAGGCCTGGCCGGTCTCGAACCGCTTCTCCGCCTCGTCGCCTAGCCGGTTGATCACCGCGCCCTTGGTCACATAGGCGTAGGTCGAGGCCGGGTGCCGATGCCCCGCCTGGCCCTTGGTGGTCAGCGGTCCGTCGCCCGCCGGGGGTAAGTTCAACACCAGCATCGTCGCATTGAACCCCGGCGCCACCACCGCCGGCTCATTGATCAGCGGCGGCGCAGGCTGAGCCTGGGCGTAACCCGCGACGCTCATAGCGGCGAAAGCCAGCAACCCCGCCCTTCTCCCCTTGTGGGAGAAGGTGGACTGCGAAGCCGGCCGGATGAGGGGTCTCTCAGAACCCTCGGCGCAGGCGGACAGCATGATCGCGCGGATGCCGGAGTGCGCCCCCTCATCCGTCAGGCTTCGCCTGCCACCTTCTCCCACAGGGGGAGAAGGATGCCGCTGGCCGATCCTAGTCATCGTCGTCCTCCGGTTCGGTCGCCACGCCCTCGGCCGGCGCGGCCTGGGGCAGGGTGCGGATGCCGACGATCTCGGCGCCCGGGAAGGTCTTCATCACCGCCAGCACGAAGGGGTCCTGCTCGATCTGGGCGCGGACCTCGCGCTCCTCGCGCTTCTGCCGCTCCCACAGGCTCTCGGCGCCGCCGCCGCCCTGCGCCGCGATCAGCCACCGCTCGCCGGTCCATTCCTTCAGCCGCCCCACCAGCCGCTGCGCCAGGTTCGGCGGCGCGCCGGGCGCGGGCTCGTATTCGATGGCCCCGGGCCGGAAGCTGATCGGGCGGACGAACCGCTCCACATCCAGCTTCAGCGAGATGTCCCGCTTGCGGTCGATCAGCGCCAGCATCTGCTCGAACGTCGCGATCGAGGCCACCGGCTCCGTGGACATCTGGGGCGAACTCTGCGGTTGAGGCGCCGCCATCCCCCGCGCCACCGTCTGCCCGCCGCCCGAAGCCAAAGCGCCACCGCCGCCACCTCCACCACCGCCAGAAGGCCCGCCACCGCCCGCCGGCGCGTCCCCGGCCTGCAGCCGCTTCAGCGCCTCCTCCGGCCCCGGCAGGTCCGCCGCATAGGCCAGCCGCACCAGGGCCATATCCACCGCCGCCGCCGCATCCGGCGCGCGCCGCACTTCCTCGTAGGCCCTGAGCGTCATCTGCCACAGCCGCGACAGGGTCCCGGCCGACACCGCCGCCCCCACCGCCGCCAGCCGCTGCGCCTGGTCCTTGGGCAAGACGAGAGCCTGTGGACCGACGGCCTTGGCCACCGAGGCCCCATGGCAGTGATCCAGCAGGTCCAGCATCACCTGGTCCGGATTGGCGCCATAGCCATACAGCGTCCGGAACGTCTCGATCGCCGGCCCCGCCTCGCCGCGCATAACCTGTTCAAACAGCGAGATGGTCTGCGCCCGGTCCGCCAGCCCCAGCATGTCGCGGATCGTCCCGGCCGTGACCGTCTGCCCGGGCTCGGCCTGGACGATCGCCTGGTCGAGCATCGACTGGGCGTCGCGCACCGACCCCTCGGCGGCCCGGGCGATCAGCATCAGCCCATCGGCCTCCACCCGCGCCCCCTCGGCCTCGGAGATCATCTCCAGGTTCTTGACGATCACCTCGGGCTCGACCCGCCGCAGATCGAACCGCTGGGTGCGAGACAGGATGGTCACCGGCACCTTGCGGATCTCGGTGGTGGCGAAGATGAACTTGGCGTGCGGCGGCGGCTCCTCCAGCGTCTTCAACAAGGCGTTGAACGACTGCGTCGAGAGCATGTGCACTTCGTCGATGATGTAGACTTTGTAGCGCGCGGACGTCGGCGCATAGCGCACCCCGTCCAGCAGCTCGCGCATCTCGTCGACCTTGGTCCGCGACGCCGCGTCGAGCTCCAGCACGTCCATGTGCCGCCCCTCGATGATCGAGGCGCAATGGATCCCCTCCACCGACAAGTCCAGGTTCGGCTCGTGGACCGTGTCGCTCTCGTAGTTCAGCGCCCGCGCCAGCAGCCGCGCCGTGGTGGTCTTGCCCACCCCGCGCACCCCGGTCAGCATGAACGCATGCGCGATGCGCCCCGACGCGAACGCGTTGGTCAGCGTCCGCACCATGGCCTCCTGGCCATAGAGGTCGGAGAAGGTCTTCGGTCGGTACTTTCGCGCGATGACCGTATAGGCCGCCGAGGCGTCGTTGCTCAGCGTCGGGCCCTTGTTGTCGCCGAACATGTCGATCGAAGGCGGCCCATCGGCGAGCCCCCCCTCGTCAGGCTTAGCGTCAGAATCGTGGCTGAGGTCGTCTTCGTCGGCCATGCCGCCCATGTAAGAGGACGCCGCCAACCCCGCAAAGCGTAAACCCCGAAACCCACAGGAAAGAGCCCCCTCTCCCCCAACCCACCGTCATTCCCGGCCTTGTGCCGGGAACCCATGAACTCCGTGGCCGAAGGCGCACTCCGCGTCGCCGCGCCCGCGTCTGAGCCCGTCGCGATCTTGGGTTCCCGGCACAAGGCCGGGAATGACGATCAAATTTCAATTGGCGGGAATGAGGTGGAGACCGAACGGCGACCCGGAACGGAATTCGTTGTGGCTGCTGCCTTCCGGCCCTGACCAGGTTGGCGAAGCGTCCGCCCGCCGCCGATCTCCGCTGGGGGATATGGCGGATAGGGGGGGCGGAGGCAAGTGCGGGCCGCGCCCTAAACCCGGACCGCGCCCGCTCAAGATTTGTGGAGCAGGCCGATCAAATGACCAATACTGCCGTCCCGTCGTCAAAGGGCGGCACGGATCGGGGTCGCCATGAACATCAGCCAGGCCTTGTGCCTGCTCGCGTGCGCCGCCGGTATCGCCGGCTCGGCCGGGGCGCAGCCCCGCTCGCATGCAGGCCAGGGCCGAACCAAACCCAGCCTCGAAGGCTACTGGCGTATGAACTTCATCCTGCCGATGGAGGCGATACCGGGCTTTCCCCAACTGGTCGTCTCCGGACAGGACGCCAAGGCCGCGACCCTCGCCGCCGGCAAGGCGTTGTCGGACGAGTTCGCCGCGACGCTGGACCCCGAGTTGCCGATGCTGGTGACCCAGTCCGACGGCTTGCCGATCGTCCGCGGCCAGCGGCGCAGCCGTGCGGTCGTCCTGCCGGCCGACGGCAGGCTGCCCTACACGCCCGCCGCGCGACAGGAACTCGCCGGGCCGTCGCCCGACACCCCGGCCGACAATCCCGAACAGCGCCCCAACGCCGAGCGTTGCCTGGTGGGCCAGGGCCAGCCGCCGCTGTCGTCGTTCGCCCTGGACAGCCAGATCCAGATTCTGCGGACCCGCGATCAGGTGGTGATCCACGGCGAATATGGCGACGACGTCCGCGTCGTGCCCCTGACCAGGACCCACGCGCCCAAGGTGCTCTGGTCCCGCCTTGGCGATTCCATCGGCCATTGGGAGGGCGAAACCCTGGTAATCGAAACCATCGGCATGCCCGATGCCGACCGCTTCCACATCGCACCGAACCTGATCGTCCCGGGTGACGCCACGGTGATCGAGCGCCTGACGCCGATCTCCAGCCGCGAACTGCTCTACCAGTTCACCGTCATCGACCCGAAGACCTACGCCGGCCCCTGGCTTGGCGAGTTCTCCTGGTTCCGCACCGCCAAGCCGATGTACGAGAGCGCCTGCCACGAGGGAAACCATTCCCTGCCCAACATCCTGGCGGGGGCCCGGCATGAGGAGGCCGTCGCCAAGGCCGTCGCCGCCGGGCGCTGAGGCCCCCCGCATCGCCCCCACGTTGCTAGTCCCCGGATTCGGCCGTCATAGTCGCGCAGCTTGAGTTTGGGGGACGGCGCGTGAAGACCATTTCAAGGTGTGCGGCGCTCGCCGCGGCCATCACCCTGCTGACCGCAAGCGCGGCCACGGCCGCCGGCGTCAATCCCGCCCCGGCCCGCAAGCCCGGCGAGGGCCAGGGCCCCTTCCACACCCTGATCATCCACGGCGCGACCCTGATCGACGGCACGGGCGCCCCGCCGGTCGGCCCGGTCGACATCATCATCCACGACAACATCATCGCCGACATCCGCGAGACCGCCCGCCCCGGCGCCGCCAATCAGGCCGAGGTCGGCGCGGCCGCCAAGCCCCTGCCCCCCGCCGACCACACCATCGACGCCACCGGCCAGTACGTCCTGCCGGGCTTCATCGACATGCACACCCACGGCGGCACGGCCGACAAGGCCCCCGACCTCACCTACGTCTACAAGCTCTGGATGGCGCACGGCGTCACGACGGTGCGCTCCGTGCCCCTGGTGTTCGACGACAACGCCCTGGTCGCCAGCGAGAAGGCCCGCAGCGCCCGCAACGAGATCGTCGCCCCGCGCATCTTCAACTACACGACCCCCTGCTCGAGCTGGACCGGCGGGCCCTGCAACACGCCGGAACAAGGCCGCGCCTGGGTCCGCTGGGCGGCCAGGAACAACATCGACGGCATCAAGTTCTTCAACTTCGACCCGCCCGAGGTGATGGCCGCCATGCTGGCCGAAGCCAAGCTGCAACACCTCGGCAGCGTCGCCCACTTGAGCCAGCCCGGCGTCGCGCGGATGAACGCCATCCAGGCCGGCCGCCTCGGCCTCGGCACGGTCACCCACTACTACGGCCACTTCGAGAGCCTGCTGAAGGATCACCAGATCCAGCAGTTCCCCACCGACTACAACTACGCCAACGAGGAGGACCGGTTCGGCGAGGCCGCCGCCATCTGGGACCAGACCGTCGAGCCCGGCTCAAAGGAATGGTGGGACTACCTCAAGGAGCAGAAGGCCAACCACGTCGACTTCGACCCGACCTTCACCATCTACTCGGCCGGCCGCGACCTGATGCGCGCCCGCAACGCCGACTGGCACCCCACCTACACCCTGCCCTCGCTCTGGGCCTTCTATCAGCCGAGCCACGAGCACCACGGCTCGTTCTTCTTCGACTGGACCACCACGCGCGAGGTCACCTGGAAGCGGTTCTTCGCCCGCTACATGCAGCTGATCCGCGACTACCAGTCGATCGGCGGCCGGGTCACCACCGGCTCGGACTCCGGCTTCATCTACAACCTCTACGGCTTCGGCTACGTCCAGGAGCTGGAGCTCCTCCAGGAAGCCGGCCTCACCCCGCTGGAGGTCGTCCGCTCCGCCACCCTGAACGGCGCCATGACCCTCTACGACCCCAAGGGCGAAGCCCCGCCGATGGGCGAAGTCACCCCCGGCAAGCTCGCCGACCTGGTCATCGTGCCGGAAAACCCCCTGGCCAACTTCAAGGTGCTCTACGGCACAGGCCGCCTGAAACTCGACGAGACCACCGGCAAGGCCGCGATGATCGGCGGCGTCCGCTACACCATCAAGGACGGCATCATCTACGACGCCAAGGCGCTGCTCGCGGATGTGGCGGCGATGGTGACGGCGCAGAGGGTGGAGCGGGCGGGGAAGCCTTGAGGCGGTTGGCGAGGCTCCCGATTTCCGCGTCGGGATATAGCCAAACATCGTCAGCCTGAGAATCATTCGAGGACCTCGTCACTGTAGCGCGACCGTCGCGTAAGTCGGCTGGGTGTTTGACATCAGCCCGCTTATGTGTTCTTCTTTTGTTCTCACATGTCCGACCCCGCCCTCACCCTCGACCGCGACGACGCTATGCTCGCCGAAGTGGCTGAGATGGACCTGTCGCTGGCGCGTAAGCTGCACGGCGCCGCCATGGCCGCCGAGGACCCTGCGGATATCGCCACCCTGGCCCGCGCCTATCAGAAGGCCGCCCGGTCGCTGCGCCAGTCACTGGCGCTGAAAGCCAAGCTGAAGCGCGACCTCGCCAACGACGCCCGCGACGAGACCAACCGGCAGGATCGCGAACGCACG